>JBMOIB010000003.1:0-92066 GCA_049317545.1 Caulobacterales bacterium | reverse complement strand
TACATTTCGAGCTTGGCGTGCTCGAGGAATTCCTCCGCGTCGCCGCCGTGCTCGACGATATCCATGAGCGACTTCACGGCCTCGCGCGGATCGACGCCCTGGCGCGCCGCGCCTTCGGCGTCGAACCCATAGCTTTCGTTCTTGTAGCGCCAGTGCGCGGCGACCCCGACTTCGGCCGAATAGTCCATGACCTCGGTTCGGATCTGCACCTCGACGCGGACATTGCCGGGGCCGATGACCGTCGTGTGGATCGAGCGATAGCCGTTGGGCTTGGGGTTCGAGACGAAATCCTCGAAGGCCTCCGGCACGCAGCGCCAGGTACGGTGGATCAAGCCGAGCGCCTGGTAGCACTGGTCCTCGCTCGCGACGATCGCGCGAAAGGCGTAGATGTCGGCCAGATCCGAGAATTGCACTGATTTGCGCTGCAGCTTGCGCCAGATCGAGAAGGGTTGCTTTTCGCGGCCATAGATGCGTGCGGGCGGATCGAGCGCACGCAGTTTCTGATCGAGCTTTTCGGAAATGATGCGGACGTTCTCGCCCTTCTCCAGGCGCAGGGAATCCAGACGCGCGATGATTGCGGTGCGCGCTTCGGGGTAGGCCTCGGCGAAGGCGAGTTCCTCCAGTTCGCGCGCCATCCGGTCCATGCCGATGCGCCGCGCGAGGGGCGCGTAGATGTCGAGCGTTTCAAGCGCGATGCGTCGACGGCTGTCGGCCTTCGGATGATGCGCCAGCGTGCGCATATTGTGCAGCCGGTCGGCGAGCTTGACCAACAGAACGCGCACGTCCCGCGACATGGCGAGGATGAACTTCTGCAGGTTCGCGGCCTGCTTGTTCTCGCCCGGGGCCAATTCGAGCTTCGAGAGCTTGGTGACGCCCTCGACGATTTCCGCGATCGCAGCGCCGAAGCGTTCGCGAATCTGCTCGGGTGTGGCGTCGGTGTCTTCGATCGTGTCGTGCAGCAGACCGGCGACGATCGTGGCGACGTCGAGCCGGTATTCGGTGAGGATGCCAGCGACCTCGATCGGATGCGCGAAGTACGGGTCGCCGGAATGCCGCTTCTGGCTCCCGTGCATCGCCGTGGCGTAGACGTAGGCGCGATTGATGAGCGCTTCGTCAGCGTTCGGATCATAGGCGCGCACCCGTTCGACGAGTTCGAACTGCCGCAGAAACCGCGCGCGGGCAGGTTTGCCCGGCGCCGCAGCCGGCGCCGATGGGGCCACATCGACGGCGCCGGGGGCTGCGCCGTCCATGGCCTAGTAGCGGTCGTCCCGCTGGGACGCTTCCTGCTCGGCCTGCAGCGCGCGCAGAACATCGTCTTCGCTGTTTTGAACCGGGGCGGAGAGCGCGAGGAGATCCTGCTCGTCCTCGGCGCGGGCGGAGGGTTGGACGTCCTGGAATTGGGCGATCAAGCTCTCGCGGATGTCCATCGGGCGGATAGCGTCCTCGGCGATCTCCCGCAGGGAAACCACCGGATCCTTGTCGCGATTGCGCTCGACCAGCGGCGCGGCCCCCGCCGAAATCGCCCGGGCGCGGTGGGCGGCCAACAGGACGAGGTTGAAGCGGTTCGGAACTTTAGTAACGCAATCTTCGACGGTGACGCGGGCCAATGAAAATCCCCGATCTTGTGTGCAAGAGCTAAACATAGCGCGCGCATCGCTGCACCGCAATGAAAAGGGGTTGCCTGGATCTGGCCCCGCGCCGCGACGCCGTTCAGGGAAGCGCCGCCAACCGCGCCGTCAGGCCGCCGCGGATCTGGCGTTTGACCGCGGCGAAGGCCGGCTGGGCGGCCATCGCCCGGGCGTCTGCGATCGCCCGGACCAAGACTTCGTCTGGCGGGGCCAAAAGATCGAAAACACCATGTTCAACAAGCACTTGACCGCTAACGATCTCGCTTGAGAGGGTCATGCGCCGCAATAAGGCGCTGGGGACTTCGGCCTTGATGACCTCGATTGGTCCGTCTGGGAACGGCACGCCGGCCTTCGCCTCGGTCAGCCCATACCGCGCCGCCCCCTCTGCGGCGATGCGCCGATCGGCGCACAGGGCGAGAACCAAGCCCCCGCCAAGCGCGTGGCCATTGACCGCGGCGACCAGGGGGACAGGCAAGGCGACCAGGGCCCGGACCATCGCCGTAATGCCGGCGAAAAACGCCTGCCGGCCAGCGGTGTCCGCGGCGGCGAAGGCGCGCACGTCGACGCCGGCGCTAAACGAGGCCCCTGCGCCGGTCAGGACGACGGGCTGCTCGTCCTCATAGGCCGCAGCCCAAGCCCCCAAAGCGGCCACGGTTTGCGGATCAACGGCGTTCACCGGGGGCCGATCCAAGGTCACGATCACGCAGCCGTCTTGGGACTTGACCTGAAACGCCATCGCTTAAGCCTCCATCCGCATTGTCGGGGTCCTAGGGCGCGCCGTCCAGACGCGCCAGGAGGTCAGCAGCGCTGACGCCCAAGAGCGGATGGCGCCAGTCCGGCGCGATTTCGGCCAAAGGCTCGAGCGCGAACCGGCGCGCGGCGAGCCGCGGATGCGGCAACTCCAGGTCCGCGGCCGCGACGACGCGTCCGTCAAAATCCAAAAGGTCGAGGTCAAGCGTGCGCGCCGCCCACCGTTCCCGTCGCTCCCGGTCGAACTGGCGCTCAACCCCCAGCAGCAAGGCGAGCGCTGCGGCGGGGTCAACGCCCGCGAAACGGACGCGCGCCGCGGCGTTCCAATAGGTCGGCTGCGACGGGTCAGGCCAGGCCGGAGTAGCGCGCACCTGCGACCGCGCCAAAATCTCACCGCCGGCATGGGCGATCGCCGCGAGCGCCGCCTCGTACAAGGCAACGCCGAACAGCCCGCGCCAGGGGACGTTCCCCCCAAGACCGAGGAGCGCTATGCCAGATTGCGGGCCGTCGTCCCGCCTCCGAGGTGATTCCATGCCTTCGCCGGCTCCTTCCGCAGCGCCCATCGCGTCCATCGCCCGCCTGTTTCGACCGGACGAGCGGATCGCCCTGTTCATCGACGGCGCCAACGTCCACGGCGCGACCCGCGCTCTCGGCGTAGACCTGGACTGGCGCCGCCTCTTGGAGGCGTTCAAGGCGAGCGCGCGTTTCGTTCGCGCGTCCTATTACACGGCCCTCATCGATGACCAGGACTTCTCGCCGATCCGCCCGCTCGTCGACTGGCTCGACTACAACGGGTTCAAGGTCGTGACGAAGCCGGCGCGCGATTATGTCGACGCGACGGGCCGTCGGCGATGGAAGGGCAACATGGACGTCGACATCGCCGTCGACATCATGGAGGCCGCCGCCCATCTCGATCACGTCGTCTTGTTCTCCGGGGACGGAGATTTCGTTTCGCTGGTTGAAGCCGTGCAGCGGCGCGGGCTGCGCGTGACCGTCTTGTCGACTATCCGGACCTCGCCGCCGATGGCCGCCGACGAATTGCGCCGGGTCGCCGATGCGTTCGTCGATCTCGCAGACCTCGCCGAGCACGTGGGGCGGGCCCCGCGCGGGGAGCAGGCGTGAGCATCCCCGCCGAGCCGGCCCGCGATTGTCCGCTCTGCCCGCGGCTGGTCACCTATCGCCAGGAAAATCGCACCGCCAATCCCGACTGGTGGAATGGGCCGGCGCCCTCGTTCGGCGATCCGAAAGCGGCGCTTCTGATCGTCGGCCTGGCGCCTGGACGCACCGGCGCCAACCGCACAGGACGTCCGTTCACCGGGGATTTCGCGGGCGATCTTCTTTACGGCACGCTTTTGAAGCTCGGCCTCGCGCGGGGAACCTACCGCGCCGATCCGCAGGACGGGCTGACGCTCGTCAGCGCCATGATCACCAACGCCGTGCGCTGCGCGCCGCCGCAGAACAAGCCCGAAACCGCAGAGATCGCGGCGTGCCGCCCGTTCCTCGCTGCGCGCATCGCCGCCCTCCCTCAGCTGAAGGCGCTCCTCGCGCTCGGCGCCATCGCCCACGACAGCGTCCTGCGCGCTGAAGGCGTTCGGCCGTCGGCGGCGAAGTTCGCCCATGGCGCGCAAACGCAATTGCCGTCCGGCCGCGTGCTCGTGTCGAGCTATCATTGCTCGCGCTACAACACACAGACCAATAGGCTCACACCAGACATGTTCGAATCCGCGTTGGCGCAAGCGGCGCGGCTCGCCGGCGCCCTTTAGCGCCAATAGGCGTAGGTGTAGGCCTGCGCGAAGCCGAGCGAGCGATAAAGCGCCCGCGCTGGCGCGTTGGCGACCTCGACCTGAAGGAACAGACGCGTCGTCCCCTGAGCAAGAGCCGACTGCGCTGCGGCGCGCACGATGGCGCGCGCGCATCCAAGGCGGCGAGCGGTTTGAACGGTCCGCATGCCGTGCATGCCGGCAAACCCGCTCGCGTCGACGGCGCCGACGCCGACCGCGGCGATCCGCCCATCGATCCGTACGCTGTAAAAGGCCGACGTCTCAGCGCGCGCGAGCGTCTCCAAGCGCAGCTTTTGCAGCGAGGCCGGCTCGTCGCTCGACGCCAGAAAGACGTCGAGCCAGTCCGGCGCGGGCGCCGACGTGCGCACGACCTCGTGCGGCGGCGCCTCGATGGCGGCGACCTCGCGTGCATCGGCCGTTTCCACACTGGTGTCTTCGTCCTGCTGAAAGCCGCGCGCGGCGAGGCGTTCGCTCAGCCCCTCCGGACGCGCGAAGCGCGAGACGCGGAATGCGGGCCCAAGCCCACGCGCGCGATAGAAGGCGACGGCGCGGTCGACCTTGGCGTCGATGGGATCAACGCCGGCATAGAGCGGCGTCACGCTGTTGGCCCGCCCCATAGCGCCGCCATTGGCGCCGAGAATCCAGCCGTCGTCCTCGACCCGCTCGCGCGGCGGCGTCGCCGCCAGCGTCGCGAGTTCGATCGCGCGCGCGTCGGCCGCCGAAATCATCCGCGATCGCGCATCAGTCGCGCCTGCTGGCGCTTCCAGTCGCGGTCCTTGCTCGATGCCCGCTTGTCGGCGAGTTTCTTGCCCTTGGCGAGCGCCAGTTCGAGCTTCGCGCGCCCCTTCTCATTGAAATAGAGCTTGAGCGGGACGATCGTGCGGCCCTCGCGGTCGACGGCGATCATCAGCTTGTGCAATTCGCGCTTGCGGACGAGCAGCTTGCGCGGCCGGCGCGGCGGGTGGTTGAATTGCGAGGCCGGCCCGTATTCGGGAATGTAGCTGTTGATCAGGAAAAGCTCGCCCTTCTCAGGGCTGGCGTAGCTCTCCGCGATGTTGGCGCGACCGGCGCGCAACGCCTTGACCTCGGTGCCGCTCAGCACGAGGCCCGCTTCGAGCACGTCTTCGATCATATAGTCGAACCGCGCGCGGCGGTTTTCAGCGATCAATTTTCCGATGGTCATGAAATCCCCGCATGCGCCATCGCCGCTTCGACCGCCGCCTTGGCGTCGGCGCTGAGCTCGACCATCGGCAGGCGGACGTCGGGCGCGCACAAGCCGAGAACGGACAGAGCGTATTTGGTCGGAACCGGGTTTGGCTCGAGAAAGAGAGCCCTGGCCAGCGGCGCAAGGCGCAGGTTGACCGCCCGCGCCGTCTCCCAATCATTGGCGCGCAATGCGGCGTGCATCTCCGCGCAGACCTTCGGCGCGACATTGGAGACGACCGATATGCAGCCGACCGCGCCGTAAGCAGCGAAGGCGAGCGCCAGATTGTCGTCGCCCGCGATGTTCAAGAAGTCCGGCCCGATCAGTTCGCGATGCCAGGCCGCGCGTGAGGGATCGCCGGACGAATCCTTGACGCCGATGACGTTCGGCAAGGCCGCGATCCGCGCCATGGTCTCGGGCCGGATATCGACCACCGATCGGCCCGGGATGTTGTAGACGACGATCGGGATCTGGACGGCGTCGTTGAGCGCCTTGAAGTGCGCGTAGAGCCCTTCCTGGTTGGGCTTGTTGTAATAGGGCGCGACCGAAAGGACCGCATCCGCGCCGATTTCCTTGGCGTGGCGCATCAGGTCGATCGCCTCCGTGGTCGAGTTCGACCCCGCGCCGGCGATCACAGGCACGCGACCGGCTGCGATCTCCACGCAAAGCGCCACGACTCTGCGATGCTCGTCATGCGACAAGGTGGCCGATTCGCCCGTCGTGCCGCAGGGGACGAGAACATTGACGCCATTCTGGATCTGGCGCTCGACCAAGGCGGCGAACGCCTGTTCGTCGATCCCGCCGTTGCGGAAAGGCGTGATGAGCGCCGTCATGGAGCCGTGCAACATGAGCCTGCTATATGCTGGACGCGACGACGCGGGGAGCGGCGCGCGGAACTTCGACTGCATCGGAGTTACGCGCCGCAATGTCGGATTGGCAAGCGGAGGGTAATCGTGCGCGGAAAGCTTCCCTGGATCATCAGCGCCTTCGTCGGCGCTGCGGCGGCGGCGCTCACCGCGACGCCAAGCGCGGCGCAGGGTCCTGGCGGATCCCCCACCGCATCGCAATCCCCCGCCCCGCTGCCGGCGTGGGAAATGGAGCGAATCAGAGACGCCCTCGCGGCGGCGCGCGAGGGGCGCTGGGAGGAGGTGCGCGGTCACCGCGCCGCCGCGGTCGACCCGCTGGCGCGGCGGATTCTCCTGTGGCGCCTCACCGCCGATCGCGAGGCGCCAGCGACCTTCATGGACATCGACCAGGCCCTGAAGGAGCTCGCAAACTGGCCCGGCCGCGACGTCATGCGCCGCCGCGGCGAGCAGGCGATCGTCGATGCCGGCCTTTCCGCGAGTGATCGCGTTCAATGGCTGACGTCGGACGGAGGCCCATTGAGCGGCGATGGTCAGGCCGCGCTCGCCATCGCCTATTCGGATCTGGGCCGACGCGCCGATGCTTTGGCGCTTGCGCGCTCGACCTGGCGCGAGCGCACGCTGACGGCCCGCTCTGAAGCGCTCCTGTTCGCCAATTTCTCCGAGGCCTTCACCGCCGACGACCACGCGGATCGGGTCGCCGGCCTCCTGTGGCGCGACGACCGCGGCGGCGCCCAGCGCATCCTGAACCGACTGAAGCCCGCCGATCGCGCCGTCGCGGACGCGCGCATCGCGTTGCAGTCGCGACGCAGCAAGGGTCTTTCGAAAATCCTCGCGCGCGTGCCGGCCGCGCGACGCGACGATCCCGGCCTGATCTATGACCGCGTGCGCTACATCCGGCGGGCAGGTCGCCCGGAGGACGCCGTCGGCCTCGCCATGCAATTGCGCGCCGCCGATGCGCCGGTGTTCGCGCGCGAAGCGATCGTGCAGGAGCAACGCCTCTTCGTGCCGCGCCTGATGCGCACGGGCCAACCGTCCGCGGCCTATCGCATCGCGTCCGAGCACGGACTGAAGAACGGCGAAGTGTTCGCCGACAGCGAATGGCTGGCGGGTTGGCTCCAGCTGCGCTTCCTCAAGGACGCAACCAAAGCCGAAGCGCACTTCGCGCGTCTCGACGCCAATGTCCGCACGCCGGTGAGCCGCGCCCGCGCGCTCTACTGGCGTTCGCAGGCGCTCAAGGCCGTTGGCCGCAACGAGGAAGCCGCGGCGCGATTGGGCGAGGCGGCGGACCTGCCCTTCACGTTCTACGGCCAGTTGGCGGCGACCGAGCGCGATCCCGCGGCCGTTCTCTCGCTCGGCGATCCGCCGGTGATCGACGAGCCGACGCGCGCCGCCTTCGAGAACCGCGAGCTCGTCCGCGTTCTGCGCGTCCTGGCCGAAGCCGGCGGGCGTCAGGACTTCGAATCCGTCGCGTTCGCGCTCGACGACCAGCTCACGACGCCGGCCGAGCACGAAATGCTTTCCGCGATCGCGCGGTCATACCGGTATTACCGCACGGCCCTGCGTAGCGCGAAAGCGGGAATGCGGCGCGGCATCGTCGCCAAGGAAGGCGCCTACCCGCTGATGTCTTTGCCGGCCGACGCGCAATTGCCGCCTCGCCCGGAGCCTGCGCTGATCTACGCCATCACGCGCCAGGAGAGCGAATTCGATTCCCAAGCGGTGAGCCCCGTCGGCGCGCGCGGCCTGATGCAGCTGATGCCGGCCACGGCTCAGGCCACCGCGCGCGGCCTCGGCCTTCCCTACGACCGCGCCCGCCTCACCAGCGACGGCATGTACAACATCACGCTCGGCGCGGCCTATCTCGATGACCAGATCGCGAGCTTCAACGGCTCCTACGTGATGGCGATCGCCGCCTACAACGCTGGCGGCTCCAGGCCTCGCCAATGGAACGAGGACTGGGGCGACCCGCGCACAGGCGCGATCGACATCGTCGATTGGATCGAACTGATCCCCTTCTCCGAGACCCGCAATTACGTCATGCGCGTCATGGAGAACCTTCAGGTCTATCGCTACCGGCTCGCCGGGACGCCGACGCCGATCAAGATCCGCGAGGACCTCAAGCGCGGCGGCAATTAGCCGAGCCGCGCGAGCGCGCGCGCAAACATCGCCGGATCGACGTTGCCGCCGCTCGCCACGACCGCGACGACCTTGCCGCGCACGTCGATCTTGCCCGACAGGACCGCCGCCAGCGCCACCGCGCCGCCCGGCTCGACAATGATCCGGAAACGGAGGAAAGCCTGCGCCATGGCGTCGAGGATCTCCTCATCGGAGACGACGAGCCCGCGCGCCCACAGACTGCTCGCCACGGCGAGCGGGATTACGCCCGGCTTGTCGACCAGCAGCGCGTCGGCGATCGAACGGATTCCCGGCGCATTGCCGAGGCGCTCGCCGGCGGCGAGGCTGCGCGCCAGATCATCGTGACCTTCCGGCTCGACGGGAAACGCGAGCGCGTCCGGCGCCGCGTCCTTGACCGCCACCGCCACACCAGCGGCGAGCCCGCCGCCCGAAGCGCAGGCGAGGACGAGGTCGGGCTTCAATCCCTGCGCCGCGAGGTCCTCGACAATCTCCAGGCCGACCGTGCCCTGCCCGGCGATCACATCGGCATCGTCAAAGGGCTTCACCAGCGCGAGACCCCGCGTCTGCGCGATCGCGGCGCAAATTGCTTCGCGATCCTCTTTCGCGCGGTCATACGGGACGACTTCGCCGCCGAGCGCCTCGGCCTGCGCGCGCTTCGCCGCGGGCGCGTCTGACGGCATCACGATGACCGCCGGCACGCCAAACATGCGCGCCGCCGCCGCCGTCGCGACCGCATGGTTGCCCGACGAGAACGCAAGCACGCCCCGTGCACGCGCCTCCGGCGTCAGGCTCGCGATCTTGTTGTACGCACCGCGAATCTTGAAGGCGCCATAGCGCTGCAGGCATTCGGCCTTCACGAACAGCCGGGCGCCGAGCGCTTGGTCGACGAACTCGTCATTCAGCAGCGGCGTGCGTCGCACTACGGGGGCCAGACGACGAGCGGCGGCGCGGATGTCGTTGATCGTTACGGGCATGTCGTCTCCTCAGGCGCGGGGCTTCGCGCGACGGGTCGGTTCGGCGGACAAGGGATCGTCCGGCCAGGGATGTTTCGGATAGCGACCGCGCATGTCGGCGCGCACGTCGGCGTACGAACCCGTCCAGAAGCCGGGCAGATCTCGCGTCGTCTGGATCGGGCGATGGGCCGGCGAAAGCAGGGTCACGACGAGGGGCGCACGTCCGCCGGCGACTGCGGGATGTCGCGCCATCCCGAACAATTCCTGCAACCGGACAGACCATTCCGGTCCGGCCTCACTCGTGTAGTCGATGGCGATCTCGGACCCAGCGGGCGTGTGCAGGCGCTGCGGCGCAAGTTCGTCCAAACGGCGCCGCGCGGCGTAGTCGAGGGTAGATGAAAGCGCGACTGCAATGTCGACGTCGCCGAGACGCGCGGCGCCGGCGAGCGCGGGCAAAAGCCAATCGTCCAAATGCGCGATGAGCGTCGCCTCGCTCCAGTCTGGCCAGGCGTCAGGCTCGAAACCGCGCAGGAGCGCGACGCGCGCGCGCAATTGCGCCGCGCCCGCCATGTCCAGCAGCTCCAGCCCACCACTGCGAACTGCGTCTGCAAGCGCCGCCGCGCGCGCCTCCGGAGCAAGCCTGTCTCCTGGCCCTTCGCTCAGCGTGATGCGCCCGAGCTTGCGGGCCCGACGCGGGCGCACCGCGCCGGTTGCGGGATCGAATATGGCGTCCTCGATCCGTTGGATCTTGTCCGCGAACAAGGCCTCGACATCGCGCTGCGCGATCGGCGCGGCCAGCGCGATGCGCGCCCGTTCCGCGCGCCCCTGCGCGTCGGCGACGACCAGGAACGGCGCACGCGCCAAGGCGTCCGTCGCCTCGAGCGCCGCGGCGCGACCGCTCGCCATCAGAACTTCGCCCGGCTTGCCGTCGCGCGCCTTGGCGACGCGGTCGGGATAGGCGAGCGCCAGAACGATGCCGGCCGCCTCGACGTCGATCTGTTCGTCCCGCCGCGCGCCGGCGCGGTCGGCCAGCGCATCCGCCATTTTCAATGCGGCGCGCGCGCGTTGGCCGGCGTCGCGCGCGAACGTTTCCAGGCGCCGGCGCACATCCGCATCGCGCCCGCCAAGCCCCTGCTCGGTCAGGACCATGGCGATGCGCCCAGCCAGGCGACCATGTCCGCGCTCGGCGGCGGCCAGAACCATGTGCGCAACCCGCGGCTCTTGTCCGAATGCGGACAATCTCAGGCCATGCGGCGTGATCCTGAAATCCACGTCGAGCGCGCCGAGCGCCGTTAGGAGATCACGCGCCTCGCCATAGGCGCCCACCGGCGGCGGATCGAGCCAGGCGAGCATATTGGGATCGGCGACGCCCCAGGCTGCGAGATCCAGAGCCAAGCTCGAAAGGTCGGCCTGCAGAATGTCGGGCGGATCGAACGGCGCGAAGGCGCGCGTCTCCGGCTCGTCCCATAGTCGGTAGCACACGCCGGGCGCCGTGCGGCCCGCCCGGCCGGCGCGCTGGGCGGCGCTCGCCTGACTGACGCGCCCGGTCTCCAACCGGGATAGGCCCGTCGCAGGCTCGTAGACTGGTCGGCGCGCGAGGCCACTGTCCACGACGATCCGCACACCGTCGATCGTCAGGCTGGTTTCGGCGATCGAGGTGGCGAGCACGACTTTGCGCCGACCGCTCGGCGCCGGCTGGATCGCGGCGTCCTGCGCCCGCGCGTCCATCGCGCCGAAGAGCGGATGCAGATCGACGTCGGGCGCGACGAGATCGGCGAGGGCCTGCGCCGTGCGCTCGATTTCGCGCGCGCCCGGCAAGAACGCGAGCGCCGAGCCCTCTTCAGCCGCGAGCGCACGGGCGATGATTTTGGCCATTTGCGGCTCGATCGGCGCGTGCGGTTCGCGCCCGACATGGCGCAATGCGACCGGATGCATCCGCCCTTTCGCCTCGATCACAGGAGCGTCGCCGAGGAGGCGCGCCACGCGCGCGGCGTCGAGCGTCGCCGACATCACGAGAATGCGCAGGTCTTCGCGCAAACCTTCCTGGCAGTCGCGCGCCAACGCGAGACCCAGATCGCCCTCCAGACTGCGCTCGTGGAACTCGTCGAAGATGACGCAGGCGATCCCTTCGAGAGCTGGATCGGCGAGGATCATCCGCGTGAAGACCCCTTCGGTGACGACCTCGATTCGCGTGCGCGCGCTGACGCGCGTCTCCAGGCGCACGCGGTAGCCCACCACGCCGCCAACCGTTTCGCCCATCTCCGCAGCCATTCGGGCCGCGGCGGCGCGCGCTGCGATCCGTCGCGGCGACAAAAGGATGATGCGCCGCCCTGCCGCCCAGTCCGCCGCCGCGAGCACCGGCGGAATACGGGTCGTCTTGCCCGCCCCGGGCGGCGCAACAAGGACGGCCGCGTTGCCGCGTTCCAGCGCAGCCGCCAGTTCGGGCGCGACGGCATCGACGGGATAGGCGAAGTCTGGCACGAGCGAAGTCACTGCGGATTTATGGCGTGCGGTCCGGGGAATTGGTAGAACGCGCTGCGGAGAGGGAACATGCGGATCAGTGTCCTCGGCGCCGTCGGCGTCAGTCTTGTCTTGGGCGCCTGCGCACATCGGGCCGAGCCCGCGCCGGAACCCGCGCCTGACCGTCGAACGATGGGCGATCGCGTCGACACCGCGCGAAAGGGCATCGGCGAGGCCGCAATCACGCCATTCAAGGACGTCGGCCTTGTGCGCCCGGAAGTGCCGCCGGTGCTCGCCGCGATCAAATATCCCTATGCGGTCGGATCGCTCGGCGGCTCGTGCGTTGAAGTCACCTATCAGCTCGGCGGCCTGGACGGCGCCCTCGGCGTTGAGGACTATCGCGTCAAGGGCAAGAAGAGCATGGGCGACCAGGGCGGCGACATGGCCGCCAATGCGACCGTCGATGCGGCCCAGGGCGCCGTCGAAAGCGTCATCCCGTTTCGCGGCTGGATCCGCAAAGCCAGCGGCGCGGACGCTGCCGCCCGCAAAGTCGCGCGCGCGGTCGAGCTGGGTCACACGCGGCGGGCGTTTCTGCGCGGCTATGGCGCCGCGCTCGGCTGCCCTGGCGTCCTGCCGCCGCCACCGGAGCCCGAACCCGCAGCCGGGGCGCAATTGGTCCGCCCGGCGCCGCGCTGAGGCGCTTCAGGTTTTATCTTCAAGCCCGGCCCGAAACGCCGCCGCGAACGCCGCAAACTGGCCGTCGGCGATCGCTGCGCGCATGCGCGCCATAAGGTCCTGGTAATAGGCGATGTTGTGCCAAGAGAGCAGCACCTGGCCGAGTAATTCCTCGGCGCGCACGAGATGGTGCAGATAGGCCTTCGAATAGAGCGCGCTCGCCGGGCATGACAGGCTCGGATCGAGCGGCTGATCGTCTTCCTGGAAGCGGGCGTTCTTGAGGTTGATGGGACCGCGATCGGACCACGCTTGCCCGTGACGTCCGGAGCGCGTCGGCAACACGCAGTCGAACATATCGACGCCGCGCGCCACCGCCTCGACGAGATCGATCGGCTTGCCCACGCCCATGAGGTAGCGCGGGCGCGCGCGCGGCAGGAACGGCTCGGTCGCCTCGATCGTCTCCAGCATCGCGGCGCGGCCCTCGCCGACCGCCAGCCCGCCGATCGCGTAGCCGTCGAAGCCGATCTCGAGCAGCCGCTCGGCGCTCTCGCGGCGTAGATCGGGATAGGTCGAACCCTGGACGATGCCGAACAGCGCCTGCCGCTCACGGTCGCCGAACGCGGCCTTCGAACGCGCGCCCCAGCGCGCCGAGAGCCGCAGCGAGGTCGCGGCCACGTCATGGGTTGCCGGATGAGGGGTGCATTCGTCGAGCTGCATGACGATGTCGGCGCCCAGCAGCTCGGCCTGGATTTCGATCGAGCGCTCGGGCGAGAGATGATGCTTTGAGCCGTCGAGGTGGGAGCGGAACTCCACGCCCTCCTCGCGCATGGTGCGCAGGCCGGCGAGCGAAAACACCTGAAAGCCGCCGCTGTCGGTGAGGATCGGCCCGTCCCAGAGCATGAACCGATGCAGGCCGCCGAGGCGCGCGACGCGCTCGGCCGTCGGGCGCAGCATGAGGTGATAGGTGTTGCCGAGAATGACGTCCGCGCCGGTCGAGCGCACCTGATCGACAAGCAGGCCCTTGACGGTCGCCGCCGTGCCGACCGGCATGAAGGCGGGCGTGCGGATGAGGCCCCGCGTCGTGACGAGCCGCCCCGTTCGCGCCGCGCCGTCCGTCGCGTCGAGATGGAACGGGAACTCAGCCATGGGGCCGCCACAGGAGAGAGGCGTCGCCATAGGAATAGAACCGATAGCGCTGGGCGATCGCGTGCGCATAGGCGGCCTGCATGCGCGCCGTGCCGGCGAAGGCGCAGACCAACATGAACAGCGTTGAGCGCGGCAAATGGAAGTTCGTCCAAAGCCCGTCGCAAATGCGGAACGCAAAGCCCGGCCGGATGAAAATATCGGTCTCGCCGGCGACCGCGCGGAGCGCGCCGGCGGCGTCGACCGCGCTTTCCAGCGTGCGCAGCGCCGTTGTTCCAATCGCGATGATCCGGCGTCTGCTGGAGCGCGCCGCATTCACGGCGTCGGCGACTGCGCCCGGGACCTCACGCCATTCGGCATGCATGACGTGGTCGTCGGGATTGTCCGTCTTCACCGGAAGAAATGTTCCCGCGCCGACATGCAGCGTCACGAAATGCCGTTCGATTCCGAGATCGTCGAGGCGCTGTAGGAGCGTTGGCGTGAAGTGCAGCCCGGCGGTCGGCGCCGCGACCGAGCCGTCGCGCGCCGCAAAGATGGTTTGGTAATCGGCATCGTCGTCTGAATCTGGCGCGCGGCGATCGGCGATGTAAGGCGGCAGCGGCGCGCGGCCGGCGCGCGCAATCGCCGCGTCGAGGTCGGGCCCGGACGCATTGAAGCGGAGAAGCAGATCGCCGCCCTCGCCCTTTTCCGCGAGTTCCGCATCGAGGCCGGCGTCGAATGCGATCCGATCGCCTGGCCGCAGGCGTTTTCCCGGCCGCGCAAAGGCGCGCCAGGACCGCGCATCGACGCGCTTGTGCAAATTGACTTGCACGCTGACGTCCAGGCCGTCGTCGCCGCGCGCCGGTCGCACGCCCGCGAGCGCGGCGTGGATCACGCGCGTGTCGTTGAACACCAGGACGTCGCCTGGCCTCAGGAGTGATGGAAGATCGCGCACGGTGCGGTCCTCGACGGGCGCATCGGGCGCGACGTGCAACAGCCGCGCGCTATCGCGCGGACGCGCAGGGCGCAACGCGATGAGGTCTTCCGGAAGCGTGAAGTTGAAGTCGGCGACGTTCATGGGATGCAGTTCTGGCGGCGTCGCTGCCTAAAAGAGCCCTTCCGCCCCTGTGGAAGAAGGAGGCGCGGCGCGCCGAATGAGGGGTGAACCCCAATATCTCGGGACGAAGCGCCAACACCCCTCACCCGTCTCGCAGGCTGCGCCTGCAATCCACCCTCTCCCACAAGGGGAGAGGGGCCGTGGCTTCCTTCTCCCCTTGTGGGAGAAGGTGGCCCGAAGGGCCGGATGAGGGGTGATCCCTCATATTCGAACGCAAGCCTCAACACCCCTCACCCGTCTCGCGGGCTGCGCCCGCGATCCACCCTCTCCCACAAGGGAAGAGGGACGATCACCCCACCCGCATCGAAATGATCTTGCCGGGGTTCCGCGGCGGCTCGCCTTTCGGCAGCGCGTCGACATGCTCCATGCCGGCCGTGACTTCGCCCCAGACGGTGTATTGGCCGTCGAGGAACGTTGCGTCGTCCAGGCAAATGAAGAATTGCGAGTTCGCGCTGTTCGGATCGGGCGTGCGCGCCATCGAGCAGACGCCCCGCACATGCCGTTCCTTGGAGAACTCGGCCTTGAGGTTCGGCAGTTTCGAGCCGCCGGTGCCGCGCCCGGTCGGGTCGCCGCCCTGGGCCATGAAGCCTTCGATGACGCGATGGAACACCACGCCGTCGTAGAAGCCTTCGTTCGACAGCGTCGTGATGCGCTCAACGTGCCCAGGCGCGAGGTCCGGGCGCAGCCGGATCGTCACGTCGCCCGCGTCGAGTTTCATAATCAGAATAGGGGAATCACTCGCCACCACGGACGCTCCTTTTTGTCGTCGGCGGTGCGCGGCACGCGCACCGGAACCTGAACATCGCAGACCGAGAAATCGGCGCCGCGCGCTTTGCGGGTATCTTCGATCACCTTGCGAAACGCAGGGCTTTCTGTGCGCATCACGTAGATCGGCGCGCGCTCGGAATCGGGCAGGTTGGCGGCGACGCGGACCTGGGTCATGACATCCGGCTTCGCGGGCGGTTCGCCGACGGCGAGCTTCAGCACCGAATCCTGCCCCCAGATCACACGCCCCCAGATCGAGTAGCGCTTGTCGAGCGAGGGATAGGCGGCGCGCATCAGGAAGAATTGCGAATTGGCGCTGTTGGGATCTTCGCCGCGCGCCATCGAGGCGACGCCCGGACAATGCAGACCCCAGGCGCTTGCCTTGCCGTCCTTGGTGATCGCCATCATCTGGTCAGGCTGGCTGACGATCGGCAGCGCCTTGTAGAAGCCCAGCCGCGCGCCGCCCTGAAAGGCGGCCTCGATGAAGGGCATGTCCATGCCGCGCCGGAAAATGAATTCCCCGGGCACGTCGGGAAGGTCCGAGGCGCCGGTGCCGTCGCCCTTCGGGTCGCCGCCCTGCGCCATGAAATTTTCGATGACGCGATGGAACTTGAGCCCATCAAAAAAGCGGCGCGACGCCAGCGTCTTGATCTGTTCGACGTGGCGTGGCGCGATCTCGGGATAGAGTTCGACGACGACGCGACCGTGGATCGTGTCAATGTAGAGCGTGTTCTCGGGATCGAGTGCACGCCAGGACGCTGCGTCCGGAACCTGCGCGGTCGCCGGCGACGCGGGCGCAAGCGCGACGAACGCGATTGCAAGAGCGGCGAGAATGGATTTCATCAAAGCAACCCGAATTTCGTTTTGAGCCGCCGCTCGACCTCGGCTGGCACGAATTGCGAAACGTCGCCTTTGAGCCGGGCGATTTCCTTCACCAGGCGCGACGCGATGGCCTGACAGGTCGGATCGGCCATCAGGAAGACGGTTTCGATGTCGGGATTGAGCTTCTGGTTCATGCCGACCATTTGGAACTCGTACTCGAAATCTGAAACCGCACGCAGGCCGCGCACGATGACGTTCGCGCCGACCTCCTCGGCGAACTTCATCAGCAATGTGTCAAAAGGACGGACTTCGATGGCGATGCGTGACGCAAAACGCGCGCACTCGGTCTCGACCATTTCCACCCGCTCGGCGAGCGAAAACAGCGGCCCCTTGTCGCGGTTGATGGCGACGCCGATCACGAGCTTGTCGACCAGCTTGGAGGCGCGGCCGATGATGTCGAGGTGGCCGTTGGTGACCGGGTCGAACGTGCCCGGATAGAGACCGACGCGATTGATCATGCGGCGCCTCCGGTATCCTCGCCAACGTCCTGCAGCCGCTCGGCCGCGACGACATGTTCATCTTCGGCCGTGCGCACCAGGATCACGCCCTGCGTTGCGCGACCGCCGATGCGGATCTGATCGACCGGCATCCGGATGAGCTGGCCGCGATCCGTGACGAGCAACAATTCCTCGCTGTCGAGCACGGGGAACGAGGCCGTAAGCCGCGCGTCCTTGCCGCTCAGGCGATGGGCGATCAGGCCTTTGCCGCCGCGCCCGGTGACCCGGTACTCATAGGAAGAGGCCCGCTTGCCGATGCCGTCCGAAGTGATGGTGAGGATGAACTGCTCGCGCGCGGAGAGCTCCATCTGACGCTCAAAGGCCATCGGGCCCGACGCGCTTTCCACGCCGTCGTCATCGCCTTCGACTTCAACCTCGGCCTCTTCGCCCGCGCGGGCGCGGCGTTGATATTCGCGCGCTTCCGCGGGCGTGACGTCGACATGGCGCAGCACCGCCATCCCGATCACGCGATCGTCCTCTTTGAGATCGATCCCGCGCACGCCGGTCGAGGTGCGGCCCGAAAAGACGCGGACGTCGGTCACCTGGAAGCGGATGCATTGGGCGTTGGCGGTGGTGAGGAGGATGTCGTCGTCCTCGGTGCAGATCTCGACCGCGACGATGCCGTCGCCCTCATCGGGCTTCATGGCGATCTTGCCGGCGCGGTTCACCTGCGTGAAGTCGGAGAGCTTGTTGCGGCGCACGCCGCCCGAGCGGGTGGCGAACATCACGTCGAGCGTCGCCCAATCGCCCTCATCCTCCGGCAGCGCCATGACCGAGGTGATCGTCTCGCCGGCTTCCAGCGGCAAAAGGTTGATCAGCGCGCGGCCCTTGGTCCGCGGATCGCCCTGCGGCAGGCGCCAGACCTTCATCTTGTAGACCATGCCGGCCGACGAGAAGAACAGGATCGGCGTATGCGTCGAGGCGACGAACAACCTGGTGACGAAATCCTCGTCCTTGGTGACCATGCCGGACTTGCCTTTGCCGCCTCGGCGCTGCGTCCGGTATTCCGACAAGGGCGTGCGCTTCACGTAACCGCCGTGCGTCACGGTCACGACCATGTCCTCGCGCGGGATCAGGCTCTCGTCGTCGATGTCGCCGTCGGCTTCGGAGAAGGCCGTGCGGCGCGGGACGCCGAACAGCGTCTTCACTTCCGCCAGTTCGGTGCGGATGATCTGCAGGATGCGCTCGCGCGAGCCGAGGATGTCGAGAAGCTCCTGGATCTCCCGGGCGATTTCCTCCGCGGTCTTGGTGATCTCTTCACGGCCAAGGCGGCTCAGGCGGTGCAGACGCAGATCGACGATCGCGAGCGCCTGTTCTTCGGAGAGCCGGATCTCGCCGGCGGCGTCGATCGTCGAGCGCGGATCGGCGATCAGGGCCACAAGCGGCTCCATGTCGCCGACCGGCCAGGGGCGCGCCATGAGCTGGGTCTTGGCGTCGTCGCGGCCGTCGGATTCGCGGATCAGGCGGATGACTTCGTCGATGTTCGGAATGGCGATCGCGAGGCCGACCGTCTCGTGCCCGCGCCGCCGCGCCTTGGCGAGACGGAACTTGGTGCGCCGCGTGACGACCGATTCCCGGAACGACAAGAACGCCTGCAGCATTGCGCGCAGGCCCATCTGTTCGGGGCGGCCGCCGTTCAGCGCCAGCATGTTCACGCCGAACGACGATTGCAGCTGGGTGTAGCGAAACACCTGATTCAGAACGACGTCGGCGACGGCGTCGCGCTTGAGTTCGATGACGACGCGGATGCCGAACCGATTGCTCTCGTCGCGCAGATCCGAAACGCCCTCGATCTTCTTCTCGCGCACCAGTTCGCCGATGCGATCGACGATCGAGGATTTGTTCACCTGATAGGGAATCTCAGTGAAGACCAGCGCCTCGCGGCCCTTGATCGTCTCGATCGAGTACTTGGCGCGGATCGCCACGGAGCCACGGCCGGTGAGCAGCGCCATGCGCGCGCCGCCGCGACCGAGGATTTCGCCGCCGGTCGGAAAGTCCGGACCCGGAATGATCTCCAACAGCTCGGAATCGCTGATGTCGGGCTGGTCCATCATCGCGAAAGCGGCGTCGATGACTTCGGCGAGATTGTGCGGCGGGATGTTCGTCGCCATGCCGACGGCGATGCCGCCCGCCCCGTTGACCAGCAGGTTCGGGTAGCGCGCAGGCAGCACGGTCGGTTCGCGGCGGGAGCCGTCGTAGTTTTCCTGGAACTCGACGGTGTCTTCGTCGATGTCGGCCAACAGATACGCCGCAGCCTTCGCGAGGCGGCTCTCGGTGTAGCGCATGGCCGCCGGCGGATCGCCGTCGATCGAGCCGAAATTGCCCTGCCCGTCGATCAGCGGCAGGCCCATAGAGAAGTCCTGGGCCATGCGCACGAGCGAATCGTAGATCGCGCTGTCGCCGTGCGGATGGTAGCGACCCATCACTTCACCGACGGTGTTTGCGCTCTTGCGATAGGATTTGTCCGGCGTGTTGCCGGCCTCGTCCATGCCGAACAGGATGCGGCGGTGGACGGGCTTGAGGCCGTCTCGAACGTCAGGGAGCGCGCGCGAGACGATCACGCTCATGGCGTAATCAAGGTAGGAGCGCTTCAGCTCCTCCTCGATCGCCATGGGCGCAATGCCACGGGGCGGCTCTTTGGCGGGCGGATCGTTGTCGTCGACGATGTCTGTCACAGGGGTTCGATTCGAGTTTTTCCAGCCCAACGAGCTAACATGCGGCGCCTGGGAAGGCCATCGGCCCTCAGCGGATTGAACGGCGTTCGGCGAGTGCGGCCAACGCGACCCCCGCGATCGTCAGGCCGGCCCCGAGCGCGATCTTGGGCGTGATCGGGTCGTGCAGAATCACTGCGCCAAGCCCGATCGCCACGACCGGCGATGCAAAAAGGTAGGGCGTCGTCCGCGAAACCTCGTAGCGCTGCACGACATGAAAGAGCAGCGCGTTGGCCACGACGCTGGACGCGATCGCGCCGTAAACGATCGCCGCCCAGACCAACCAAGGCACGTGCGCAAGTTCGTTCCAGTCGAAGCGCTCGAACGTGAGCGAAGCCGGCAGCAGCGTTGTCCACGTCGCAAGCGCGATCCACGCCTGGAACGTCAGAGGATGGATCGTCCCCGCCCGCCGAACGAGCACCGCCGAAAGCCCGTAAACGGCGGCGGCAATGGCGACCAAGCCAAGCGGCGCCCATTGGCGCGCCACGCTCTCGTCCGCCGCCATCGCCGCGATGCCTGCGAACGACAGCGCTATTCCCGCCCCTCGCCGCCAGCCGATGCGCTCCCCCAAAACGAGCATCGCGGCGATCGCCGAGCACGGGATCCACAATTGCATCGCGATGACCATCGGAGTGAGATCGTGCGCCATCGACAGGCCAACGAACTGGACGCCGAAATGGATCGGGCCGGACGTCACCGCGATCAGCGCCAGCGCCTTCCAATTGGGAACCGGCTTCAACCAGGCGACCAATACGACGCTCACCAGAGCGAAGCGGAGCGCCACCGTGAGCATCGGAGGCAGATGCTGGACTGCATATTTCGCGGCGAGATTGTTGACGCCCCAAATGACGGCGATGAGCGCGAGCGCCGCGATGTCGCGCGCGGCGAAGGGCTTCACGGCTTGGTGCATGGAAGGCCTCTAGGCGCACCGCCGCCGTCCTGCAACTTCCGCAAGGTCAAACCCTTACTAGGCGACCCATGGGCGCGTCCGCCCCTCCCCGCAGAACGACGCGCGGCCGAAATGACGCTTTGGTGTGAACCCGATCAAACGATTCCGTTCGATCGGGGGCTGCTCTAGGGTATCGCCGGCGCGCAAGCGCCGATCCATGGAGTGCGAACGGGTGAGTGTTCCGCAGGGCAAAGTGCCGATCTTCGAAAGCGTTCGCGGCGCCTTTGCCGAGACGCGCAGCCACGCCGTCGCCTTGGCGCCGGCCGCGCTGGCGGCCGCCGTGGCCGTTGCGCTCCTGAACTTCGCAGCGATCAACACGGGGCTTGCGGTTAACCCGCTCGGGCAAATTCTGCTCTCGATCCTTTCCGGCCTCGGCATGGCGCTCTTCATCGCGCCGGCGATCCGCGCCTCGCTCGGGGAGCCGGCGACGGTAAGCGCGCAATCGGTCGCCCTGTCGCTGAAGCTTTTCGCGGCGATGGTCGTGATCGGCTTCTTCCTGACGATCGTTTTCCTTGTCGCGGCCATTCCGGGGTTGATCGTCGTCGGCATGACGTTCGCGCCGTTCCAGAGCGAACTGGAAGCGGCAAACGGCGACGTTCAGGCCAGCATGGAATTGTTGCAGAAGGTTTTTTCCGCCAATGCGGGCCCGCTGCTGGCCGTCATTCTCGTCTATGCGGCCGTCTGGATGGCTCTGACTTCGCGCCTTTATCTGTGCGCACCCGCAAGCGTGGCGGAAAACCGCGTCGCGACCTTCGAAACCTGGCGGTGGACGCAAGGCAATCTCCTGCGGATCTCGGCCGCACGTCTGCTGACGCTCATCCCTGCAGCGCTCGCCACGACCTTGATCCAGGCCGCCGTCACAAGCCTGTTGGGTGTGAGCGCCTCCGATCCGGCGAAGGTCGCCGCCATCGCCGCAGCCGATCCGGTGCGATTTGCGATTGCGGGCTTCATCACGAGCTTTGTGAGCCTCGTGATCTACGGCGGCTGCGAGGCGGCGCTGTCCACCTACCTCTATCGCGGGCTCAAACCGCCGACCTGATCAGCCGGCTTTGTCGGGAACCGGCGTCGTTGGCGGCGCGCGCGGCGCGATCGGCTCGAATATGCGCCGCAAAATCCCAGGCGTGAGCGCCGACAGAGGATTGACGCCGACGCGTGCGGCTTCGGCCGGGCCCTTCAGCGAATAGGTGATGCCGACGACGCCCTCGCCGCGGCGCGAGGTCAAAAGGTTGCCGACGATCGGCAGGCCCGAGAGCATCGAGTTGAGCCCGTAGGACGGCACGACCACGCCATCGATCGCGAGTGCGCCGGTTTCCAGGTCGATCCGACCTTTGGCCGTCAGCCCGAGCGAAGGCCCTGACATCCGGCATTCGCCCAAAGTGACGCGACCTTCAGCCAGCGTCATTGGCGCTTCGAGCGAGGAAAAGGCGATGCCGTCGCCGTTCATCATCGCCGCCAGCCCCTGCAGCGAACCGACCGACGACAAAAGGCGCGCCATCACAGGCATGTCGACCAGGTGAAAATCCGTCATCAGGAGCGTGAGCTTCGCCGACCCGGGCGCGCCGGGGGTCCAAACGCCGTCTGCCTGCGCAGCGCCTCCCCGCACGTTCGCCTGCCCGGTGATCGCCTTCCAAGCAAACCCGGCGTCGGCCGCACGGAATGTGATGCGGCCGGTCGAGAGCCCCGGACGGGGCGTGATCGAAAGCGTGACGGGACGACCGCCGGGATCTGAGCCGTCGACGGCCAACCGCGTGATCGCCACGCCGTCGGTCAGCATCGACAGCTTCCCGTCGGACACCGCCGCATCGGCGTTGAACACCAGTTTCTGGGCGCGCATCTGCACGTCCATCGGGAACGGCCGTTCGCGACGCGGCGCGGGCTCGGGAAGGCTCGCGGCGACTTTTGCGTCGAGCGTCGGCGCCGGCGTGATGAACGGGCTGACGTTGAACAGGGCGCCCTCGGCGACGATTGCGTTGATCCCGTCGGGGCGCAATTGAAGCGTCGCCGTCCCGGCCGCACGCCCGTCGATCAGCGCACGGTCGACGCGCGCCTCGACGACGGCGCCGTCGCTCGTGCGCAGGCGCGCCGAACCCAGCAGATCGAGCCCGTCGGCGCGCGCCTGAATACTGGAGAGGCCGACGAAGCCGCCCGGCAACCGCCCGACTTCAAATCGGACTGATGCAGCCGCCCCAGGCGCTTTCCGCCAGAAATTGCTCGGCAAATAGGCCAGCGCCGCGCCGAGATCGGCGGTCGCCGTCGCCGTTTGCACATCCAGGCCCTTCGACAGGCCTTTGATGGAAATGCCGATCGGCCCGCGCGCGAACAATTCGACCGGATATCCCAAGCGCTCGAGATCGGCGCTTTGGAACTGGCCGGCGATGGCGAACCGGGACGGCGTTTCCGGACCTCCGAACGAATCCGTCCAGGTCAGGTCGGCCTTAGACGCCCCGATCGTCAAAGGCCCGGAGAAGGTCAGCGCTTTCTCGTCGCCCAGGACGCGCATGCGCCAATCGCTCAGTGCGACCTTATTCTGGTTGAGCACACCGCCAACGCCGTCGAAGCGCGCGTCGATCGAATAGCGATATTGCTCGGCGGAAACCTCGGACCGCATCGGACGTCGAATGACGAAATCGACCATGCCGGCGCCGACGACCGTGGCCGGATCGACCGGAAGGTGTTCATCCAGGCCAATCGGCGCCTGGCGCAGCAAGTCGACTGCGGCGCGCGCGTCGCCTTCCGCCCGGCCTGCGAAACTCGCCAAGGCGCCCTTCGGGTTGAGCCGCGGCAGATCGACCTTGCCCTTGCTGACGGCGAGGGTTCCGATCTTCCCCTGGTCGAGCAGCAGCGTGAAGGCGTTGCCCTGCAGCCGCGCCGAACCGCGCCCGGCGGTGATCGGCGTCATGCCCGGCACATAGTCCACATGCGCGTCGGCGAACTTGAAGGTGAGGTCGACGGCGGCGTTCGGGGCGGAACCGGCTTCGAACATGGCCGGCGTAACATCGGCTTTGATCGTGACGTCTGTGATCGCGCCGCCCTTGAGCGCCTCATCGAGATAGGACCGCGCGCCTTCGGCCATTTTGATCGGCCAGAGCTTCAGGACCGCGCGTGGCCCGACGGTTCCGTCGATCCGCCCTTCGGCCAGCACGCC
Source organism: Caulobacterales bacterium (assembly GCA_049317545.1). Classification (GTDB taxonomy): domain Bacteria; phylum Pseudomonadota; class Alphaproteobacteria; order Caulobacterales; family Aquidulcibacteraceae; genus REEB506. The sequence goes on along the minus strand of JBMOIB010000003.1, from coordinate 68,428 downwards.
CGGACGCCAGCGGCCATCTTTCCCGGGGCGCCAATAAAGTTTCCCCGCGCCACGCACGACCGCGCCATCGACCCCGACGCGCAGATCGGCGACGTCGATCGTCGAGGTCGCGCGCGAGGCGATCCCGCGCGCCTGGACGTCCGTCAGCGCGATCGGCTCGGCGAGGACACCCGGCATGTCGAGGTCGACGCTCTTGAAATCGATCGTGAATGCAGCGTCTGCGTCGGCCCCGGCGCGCAACAGCATGGAGGCGTTCTCGATCCGCCCCGAGCCGCGGACCCGGGTCCGCGAACCGGCGAGCGCGGCCTCTTCGACAACCAGCGCATCGTCGGCCACGTCGTAGCGTCCGCGGAAGCGTCCGCCGTCGATCGCCACCCTTCCGGCCGGAAAAATCATCGATCCACGACCGACCGCGACGTCGCCCTCAAACCGGTCGACCCCGCGTTTGCGGTCGAGACTGGCGGAAATCGCGGCATGGACCGGCGCGTCGATGGCGGCGAGCGCGGGTAAGCCGGGCGCAAGCGCCGGCATCGGCGCGCCCTTTATCCGCAACTCCACGACGGCGGTCTGGAACGCGGCGTCGGTCGTCGCCGCGAGTTCGAGCGGCGCCGGCCCCCGCGCGCCCTCGAGCGCAACGTCGGCGGAAGCCCGCAAGATGTTCTTTTCGCGCGCTAAATCGAATGAGGCGCCCTTGGCGTGCCAGCGACCCCCGGTCTTTTCGTCGACCACCGTCACTTTCAGATTCTCGATGCGCAGGCCTTTGAGCGCGCCGCCGGGGCCAACGGGCCGAAGCGCCGCCGCCAACCCATCCAAAACACGGTTCACCCGCGCCGTGACCGATTCGTTTTCCGGTGGGGCGGGCAACATGACATCAGGCGGCGAACCCGGGGGGCCGAAGGCGATCGCGGCCGATCCATCCTTGCCGAGGACGAGGCTCGCCTCGCCGCCGCGGAACGTCGCCCGCTCGAGGGCCAAACGTCCGGTGGCGAGGCCGGAGAGGCTGACGCCAAGGGCAACTTCATCGCTGCGCGACAGAACCCGGCCCGCTTTGTCCAAGGCTTGGACATTGCGCGCTCGCACTTCCAGGCCTCTTCGCTGAGGCGACCAAGCCAATTCAACGTCCTGCAAACGCACCGGGCGCCCGTCTCGGGCGGCCGAGAGCTCGCTCTCAACGTAGCGCTCGAGGCTCGGCAGCGGGATCGGCCCCGACGCCAAACGCCAGGACAGCGCCCCCACGGCGATGATCGCCGCCGCCGTCAGGGCGAGCGCGATTTCCAGCGCGACGAGGGAGGAGCGGCGGATCATGCGGGCGCGGTCATCCGGAACTGGACGCCGCACGCGACCGGCGGCATCGACAATCTGCACGCGCGACGCACATCAGAGCCAGAACTGGCGGGCGGCCGACCATCGATCGCCTGGAAAAAGGCGAAAGGTCCGCCGCCGCTAAAGGAAAGGACGATAATGACCACGCTCCTCGAACCCGGCGCCCTCGCCCCGACCTTTAAAGCGCCGCTGACCGGCGGCGGTTCCTTCGATCTCGCCCAACAACGCGGCAAGACCGTGGTGCTCTACTTCTACCCCAAAGACGATACTACAGGGTGTACGCAGGAAGCGTTGGACTTCAGCGCACATCGCGCCGCGTTCGACGCGATCGGCGCAGTCATCATTGGCGTGTCCCGCGATGGGATGAAGAGCCACGAGCGCTTCATTGCGAAGCACAGCCTGACGATCCCATTGGCGCCCGATGAGGACGGAACGATTACAGAGGCCTACGGCGTCTGGGTCGAAAAAAGCATGTACGGTCGCAAGTACATGGGCATCGAGAGATCAACATTTGCGATTGATCCCGAAGGCAGGATCAAAGCAGTCTGGAGAAAGGTTAAAGTGACAGGCCACGCCGAGGTCGTCCTTAACTTTCTCCGTAATTCTTAACGAGCGCCTGCAGTCGAAGCGGCCCAAGGCTTGCAAGACTTGCGGCGACTGCTGCTCCGCATAGGTGCAATGCCCAAAAATTAAGGCCGCTTGGCGCCATTGGGCATTGCATTGATCCTTTCTTTAGGTAGGAATGCGGACGGGGCGGGACGGGCAATTGGCCCGTAAGGTTGGCGTTAACGAAGGCGGGCGTTGGGACCATGAGCCAGTTCGGAACGCGCGCTCGGACTCTCTTTGAGAGAGCCTTTCCTGAGCGTCAGATTTATCATCGCAGCGGCGGAACCGTACGTTACGTTTCGCTGTCTCCCTCGAAGCAGGTTCTGATTGCGCTCGGCGCCGTCGGGATCGCCGGCTGGTGCGCCTACGCGTCGGTCAACGTGCTTATGCGAGGCCAAATTCTTTCGGCCCAGAACGCCGAAATCGACCATCTCGAACAGAAGTATCAGCGCTGGCTGCGTGAAAGCCGCGCCCGCGAAGCCGCCGCGCAGGCTCAATTGCAAGAGCGCACGCAGGCGTTCGAACGCGCGACGTCTGAATTCGAACGCCGCCACGAGACGCTGAAAATGCTTCTCAATTATGCCGGCGGCTCGACCTTCACGGCCTCGACGCGTCCGGTGGAGCGCGACGGCGCGAAGCTTCTGATGCAAGCCTCTATCGAAGAGGCTGACCCGCGGCAGAGCCGCGATCAGGCGTCCATCGAGGCGGGCGATTACCAAGTTCAGAATGTCAGCTTCAAGGCGCGGATCGATCGCCTGAAGGCCGAGCAGAACGCGTTCCTCTCGAAGGCTGAGGAAGCCGCTGTCGGTCGCGCCGAGGAAATCCGCGGCGTGCTGCGCATGACGGGCGTGGGCTTCACACGCCTCGTCACTGAGAATGAAGAAGGCGTCGGCGGCCCGGCGGTGGACATCGACGTCGGCGCGCTGATCGGCGACGAAGCCGCCGCAGATCCGCGTTTCGCCAAGCGCGTTCAGCAGGTCGCCGCCCGCGTCGCCGAAACGCGCCGCCTTGAGCAGGTCGCCGGATCGACGCCGCTCGCGGTCCCGGTTGCCGTCGAATCTCGCGAGACGAGCGGCTTCGGCCCGCGCGTGGACCCGTTCGATGGGCGGCCGCGTTTCCATCAAGGGCTCGACCTCGCCGCCTTCGAGCGCGCGCCGGTCGTGGCCACCTCGCCGGGCACCATCTCCTTCGCCGGTGTGAAAAGCGGTTACGGCTACACGGTTGAGATCGATCACGGTCATGGATTCAAGACTCGTTATGGACACCTGCGCGATATTCAGGTGAGCCGAGGCGAGCGCGTCGCAATTGGGCAACGGGTGGGCTCGATGGGTTCGACTGGGCGGTCGACGGGTACGCACCTCCATTACGAGGTGTGGTTCCGCGGCAAGGTCTATGATCCCGTCAATTTCCTGAGGGCAGGACGATATGTTCACGAACAAGGGTAAGACGCCTGACGCACCGCCGGTTCCCGAACCGACGATGAAACGGTCGGCGCCTTCGCGCATCATGACTTCCATCATCGCCAACGGCGTAAAAATCCAGGGCGCCGTGATCGCCGACGGGGCGGAAGTCCAAGTCGACGGTGAAATTGACGGCAACGTTCGCGGCGGATCGATCACCATCGGCGACACCGGGTTCGTCAAAGGCGACATGGTCTCCGAGAGCATCACGGTGAACGGCCGCATCGAAGGCTCGATCCGCGCGCGCAAGGTCACCCTTGCCCGCACCGCTCACGTGATGGGCGACATCACTCATCAACAATTGTCTGTTGAAATGGGAGCGGTTTTCGAAGGTCAGTGCCGCTACGTTCAAGACCCGCTGAAAACGGACGCCTCGGCTGTGAGCCCCGCAGGGCAGCTCGCTCCCCCGTCGCCGATCAGCGTCGACCATGAGCCGGTGATGAGCGGCGTTGTGGTGACCAGCGCGCCGTAAGGCGGCGCGGTTCGATTTGAGTTTCGCAAGCGTAATAACTGGCCGACCCCTCGGGGTCGGCCATTTTTTTGCCCGCCGTTCAGCACATCGTCCGCGAGACCGCTCCGCCGCCGCCCGCTTCGCCCTACATTCGGGGCATGACCATGCTGCGCCTCCTGCCCGCTCTCGCCGCCCTTGCATTCGCGGCCTGCGCGCCACCCTCGCCGATCGCGGCGGCGGAATTCCCCCGTCCCGACCGTCCAGTCGCCGCGATCGTCGCGAGCCATTCCAATCCGGAGCCGGAGCGGGATGCCGCCAGAGAGGCTGAACGGATCGCCGCCCTGATCCGCGCCGAACCCGGCCGCACGATCGCCGACATCGGCGCCGGCGATGGCTACTTCACGGTGCGACTTGCGCCGAGGGTAAAGCCCGGCGGCCAGATCATCGCTGTGGATGTCGTGCCACGCTATCTCGATGGACTTCGCAGGCGGGTCGCCAAGGCGGGTCTCGACAATGTCGCCTTCGTTCTCGGCGCCCCCGACGACGCGCGCCTGCCGCCACAAAGCGTGGACGTCGTGCTGATGGTGCGGATGTATCACGAGATCGAACAGCCCTATGCGCTGCTCTGGCGTCTGCACGCGGCGCTGAAGCCAGGCGGGATCATAGCGATCGCCGAGCGAAATCGTCCGACCGCGTATCACGGCGCGCCGCCAGACCTATTGCGCTGCGAACTAGCGGCGGTGGGATTTGCCGAAACCGGCTTCCACGATCTCGGCCCAGAGACCGGATACCTCGCCCTTTTCGCCCCGAAAGGCCCCGTCCCCGCGCCGGGCGCCATCAATGCGTGCAAGGGCTGAGAACTCAACGTCCGCGAAGATAAACGTCGGGACTGCCGCGGCTCGCGACGAAGACATCCGGGCGCTTGTCGCCGTCGAAATCGCCGACGGCAATGTCGAAGCCGGCAGCGGTCGTTCCGGCCGGCAGCCAAGCATCCGTGACTTCAACGAGGGCCGATCCGGAGTTCTTCAGCACACGGATAGGTCCGGGGCCGATCTTCGTCCCATCGATGCGCAGCGTTCCCAGAACGAGATCGAGCCGCCCGTCCCCATCGACGTCGACGGGCTCAGCGCTGACGGCGCTTTCCTCCCGCGCGGGAAGCCAGACGGCCGTCGCATCGGTGAACGCGCCCTTACCGTCGTTGAGGAGAAGTCGGTTCTGCGCGACGGCGTTCTGGTTCCAAAGCCGGACATTGGCGAAAAAGAGATCGAGATCGCCGTCGCCATCGACATCGAACACTTCGGCGTCCCGGCTTTCTTCCGGGCGCGCCGCGCGCGGCAAACTCGCCGCGGGCGCAAGCGCAAAACCGCCTTTTCCATCGTTGAGGTAAATCTGGTTGGCGTCCTCGTTGGCGAGCACGAGATCGGGATCGCCATCCGCATCGATATCTCCGACGGCGACGTCCTGGTTAGCTCCGTACCGCTCGGGGAGGCGATCGAAGCTGACGTCCTCGAAACGGGCCCGACCGCGATTGACCATCAGCGCGGAGACCTTGTCGCCGCCAAAAAAGAGATCTGGCCTACGATCGCCGTCGAGATCGGCAGCGACGACGGCGTTCGCCTTCACCCGAATTCGCAGGCGGGCGCTCGCATCGCGAAACTGGCCACGACCGTCATTGAGATACAATTCCTGCTTCAGATCGTCCTCGTTGGCGACCGCAACATCGAGATCGCCGTCGGCATCGAAATCGGCGAGCGCAATTTCCTCGCTGTCGCGCGCCGCGCGCGGCAGCCGCTCGCTTGCATCGGCAAACCGTCCGGATCCGTCATTGAGGAGCAGTCGGTTGGCGCCGAACTCCATGGCGATGACGAGGTCGAGATCGCCGTCACGGTCGATGTCGGCGGCCTTGACGTTCATCGAATGCCCCCGCCCCTCCTTCGCAGGGAGAGACGAGGAGGCATCCACGAAGCGCGGCTCCGCCCGTGCAAATGCTGCGACGGAGACCAGAGCGGCGGCGAAAAGAACGAGACGCATGGCGCCCGTGTGCGTGGCGCGGCGCGCAGCCGCAAGTCACGCCGCCGTGAACGAGCGCCTAAGCCCGGCATTGATCAGCAAGCGCACTTAGTCGATGTCGTCGACCTGTGCTTCCGAGCCGCTGACGCGCGCGGCCAAAGCCGCCGCCATGAAGGCGTCGAGGTCGCCGTCGAGCACTCCGGCCGTGTCGCTGGTTTCGACGCCGGTGCGCAGGTCCTTCACCATCTGGTACGGCTGCAGCACATAGGAGCGGATCTGCCGCCCCCAGCCGATTTCCGTCTTGGTGTTTTCCAGCGCTTGCGCGGCGGCTTCGCGGATCTGCAGTTCGCGCTCATAAAGGCGCGCCCGCAGCATGTTCCAGGCGGTGGCGCGGTTCTTGTGCTGGCTGCGCTCGGCCTGGCACGACACCACGATGCCGGTCGGAATGTGCGTGATCCGGATGGCCGAGTCCGTCTTGTTGACGTGCTGACCGCCGGCGCCGGACGCGCGGAACGTATCGACGCGGCAGTCTTTGTCGTTGATCTCGATCTCGATCGTGTCGTCGATCACCGGATAGACCCAAACGCTCGCAAAGCTCGTATGGCGGCGCGCGTTGGAATCGAACGGACTGATGCGCACGAGGCGATGAACGCCCGCTTCGGTCTTGAGATAGCCGTAGGCGTTCTCGCCTTTGATCAACAAAGTCGCGGACTTGATGCCGGCGGTGTCGCCGTCCTGGTGCTCGAGTTCCTCAACCTGCAGATCGCGGGCGTTGGCCCAGCGGGCGTACATGCGCAAAAGGATCGAGGCCCAGTCCTGGCTTTCGGTGCCGCCCGCGCCGGAATTGATCTCGATGTAGCAATCGTTGCCGTCGGCCTCGCCCGAAAGAAGCGCGGCGAGTTCGGCCTTGCCGGCGCGGGCGCGAGCGGCCTCCAGCACCTTGCGCGCCTCGGCCATCAAGCCTTCGTCGCCGTCCATGTCGGCGAGTTCGGCGAGTTCGACCGTATCGGAGAGGTCCGTTTCGAGGCTGCGGATCGCGTCGACCGCCGCGGCGAGCTTATTGCGCTCGCGCATCAGTTTCTGGGCCGCCTCAGGGTTGTTCCATAGGCTCGGGTCTTCGGCGCGGGCGTTCAGTTCATCCAGGCGGACGAGCGCGCGGTCCCAGTCAAAGACGCCTCCGGAGCAGCGCCACGGAATTCTCGATGCCTTCGGCGAGCGCGGCGATGTCAGGGCGCATGGGGAGCTCCGATGTCAGGAAAACAGGTCAGAGCGACATGGCGCCTTCGCCGCTGCGCCGCAAGTGGGCGCGCGGCGCGCGCCAAGCGGAGCAGGCGACTTCAGCTCGGTTGCATCAGGCCGTGGACGATCTTGAGCACCTGACTGCGGGGCAATAGCCGCGTCAGGCCGATCGTCATTTTGTTGCTGAAACCAGTGACGACCACACGCGTGTTCGCCCGAAAGCCCTGATAGGCGAGACGCGCGACCGGCGCCGACGCCATCGGCGTCCCCGCCTTGCTGAGCCGCGTCTTGCCGGTGCCGGCGCGTTCGCGGAACTTCGAGACGGTCGGCCCTGGGCACAGGCAGCTGACGTGGACGCCCGTGCCTTGCGCTTCCTGCCAAAGCGCTTCGGAAAACGACAGAACAAAGGCCTTCGATGCATAATAGACCGCCATCAACGGGCCCGGCTGGAAGGCCGCGGTCGACGCGACATTGAGCACTCCGCCTCTGCCGCGCGCGCGCATGCCCTTCCAATAGATGTGGGTCAGTTCCGTCAGCGCCCGGACGTTGAGGTCGATCATGCCGAGCTGCGGCTCGGCCGGTTCGTCGGCGAAGCCGCCGGCATGTCCGAACCCGGCGTTGTTGACGAGCACGTCGACGGTGAGGCCGCGCGCGGCGATCGCAGCCGCAAGCTTGCCCCCGCCGCCGATTTCACCGAGGTCGCCAGTTATGGCCGTCGTTTTGACGCCATAGGTCTTGGCGAGGCGTTGGGCGACCTCCTCGAGCGCCGCGCCGGAGCGGGCGGTGAGGATCAAGTCGTAGCCGTCCTTGGCGAAGCATTCGGCGAGGTCGACGCCAATGCCGGCCGATGCGCCCGTCACGAGCGCCGTTTGACCGGCGCCGGGTTTCGATCTGGCCATGTGGTCTCGCCCCCTCGCCGCGCGACCATCATGGCGAGCGGGCGCTCACCAATGCACTGCGGCGCGCGGGCAATACAAGCGCTGATGCGTGCGCGACCGCTGTGCAGGTTTCGAGGTCAGTAGATGCCTTCGGAGCTTTGCGGTTGCTGCTGCGGCCGCGCGGGCGTTGCGCCGGGCGCAGCGCTCGCGCCGCTGTCGTCTGACGTGATCAGCCCTGCGAGATCGCCGGCGAGATCACCGAGGCCGCTCGGGTTCATCGTCGAGCCCTGACCGAATACGAACGGCGCGGCGGCGCCGTCGCGCACCGGTTCGGTGTCGGGCCGGAACGATTCCTCGATGATGGACGCCGTCGTCGGCCCAGGAAGCAGGCCCGTCTGAGCGTCAATTCGCACGATCCGAATACCCGACGGACGGCGAAACGGCGTCGGGGCGATGCCGTCGAGAGCTTCGGTCATGAAGTCCCGGAAGATCGGCGCCGCCATGCGCCCGCCCGATTCGCCCTCGCCCATCGACTTTGGCTTGTCGAAGCCAATCCAGATGCCGACGACGAGGTCAGGCAACGGATCGCGATTCTTGACGGATCCGTCCGGCTGCGAGGCCGACGAAAAACCGACGAACCAGGCGTCCTTGTAGTCGTTCGTCGTCCCGGTCTTGCCGGCCAACGGCTTGCCCACGGTCTTGATCACCGTGCCGGTGCCGCGATCGACGACGCCCTCGAGCATGGAGGTGACCTGATAGGCGGTGATCGGATCAAGGATCTGCGCGCGGACGTCCGGGATTTCGGGCGGTGCGCCGCCGGCGAACGGGCCATTGCAGGTCGAGCAGTCGCGCTGGTCGTGCTTGTAGACCGTCTTGCCGTCACGATCCTGAACGCGGTCGATCAAGGTCGGCTCGACGCGCTTACCGCCGTTCACGAACGTCGCATAGCCCTTCACCATCCGCCAAAGCGTGGTTTCGCCGGCGCCAAGCGCAAACGACAAGAAGCCCGAGCAGGCCTCAGCCGTGTCGCACTTCGGTAGGCCTTCAGGCGCATAAACGTCGAGATCGCGGCCATATTTGAAGACGCGATCCATGCCCATTTCGTAGGCGAGGCGGATGGTCATCAGGTTGCGCGACTTTTCGAGACCGGCCCGCAGCGTCGTCGCGCCGAAGAATTCCTTTGTGTAGTTCTCCGGCGTCCACATCGTGCCGTCGGCCTGTTTGAGCGCGAACGGCGCGTCCTCGACGAGAGTGGCGGGCGTCAAACCGTAATCGAGCGCGGCGGCGTAAACGAACGGCTTGAACGCCGAACCGGGCTGCCGGCGCGCCTGAGTGGCGCGATTGTACTGGCTTTGATCGAACGCATAGCCGCCGACCATGGCGAGCACGCGGCCGGTCTGGGCGTCCATCGCCAGGATCGCGCCCTCGACATCGGGGACCTGGCGCAAGGCGAGCTTCCCGCCCTTCATTTCCTGGACGAAAACGACCGAACCGACCTGCAGCGCGCGCTTTTTGTCGCGCTTGGCGCCTTGGGCGACCCAATCGACGTCTTCCGACGCGAGATCGCCGCGCTTGAGGGCGCCGCGCGCGGTCGAGGTCGCATCCACCTGATAAACGATCGACACGCGTTTCGGGGCGATGGCGACGACGATGCCCCGCTCCCAACCGCTCGCGCCTGGCGCGTCTGCGATCTTGTCCACGCGCTTGCCGAATTCCTTGTCGAGCGCGGCGAAACTTGCGGGCGCATCGGCCCCGGACTTTGGGCTGATCTGAAGCAGGGCCGCGAGGATGTCGGCGTTGACGTCCAGCCGATCGAGGGGACCGCGCCAGCCGTGCCGGCGATCATATTGGTCAAGCCCGATCCGCAGAGCGCGCGCCGCCGAGACCTGCAGCCGCGGGTCGAGCGTCGACCGGATCGAAAGACCGTCGTCGTACAGTTTCTTTTCGCCGTACTGGGCCGCGACCGTGCGGCGCAATTCCTCGACGAAATGCGCCGAAACGACGAACTGCGCGCCCTGAAGGCGGTCGGTGACGACGAGATCTTCCTTTTTGGCCTGCTCGGCTTCTTCCGCGCTAATGAAGCCATTGTCCGCCATCCGGTCGATCACCCAGTTGCGGCGGCTGATCGCGCGGTCCTTGTTGCGGACGGGATTGTAGTTCGCCGGCCCTTTCGGCAGCGCACCGAGGAAGGCCGATTGCGCGATCGTCAGTTCGTCGAGCGGCTTGTTGAAATAGTTCAGCGCCGCGGCGGCGACGCCGTAGGCGCGCTGGCCGAGGTAGATCTCGTTCAGATAGAGTTCGAGGATCCGGTCCTTGGTGAAGGCCTTTTCGATCCGCTGGGCGAGAAACGCCTCTTTGACCTTGCGGGTGATCGTCCGGTCACTCGTAAGGAGCATGTTCTTGGCGACCTGCTGCGTGATCGTCGATGCGCCCTGCATCCGATCGCCGGTGAAGATCGACAAGATGTTGACCGCGGTGGCGCGCGCCAAGCCTTGGAAATCAATGCCGCCGTGCTCGTAGAAGCCCTTGTCTTCGGCGCTCAGGAAGGCGTTGCGAACTCGCTCCGGGATCGCCTCGATCGGCACGAAGACGCGCTGCTCGCGGGCGAACTCGGCGATCAGGGACCCGTCGCCGGCGTAGACGCGGGTGGTGATCGGCGGTTCATACTTGGCGAGTTCTTCGTAGTTCGGCAGGCCCTGCACGGCGAGGCCGATGAAGCCAACCAGCGCCAACGCCAAAACGGCCGCCGCCGCCGCCGCACCGATCAGAATTTTCCTGAGCATCGAACCTCGTCTCCAGCACCGCCCGCGTCCCATGGCGCTGCGGCGCGATTATGGCGATAGGCCTTGGCGGCGCCCCGTTTGGCAAGCCCGCCCGGGCGCAGGCTTCAGCGCGAGTCGGCGAGCGTTGTTGGCGCGCTCAAGAATTCCGCGGCGGCGTCAGCGAGCGCCTCCATCATTTTTTTGCGCTGGCGGGGATTGGTCAGGCGCTTTTCGTCGACCGCGTTCGTCATAAAGCCCATCTCAAGAAGGATGGCAGGGACATCCGGCGCGAGCAGAACGAAAAACCCGGCGTTGCGACGCGTATTCGGCAGGAGCGGCGCAACCCCACCCAGATGGCGGACTGCGACCTGGGCGAAATCGGCCGATTGGTTCTTCGTCTCGCGCTGCGCGAGATCGAGGAGAATGTCGTGCACCTGCGCCGATTTCGGCGGATCTGGCAGATCAAGCTCCCAGTCGTGCTGCGGCGCGAGCGACTTGGCCCGCGCCCCACCGCGTTCGGACAGCGTATAGATTGACGCGCCCTCGGCGGTCTTGTTGGGGCTGGAATCGGCGTGCAGCGAGATGAACAGCGCCGCGTCGGCGGCGCGCGCGCGGCGCACTCGTTCCGGCAATTCGAGGAATTCGTCGCTGTCGCGGGTCAGAACGACCCGAAGCCCGCGCGCTTCAAGCGCCTCGCGCAGCGCCAGCGCGGCGGCCAGCGTCACGTCTTTTTCGTAAGCGCCGCTGGCGGCGAGCGCGCCGGGATCGCGGCCGCCGTGGCCGGCGTCGACAACGACGGTTTTTTTGCCCTTTCGGCCGGGCGGGATCGTCGCTTTCGGCTCGACGCCATCGTCAGGGGGCGCCGCGGCAGCGCCGCCGTCTTGATGTTCGAAAGCAATGCGAACGGCGCCGCCCCTTGCGCCATCCAAGCGCGCGCGGACGCGCGGCGAGGCCAAATCAAACACGATGCGCGCGCCGGCTCCGCGCGGCGCGAACCGATACCCGAGCACCGGGCCGGCGCCGGGTCCGGAGCCGGTGGCGCGTCCGTCGATAAGCAATGGACGCTCGAAGTCGACCACAAAGCGCGGCGCGCCGTCGAGCAGCGCAAAAGCGCGCTCTGGATTGGGGGCGGGGAGCCGGATTTCCGCCCGCGCAGCGCCTGGCGCATCGAGGGGGGCGACCGCAACCCGTGCGCCTTCAGAGGCTGCCGCGGCAGCCGCGACGCCGAGAGCAGCAGCCGCAAGGACCGCCCAAAGAACGCCCGTTCTCAAGAATGCTGGCATCTTCTTCGCCGTTTCAACGACCTCCTTATGTCACGGGCCCACTTGCGGAAGTCTTGACGGGCCGCGCTTTTCTTCCCCGCCGAATTGTTGCATTGTCATCTGCGGCCTCATGGCCGACCGACTCGCGCCGCCCAAGGAGCGCTTGCTGGCGCACCTCTCGCCGGCGCGGATCGTGACCTCCCCGCGCGCGCGCTGAAGCCTCTCGGTCAAGTCGCACTGCCGACGGAGGGTCTATCGACCGCTTTGCGGTCAAAAACCGATGCGACGGCGACGTCGCGGCCGGAGCGCCGAATGACCATTTTCCCCTTCACGACCAACGAGATGAGGCCATTCGCCCTCACCTCCGTCGGCGTGAATGGATCGGTCTGGCGGCGCCTGGAAAGCCCATTGGCGCAACCCCCTGAACAGACGCGACCCGCAGCCGCGCGCTCCCGCAGCGCCGACGGCCGCACCGGAGTCGCGCCCGGAGTACCTCATGGTCAAGAAAATGCTTATCGACGCGGCCCACCCCGAGGAGACCCGCGTCGTCGTTCTGGATGGTCATCGGGTCGATGATTTCGACTTCGAGAGCCAAAACAAACGTCAGCTTCGCGGAAACATCTATCTCGCCAAGATCACGCGGGTCGAACCGTCCCTCCAGGCGGCGTTCGTCGAATACGGCGGCAACCGTCATGGATTTCTCGCGTTTGGCGAAATCCACCCTGACTATTACCAGATCCCCTCCGCCGACCGCGAACGCCTGAAGGCCGAGGTCGACCAGGTCGACCAGGTCGACGAGGAAGAGATCGTCGCCCCCGTTGAAGGGGAAGCTGCCCCGGCCGTTGAAGACGACGAGGACGAACAGGCCGCGCTGGAAGAGCGCCGCCGCCGCATCCTCACCCGCCGCTACAAGATCCAGGAAGTGATCCGCCGCCGGCAGATCATGCTCGTGCAGGTCGTCAAGGAAGAGCGCGGCTCCAAGGGCGCGGCGCTGACGACCTATCTCTCGCTCGCCGGCCGCTATTGCGTGCTGATGCCGAACACCGGGCGCGGCGGCGGCATTTCCCGCAAAATCACCAATGGCGCCGACCGCAAGCGCCTCAAGAAGATCGCCACCGAGCTCGAAGTGCCGACCGGCATGGGCCTTATCGTGCGCACCGCCGGCGCCAAGCGCACCAAGACCGAGATCAAGCGCGACTATGAATATCTGATCCGCGCCTGGGAAAACATTCGCGACACCACGCTGCGGTCGGTCGCGCCGGCCCTGATCTACGAGGAAAGCTCGCTCGTGAAGCGCGCGATCCGCGACCTCTACGATAAGGACGTCGACGACATCCACGTCGAGGGCGAGGCCGCCTACCGCGAAGCGAAAGACTTCGTGCGCATGCTCATGCCGAGCCACGCCAAGAAGGTGCATCACTGGAAAGAGCCGACGCCGATCTTCACCAAGACGGGCGTCGAGCGGCAGCTTGAGAGCATCTATTCGCCGGTCGTGAACCTGCGTTCGGGCGGGTATCTCGTCATCAACCAGACCGAAGCGCTGGTCTCGATCGACGTGAACTCCGGCCGCTCCACGCGCGAGCGCAACATCGAGCAAACCGCGCTCAAGACCAATCTCGAAGCCGCCGAGGAAGCCGCGCGCCAGATGCGCCTGCGCGATCTCGCGGGCCTCGTCGTCATCGACTTCATCGACATGGAAGAGGCGAAAAACGACCGCCTCGTCGAGAAGCGCATGAAGGATTGCCTGCGTTTCGACCGCGCGCGCGTCCAAATGGGCAAGATCAGCGCCTTCGGGCTACTGGAATTGTCGCGCCAGCGCCGCCGCACCGGCATTCTCGAAGGTTCCTCGCACGTCTGCGTCCATTGCCAAGGCACCGGGCGCGTGCGTTCGGTTGAATCGAGCGCACTGCGCCTCCTGCGTGCTCTCGACGAGGAGTGCGCGCGCCGTCCGGGCACCGCCTTCGAGGTCCGGGCGCCGGGTGAAGTGGCGCTTTATGTACTCAACGAGAAGCGCACGATGCTGGCGGCGATGGAGGAGGCCCGCACGGTCCGCCTGCGGTTCGTCAGTTCACCGGCTTTGCTCGCTCCCGATTTTGAAATCGCCGCGACGGGCGAGCGCCTCGTCTACACCGAGACGGAAGAGGCGCAGGAACCGACCGAAGCGCGCAGCGAGCCTCGCGGACGCAGCGCGCCGGCTCGGGCTGCCATGCATTCGATTGAACCGCCGGAGCCGGACGAGGATATCGAAATCGACGCCGACCTCGACGCCGAAGAAGCGGGCGAGGATGCGCGCCCCACGGCCGAGCAGGCAGGCTCTGATGCGGACGGCGAGCGTCGTCGTCGCCGGCGGCGCGGTCGTCGCGGCGGCAAGCGGCGGCGCGAAGACGGCCCCGATGCAGCCCCGATCGCCGACGGCGCCGTTGAAGGCGACATTGCAGACGCTGAAGGCGACGGCGAGGAAACCTCCGCTGCTGAAGCCGCCAAACCGGCGGGCGACGATCCCGGCGCGCCTGCTGCGCGTCGACGGCGGCGGCGTCGGCGGCGCGGCGAACGCCCGGCTGGCGGCGATCAGGACGGCGCCGACGCCGGCCAGGATGCGATCGATGGCGACGACGATGTTGCGGCCATGGATTCGCCGGGCGACGATCCAGTCGTCGAGCCCCGGACACCGCCGATGCTGACGGTCGTCGCCGACAATCCTCCGCCTGCTCCGTTTGTTCCAGAGGCGCCCCGGGTTGTTCCAGAGGCCCCCCGGGCGCCGGTTGAAGCCGCCGCCGACATCGCTCCGCCCTCAGAGCCCGCAAACGCCACGGCGGATGAACCATCCGCAGACGACGTCGCGGCGGACGCCGGCGACATCGACTACGCGCCGGATCGCGAGCGCCGTGAGAAGTTCTTCGCCCGGTTGACACGTTGGGGCAAAAAAACTGGCGAATGATAGGGGTTGAACCCGGCGCCGAGACGGTCCCGCTTGCGCGGCCGCCTCGGCGTTCAACACCGCCAGGCCATAGTGCCGCCTCAAAGCGCCCGTCTCGTGCGTCGCGCTAACTGACAGGAGCGTCGCATGCGCCTAGAGCGCCGCTGGCATCACTGCGCGATCCGCGCCTTCGCGGCCTTGACGATCGTGTTGTTCGGCGCGTTCGCGGCGGCTACAGCCGCGTCTGCGCAATCGCTGATCCGCGACGCCGAAATCGAAGACACGCTGCGCGCCTATTCGGACCCGATCTTCCGGGCGGCGGACCTCGAGCCCAAAGACATCAAGATCTACATCATCCAGGACCCCAGCCTGAACGCGTTCGTCTCGAGCGGCCAGAACGTCTTCTTCCATACCGGCCTGATCATGACGGCCGACAATCCCGAGCAGCTCAAGGGCGTCATCGCCCACGAAACCGGCCACATCGCCGGTGGACACCTCACCTCAATGGCCAGGGCCCAAGAGCGCGCCATGGTCCCGGCTATGGTGTCGATCGGGCTCGGCGTTCTCGCGATCGCAGCCGGTGCAGGCGACGCCGGCGCGGCGCTGATCGCCGGCTCGCAGCAATTCGCGATGGCGTCGTTCGTGCGCCACACGCAGGTGCAGGAATCAACCGCCGACCAGATGGCCGTCACCTTCCTCGAAAAGACCGGACAGACCCCTGACGGACTGATCGAATTCTTTGATCGCCAGCTTCGGCAATTCGAATTCGCGCAACGGCGCATCCCGCCCTATCTGATGACCCACCCGCTGACGTCCGAACGTGTGCAGGCGCTGCGCGCTCGGGTCGAGGGATCCCCCTTCAAGGACGCCAAGCAAAGTGCGGACGACCTTCACCGGTTCGCGATGATGCAGGCCAAGCTCCGCGGCTTCCTCAATGAACCGGGACGGACGTTTCGCGATTATCCGGCCAAGGACGTTTCGCTGCCGGCGCGCTACGCCCGCGCGGTCGCCGCCTACCGCGTTCCCGACACGGGCCAAGCCGTCAAAGAGACGCAGGCGCTGATCACAGCCGAACCGAACAATCCATACTTCCACGAACTCCTCGGCCAGATCCTGTTCGAAAGCGGCAAGGCAAAAGAATCCGTCGAGCCGTATCGCCGCTCCGTCGCGCTGAAGCCGGGCTCGCCCATGCTCGAGGTGGGACTTGCGCGCTCGCTGACCGCCGCCAATGGCAAGGCCGGCGCCGATGAAGCCATTTCCCTCCTGCAGCGCTCGGTCACCACCGAGCCGGACAACGCCTATGCTTGGCGGGAAATGGCGAACGCGTACGCCGTCAAGGGCGACGAAACCATGGCCAAGCTCGCCACCGCGGAGGAGGCCTTCTCGGTCCGAAACTACCCGCGTGCGCGGTACTTCGCGGAGATCGCCAAGAAGGGCCTGACGGAAGGAACCGCCGCCTACAGGCGCGCCTCGGACATTGCGCTTGTTGCTGAAAACGAAACGCGCACGGCCGAACGTGGGCGCGGCCGCAGCTGATAAGCCAGGTCGGCGATCGGCGCCGCTTGGCAACTGCGCCATCCCTGCCTCGGCGCCCTTGCGGGGCAAGGCGCGCCATGCCTTAAGAAGCCGCATGAAGATTTTGCGTTTCCGTCTGTTCGCGACAGCCCTCATCGGGCTCGTTCTCGGTTTTGCGACTATCGCCGCGCCCGCCGTCGCCCAGGCGCCGGGCAAACCGGCCTTCTCGAAGGAAGAGGAAGCGCGCGTCCGCCAGATCGTGCGCGAGTATCTCGTGTCGAACCCGGAAGTGCTCGACGAAGCGATCGGCGTCCTGCGCAAGCGCCAGGAGCAACAGCGCCGCGTGGCGATCGAGACCGATCCGCGCCATTTCGCGGTCGGCCCGAAAGACGCCAAGGTCGTGGTCGTCGAGTTCTTCGATTATCGCTGCGGGTACTGCAAAGCCTCGCTCGATTGGATGATGAACACCGTCCGAACCCGGAAGGACGTGCGGGTCGTGTTCAAGGAATACCCGGTGCTCGGCCCGGCCTCGCTCGAGGCGTCGAAAGCCGCCATCGCGACCATCCGGCAGGGCAAGTACCTCGCCTTCCACCAAGCGCTCATGTCCTCCAAGGGCGAGCTCAACGCCAAGCTGATCGACGCCACCGCCAAGCGCGTTGGCGTCGACGTCGCGCGCATGCGCCGCGACATGAACGACCCCGCCATCGCCAAGCTCATCGACGACAACCACGACCTCGGCGCACAGGCGCGCGTCGAAGGCACGCCGGCCTTCATGGTCAACGGCGAATGGGTCCATGGCGCTGATTTCGCCTCGCTGGAAAAACTCGTCGCGGCGAACCTGACCGGCGGCGGCGCGAAGAAGACGCGCTAAGGGCGCTCTTCGCAGCGCAAATCTAAATGCGTTGGCGGTTCACCCCTCATCCGGCGCTCCGCGCCACCTTCTCCCACAAGGGAAGAAGGAGCATTGCGGCGCCCTTCTCCCTTTGTGGGAGAAGGCGGATCGCAAGCGCGGCAGGCGAGACGGATGAGGGGTGAGCCCCCGCCCTCTCAGATCAACCCCGCCAGGGGGCTGCTTGGATCGGCATAGCGCTTCTTCCCCATGCGCCCGGCCAGGTAGGCTTCGCGCCCGGCGATGACCGCGTGGCGCATGGCGCGCGCCATGCGGATCGGATCCTTGGCTTCGGCGATCGCGGTATTCATGAGTACGCCGTCGCAGCCGAGCTCCATGGCGATCGCGGCGTCGCTCGCCGTGCCGACCCCGGCGTCGACGATCACCGGCACACGCGCCTGCTCGACGATCAGGCGGATGTTGACGGGGTTCTGCACGCCCAGGCCCGACCCGATCAGCGAGCCGAGCGGCATGATTGCGACGCAGCCCGCATCCTCGAGTTTGCGGGCGTAGACCGGATCGTCGCTGCAATAGACCATCACCTCGAAGCCTTCGGCGACCAGGACTTTGGCGGCCCGCAGCGTCTCCTCCATGTCGGGATAGAGCGTCTTCTGGTCGGCGAGCACTTCGAGCTTCACCAAGGTCCAGCCGCCGGCCTCGCGGGCGAGCCGCAAAGTCCGCAGCGCGTCCTCAGCGGTGAAGCAGCCGGCAGTGTTAGGGAGAAAAACGGTCTTCGACGGGTCGATGTGATCGGTGAGCCGCTCCGAGGAAGGATCGGAGAGATTCACCCGGCGGACAGCGACCGTGACGATCTCCGCCCCGCTCGCCGCCAAAGCGGCGGCGTTTTCGGCGTAGGACTTATACTTCCCCGTGCCGATGATGAGGCGGGACGAAAACGTCCGCCCGGCGATGACCAAGGGATCGACCGACAAATCAGAAGGCGCGCTCATGACCGCTATATGCGCGCGCGCGTTACGCTTGTCATGCAGCCCCGCGGCGCAATCAGCCGCCGCCCACGAACTGAACGATCTCGATGCGATCGCCGTCGGCCAACCCGGTGTCGGAGAACCGCGACCGCGCAACGATTTCCCGATTGCGCTCGACGGCGACGCGCGCCGGATTGAGGCCCAAGTGTTCGAGGAACGACAGGATGGTCGACTGCGCCGGCGCACGCCGGTCCTCGCCGTTCACCAGAATAAGGATCTCGTTCGCCATGGGCCCGACATAAGCCAGCCCGCCCGAGCCGACAACCTCGCGCGCCGCCCAGCGGTCGCCAGGCGTTGACGAACCGGGCGGCTTCGTGGAAAGCCGTTGCATGACCCGAACCGTTTTCGTCCTGAACGGGCCCAATCTCAATCTCCTCGGCACGCGGGAGCCGGGGATCTATGGCGCGGCGACCTTGGCCGACGTGCGGTCAGCCTGCGCCGCCAAGGCGGCGGAACGCGGCCTCGAATTGCGCTTCGAACAATCAAATCACGAGGGTCAGTTGATCGACTGGCTCCATGAAGCAGGCAGGATGGCGATCGGCGCGGCGATCAATCCCGGCGGCTACACACACACTTCGGTGGCGCTGCACGATGCGATCAAGGCGATCACGATCCCGGTCGTCGAGGTCCATATCAGCAACCCGGCGGCACGCGAACCGTTCCGGCATCATTCCTATGTGGCTTCCGCCGCGCGAGGAACCATCGCCGGGCTCGGCGCAATAGGGTATGTGCTGGCCATCGAAGCCTTGGCCGCCATGGTTGGCGGCGAAAACTGACCGCGCTCGACAAGCGCGCCGCACTCCCGCGGTAAGGAGAAACAGGCGGATGAAAGAAAAGACCCACGCCTCGGGCATCGATCCCGACCTCGTGCGCGAGCTGGCGGGCATCCTGCGCGATTCAGGCCTCACCGAAATCGAGGTCGAGCAGGGCGATTTGAAACTGCGTCTTGCGCGCGGCGGCGTCATGGTCGCAGCGCCGGCCCCCTCGACCTATGCGCCGAGCTATCACCCGCCCGCGGCGCCTGCCCTGCCCTCGCCCGAACCTGCCCGCACCGATGTGCGCGCCCATCCCGGCGCCGTTCTTTCGCCGATGGTCGGCACCGCCTACCTCTCCCCCGAGCCGGGCGCCGCGGTGTTCATCAAGGTCGGCGACAACGTGACGGAAGGGCAGACGCTCCTCATCGTCGAAGCGATGAAAACGTTCAACCCGATTCCTGCGCCGCGCGCCGGACGCGTGACGCAGATCATCGTGACGGACGCCCAGCCGGTCGAATTCGGCGAAGCGCTCGTCGTGCTCGAATAGGCGCACGATGTTCGACAAAATCCTCATCGCCAATCGCGGGGAGATCGCGCTCCGCGTGCATCGCGCATGCAAGGAGATGGGCATCGCCACCGTCGCCGTGCACAGCCAGGCCGACGCCAACGCCATGCACGTGCGCCTCGCTGACGAAAGCGTGTGCATCGGTCCGCCCCAGGCCTCGAAATCGTATCTGCATATCCCCTCGATCATCGCCGCCGCCGAGATCACCGGCGCCCAGGCCATTCATCCGGGATACGGGTTCTTATCGGAGAATGCCCGCTTCGCCGAAATCGTCGAGAAGCACGGCCTCGTGTTCATTGGTCCGAAGCCGGAGCATATTCGGCTCATGGGCGACAAGATCGCCGCCAAGCGGGCCGCCGCCGAGGCTGGGATTCCCGTCGTTCCGGGTTCGGACGGCGGCGTCTCCACCGAAGAAGAGGCCAAAAAGGTCGCCAAAAAGATCGGCTATCCTGTCCTGATCAAGGCCGCCGCCGGCGGTGGCGGGCGCGGCATGAAGGTCGCGCGCAATCCCGAGGGCTTGGCCGAAGCGCTCGCAACCGCCCGCGCCGAGGCGCGCGCCGCCTTCGGCGACGACAGCGTCTATATCGAGAAGTATCTCGAACGCCCCCGCCATATCGAAATCCAGATCATCGCCGACAGCTTCGGCGCCGTGGTGCATCTCGGCGAACGCGATTGCTCGCTGCAGCGCCGCCACCAGAAGGTGTGGGAAGAGGCGCCCTCGCCAGCGCTTAACCCCGAACAACGCGCCAAGATCGGCGAAACGACCGCCAAGGCGATCGCCAAACTCGGCTATCTCGGCGTCGGCACGGTCGAATACCTCTACGAAGACGGCAAATTCTACTTCATCGAAATGAATACGCGTCTTCAGGTCGAACACCCGGTGACCGAAATGATCACCGGCGTCGATCTGGTGCGCGAACAGATCCGCATCGCCGACGGCGCGCCGTTGTCGTTCACGCAAAGCGACGTGGCGTTCGAAGGCTGCGCCATCGAGTGCCGGATCAACGCGGAAAACCCAACGACCTTCACGCCGAGCCCCGGCCAGATCACCGACTACCATTCTCCGGGCGGTTTGGGCGTTCGGATGGATTCCGCCATCTATGCCGGCTACCGGATCCCACCCTATTACGACAGCCTGATCGCCAAGCTGATCGTGCACGGCCGGGACCGGACGGAGGCTCTCATGCGCCTGCGGCGCTCGCTCGATGAAATGGTCGTCAATGGGGTCGAGACGACGATTCCGCTGTTCCAACGGCTCGCCGTCGAGCCGGAGATCGCCAACGGCGAGTACCACATCCATTGGCTCGAAAACTTCCTCAAGGCGCGCGGCTGAGGGGCGATCGATGAGCGCGCGGTTCGGCCCGGACGAACTCATCGCGTGCTACCGGCGCGGCGTTTTCCCCATGGCCGAAAGCCGCGAGGCCGCCCAGCTCTTCCTGGTCGATCCCGATTGGCGCGGCGTGCTGCCGATCGATCGGTTTCACGCGCCGCGCCGCCTGGCGCGCACCGTGCGCGGGGATCGCGTGCGCGTCAGCGTCAATGAGGACTTCGAGGCGGTGATCCAAGGCTGCGCCGAGCTGCGCGGCGACCGGGATGAGACCTGGATCAACCCGACCATCCAGAACCTTTATCTGGAGCTCCATCGCCGCGGGCAGGCCCACAGCGTGGAAGTGCGCGATGAAGGCGCGCTCGTCGGGGGACTATACGGGGTGAGCGTCGGCGGCGCGTTCTTCGGCGAAAGCATGTTTTCCCGCGCGCGCGACGCCAGCAAGATCGCGCTCGTCCACCTTGTCGCGCGCCTCAAGATCGGCGGCTTCAAACTGCTCGACGCGCAATTCTGGACGGCCCACTTGGCGCAATTCGGAGTCGAGCAGATTCCGCGGGCGCAGTTTCGGGTTCGCCTGGAGCGCGCCCTCGCGGCCGACGCCGATTTCCTCCGCGCGCCCTTGGCGCTTTCAGGAGCGGAGGCGATGGCCGCGTTGGCGCCCATCGCGGCGCCTGGCGAGGCCTAGCGGCAGTCGATCGCCCAGACGTCGTAGACAGGATGTTCGAGCGCGTTGAGCGCGGGGCTCGAAGCGAAAATCCAGCCGGAGAAGATCTTCGACGTTTCGGGCGCCGGCTGCCCCTTCTTCTGGAGAGGCGTATCCGTCACTTCCATGAAGACCGCCGTTTCCGGCGCTTCCTCGGCCGGCGCCTTCTGGCAGGCGCGGGCGGTGACCTGCAGCGTGTGGAACTTCACCGCCTTGCCGACCGGCGCTTGGAAGTCGCGATACTGCCCGGTCACCTTGTCGAGCCCGCGCAGGATGGCGAGCGCACCCGGGGCGCCGACCGCGCGTTGCGGCGGCGGAACGGGATCGGCGGTTTGGGCCGCAGCCGGCAAGGCCGACGCCGCGAGCGCCAGCGAAAGAGCAAGGATAAGAGCGCGCATCAGGGCGTCGTGGCGCTTGAATTCGTCTGTTTTTGGGCGCCGCCGCCGGCGATCCCCGCAAACAACGTAATGAGATCGACCGAACCTTGCGTATTTTCGAACTGACCGCCGGCCGGCAGCATGTCAGCGGCCCCGCCCGGCTCGATCGAAACGAACGCGCCGCCAAGCAGCCCATCGGTAGCGATCTTGGCGGTCGAATCCATGGGCACCTTGATTGCGGGGTCCACGGCGATCGTCAGCTTGGCGCGATAATCGGCAGCGTCGAGCGCGACCGAAGACACCGTCCCGACCTTCACGCCGGACATCCGAACGTCGGATCCGATCGCGACCCCATCGACCCGATCGAACGACGCGACAAGGCGATATCCGCCGCTCGCCTCACCGGCGCCGGCGCGCGCCAGCGCAAACGCTAGGAAGCCGATCGCCACGAGGGCGACGATTGCGCCGACCAGGGTTTCGGCCGCGTCTTCGCGCGCTGCGCCCGCTTGCGCCATCTCAGTTCTCCGGGGTCCAGGCTTCGTAATCGCCGGTCGCTTTGGCCCTCTGCCCGCCGCGCTCCAGCGAACCCGGCGGATGATACGCGCCAGGCGTGCCGGTCCGGTTGGGCTGGTGCGGCTTTTCCCAGGCCTTCAACTTGAACGGCGCGACCGTCGGCGGGTCTTCAAACGTGTGATGCATCCACCCGTGCCAATCGACGGGCACGCGCGACGCTTCAGCGACGCCGTTATAGACCACCCAGCGCCGCGGCCGGCCATCGAGGCTCGCCTTGCGCTCCTGGTAGTATTTGTTGCCCTGCTCGTCCTCGCCGACGAGCACGCCGCGGCGGCCGATATCGTAGAGGGCGCCGATCGTGGCCCCGTTCCACCAGGTGAAGATACGCTTGAGGATCATACGGCGCGTGCGCCCCCGGACCACGGCGAAAGACGGCGGACTATGCCCCGCGTCGCTGGAGAAATAAAGGCGGCTGCGCCGTCGTTGGCGCGCCACATTTAGTAGCCCACCGCTTTTTCGCTTCGAGATGTTGATTCAAGCCTCGATCCCCGCCTAGCCTTCGGCACTGCCGGGGAGTGGCCATGAGTCGCGATTGGATCGAGCGCACGATCGAACGTTGGGACGCCGATGAAGCTGTCGGAGTCCGCGCGCCGGTCGATTGGGATAGCGACGCCTGCGCGGCCGCGCTCGAGGCTGGGCTTGCGGCGCCGATCGGGCCTGACCAGGCCTGCGTCGAGACCGGCGTCGCGATCATCGCCGGCGAGATCGCCGATTGGGCCGACGCGGATATCGTCGACAGCCTGGCGGCGCATCTGTTGGACCGGCGGATCGCGCTCGATCCGGCGGTGATCGGGGCGGCCCGCGGCTGCGGCGCGCCCTTCTCAGCCCATTTGTTGAACTGGCCCGAGGGCGACCCCTTCGAAGCCATGATGACGGCTGCGAACGCCTTGCGCGGCGGCGCACGCGTTGGGCTCCTTGGCCCCGCCCCTTCGGCCGCCCTTCAGGCGCTCGACGCCGCCGCGCGCCTCGCGCGTCCAGGCGAACTGGGACCCTGCGTTCTTGTGAGCGGCGATCCGAACGCGCTCGCGGTCGACCGCGCTCGCGCCGCCGCGCTCGCCGGCGCGCGGCGCATCGACGACGCCCTCGCCGCCGCCAACGACGCCGCTACCGGCGCCGACGCCCGCCTTGCGGCTGAGGAAGCCCGGCGTCGCGGCGCCCTGCCGGTTGACGCCGCCCGCGCGCTGCGCGGCCACTGGTCTGGCCGGGATGTGTACGCCGCCGCCATCGACCGCCAAGGCCAAGCCGGCGCTGCAGCGATCGCCGGCGGATACGACGACCCCGTCCAACGCCGCACCCGCGGGGACGCCCCGGTTGATCCGACGGGCGCGTTCGCCGGCGTCGGCGTCGGTCTCGGCGGCGCGGTGAACCTTGCGGCGTTCGTGCGCAATGGCGTCGTAGCGGTCGACGATCTGGAATTGGCGACGCGTCTGCTGGTCGTCGCTCTGGACGGGGCCGCAGACCGGTTCGGCGCCGCCGGGCCGCGCCGCCTTGCGATCCGCCTCGCCGGCCTCGCCGAGGCGGTGTTGAAATCCGGACTGGCCTTCGATTCCGACGCGGGGCGGACCTGCGCCGCCGGTCTTGCCGCACTGACGACGGCCGCCGCCGCCGCCGAGAGCGCCCGCCTCGCCGCCGCACGTGGCGCCTGCCCGCACTGGGCTGCGTCGCGTCGGTTTCAGGAAGCCAGATTGCGCCAGGCGCGCGACTCCGCCAGCCGCGGCGAAGGTCCCGTGTTCGCGCGCGCCGCGGCGCTGTTCGCGGAAGTGCTCGGCAAGGGCAAAACGCTTCGCCATGCGAGCCTGACGGCGCTCGTACCGGATGCCTATGTGCGCCAGCTTCTCGACGCCTCCACCGGCGCCGCAGCGGCTGCGCCGCTCGCCCAGATCGCCGCGCGCGAAAGCGGCGGCATCGGCAAGCGGGTGCGCCCCGTGGTGATCGATGCGCTCGCTGCGCTCGGCTACGGCTCGAGTGCGATCGCCGATGTGATCAGCGACGCCGAGGGCCGCCGCACGCTCGAGGGCGCCCCGTGCGTGTCCGTCGACGCGCTCGCGGAGCGCGGACTGAGCTCCGCCAGCATCGAAGCGATCGACGCCGCCTTGAAAGGCTCGTTCTCGCTCGACGGCGCGGCCCATCCGGCCGTGCTCGGCGAGGCCTATTGCGCCGAGGCCCTGGGCGTCAGCGCCGACGACGTGCGCCGCAGCGGCCTCCTGCGCGCGCTCGGCTTCCGCCAGAATGATATCGACGCCGCCCAGTCTTATTGTTTCGGCGTCCGCGCGCTCGCCGAAGCGCCCAGCCTTCGCGACGAACACCGGGCGATTTTCGCCGATTCCGAGACGCTCGCGCACGGCCCGCAAGTGGCGCTCGCGGAGGCAGTGGCGCCTTACGTGTTCGGTGGGCTGGCGCTCGACCTCACCGGCGCCGCCGACGCCCTGATTACGCGGGCGGCCGTCCTTAAGCCGACGCTCATCCTCGCACCGCCCCCGGCCTTGGCGGCGCCGGCGGCCGAGCCGATCGCGGCGCCAATGGCCGCGCCGCAGGACGCGATCCGCGAGCGGATCGTCGAGCGCATGGTGGACCGTCCGGCCGAGCGCCGCCGCCTGCCGGACCGCCGCAAAGGCTACATCCAGAAAGCCAGCGTCGGCGGGCATAAGGTCTATGTCCACACGGGCGAATATGACGATGGCGCGGTCGGCGAGATCTTCATCGACATGCACAAAGAAGGCGCCGCCTTCCGCTCGTTGATGAACAACTTCGCCATCGCGATCTCGATCGGCCTGCAATACGGCGTGCCGCTCGAAGAATTCGTCGACGCTTTCGTCTTCACGCGGTTCGAACCGTCCGGCGAGGTGCGCGGCAACGATTCAATCCGCCACGCGACGTCCATCCTGGACTATATTTTCCGTGAACTCGCCGTGAGTTACCTCGGCCGCAGCGACCTTGCCCATGTCGACCCGTTCGCCGCGCGCGCCGACGGCCTCGGCAAGGCGGCGCTCGAGGCCGAAGCCGCGGTCAAATTCATTTCCAAAGGGTTCGCGCGCGGCCAGGGGCCCGACAACATCATCGTTCTGCCCTCGCGTCGTCCCGTCGAGCGCGACCGCAAGGAAGAGCCATCCGCGCGCCCACGGGCCGCCGCGCCGGCATCTGCCTATCTCGGCGAGCCCTGCGGCGCCTGTGGCCATTTCACCCTGCTGAAGGAGGCCTCAGGCGGCATCGTCTGCGCTGCGTGCGGCGGTCGCGGCGAAGGTTAACGAGCGACGCGCCAAGTCCTACGGGGCGCGTTTGCAACAGATCGAGAAAAGAGCAGCCGCGATCGGCCGTCTTACACGGTTTTCACTAGAAACTTCCGCTCCGGCCCGGATAGCTGGATTGATGTTTCGGACTCCGCGCACAGCCACGATTTGGGCTTTCGCCGCCTCCGCCCTCGCGGCGACGGGCGCGGCGGTTGCGCAGGGCCGCGGTCCGGCGACCCAGGTCACCGTGCTCAGCGGGCGCTGCGAATCCTGCAACCTCGCCGGCACCACTCTGGTCGGCGCCCGGATGACGAGCGGCGTTTTCACCAAGGCCGATTTTTCCCGAGCCCGCCTGCAAAGGGTCAATGCGACCGGCTCGACCTTCGATCAGGCCGATTTCACCCGCGCCGACATGGCGTTCGCCCGGCTGTCCGGGGGCACGTTCACAGACGCCCGGTTTGAACTCACGAACCTCGCCCACGCCGACGCCAGCGCCGCGGTCCTACGTCAGGCGAACTTCACGGGCGCCGATCTCACCGGCGCTTTGTTCCAACAGTCCAATCTCGAGGGCGCTGACCTTCGCGGCGTGACCGGCGTCGGCGCGCAGTTTCTGCGGGCCAATCTGCGCCGTTCAGACTTCCGCAAAGCCGACCTGACCAATGCGAACCTTTCGGGCGCCGACCTGACCGGGGCGTCCTTTCAGGGCGCGATCCTGGCGGGCGCAGATTTCTCCAACGTCCGCGGCTATTCGCCAAAGCTGATGAAGGACGCGTGCGGCGACAAGGACACCAAGCTGCCGGCCGGCGCATCGCTGCGATCCTGCCCGAAGTGAGCAGGTCGCAGGATCGCGGCTTCGCGGTCTAGGCCTTCGGTTCCTGAACCACGCGCAGGTGCAGCTCGCGCAATTGCTTCGGCGTCACCTCGCCCGGCGCGTTCATCATCAGATCCTGAGCCTGCTGATTGAGCGGGAAGACGATGACGTCGCGGATCGTGTCGACGCCCGCCAGCAGCATAACCATCCGGTCGACGCCCGGGGCTGATCCGCCATGCGGCGGCGCGCCATAGCGGAACGCGTTGAGCATGCCGCCGAACTTCTCCTCGACGACCTCGGCGCCGTAGCCGGCGATCTCGAAGGCCTTGAGCATGATCTCGGGCTTGTGGTTCCGAATGGCGCCGGACGACAGCTCGATCCCATTGCAGACGATGTCGTACTGGAACGCCGTGATCGCCTCGATCGTCTCGCGATCGGAGGCGTCGAGCTTCAAGAACGCCTCGTGATCGAAGTTCGGCATCGAGAACGGGTTGTGGGAGAAGTCGATCTTCTTCTCGTCCTCGTTCCACTCGTACATCGGGAAATCGACGATCCAGCAGAACTTGAACACGTCCTTTTCGCCGAGATCGAGTTCGGCGCCGATGCGCAGGCGCGCCTGGCCGGCGAGCTTGGCCGCCGCAAGTTCCTGATCGCAGGCGAAGAACAGCGCGTCGCCGTCGCCGACGCCGGCCATTTCGGCGAGCTTCTTCTGCAGGTCGGCCGGAATGAACTTGGCGATCGGTCCCTTACCCTCGCCGCCTTCGAACGTGACGTAGCCGAGACCGGCCGCCTTCATGTCCTTACGGGCCCAGTCATTGAGCTTGTCGAAGAAGGACCGCGGCTGCTTGCCTGCGCCCGGCGCCGGAATCGCACGCACGACGCCGCCCTTGGCGATCACGCCCTTGAAGGCGTTGAAGGTGACGGCATCCTCTTTGAAGATCGACGTCACGTCGCAAATCTCGATCGGAATGCGCAGGTCCGGCTTGTCTGAGCCGTACTTCAGCATGCTGTCGCGATAGGCGATGCGCGGGAACGGCGCCGCAGTTACGGCCTTGCCGGCCCCGAATTCCTCGAACACGCCGCCCAGAACCGGCTCGAGAGCGGCGAAGACGTCTTCCTGGGTGACGAAGCTCATCTCAAGGTCGAGCTGGTAGAACTCGCCAGGCGAACGGTCGGCGCGGGCGTCCTCGTCGCGGAAACAGGGCGCGATCTGGAAGTAGCGGTCAAACCCCGCCACCATCAGCAATTGCTTGAATTGCTGGGGCGCCTGCGGGAGCGCGTAGAACTTACCGGCATGCAGGCGCGACGGCACCAGGAAGTCGCGCGCGCCTTCCGGGCTCGACGCCGTCAGGATCGGCGTCTGGAACTCGGTGAAGCCCTGATCGATCATCCGCCGCCGCAGCGAGGCGATGACTTGCGAGCGCAGCACGATGTGCTTGTGCAGCGTCTCGCGGCGCAGATCGAGGAAGCGGTATTTGAGGCGGATTTCCTCGGGATAGTCCGGCTCGCCGAACACCGGCAGCGGCAGCTCCATGGCTTCCGAGAGCGCTTCGGCCTCGTCCACGCGCACTTCGATCGCGCCGGTCGGCAGGTCGGCGTTCACCGTCTCCGGCGTGCGCGCCACGACGCGCCCGTCGATCCGCACGACGCTCTCGGCTCGGACCCGCTCAAGCGCCGGGAAGGCGGCGCTGGTCGGCAGGATCACGAGCTGGGTGACTCCGTAATGGTCGCGCAGGTCGATGAACAAGACCCCGCCGTGGTCCCGCTTGCGGTGCACCCAGCCGGACAACCGGACCGCAGCGCCGACGTGCTCGGCGCGCAGCGCACCGCACGTATGGGACCTGTAGGCATGCATCGAGGCCGCTCCTGGACTTTCGGGAGGCGGGAGAACCACACGCGCCCGGCGGCGATGTCAAGGCGGGCGCGTCAGCGATGACGAAGCGGAGCGCGCCTGACGCGCGCGCCCGCTTGTCGCCGGCCGCAACCGGGGGCAGAACGGATTCACATGCAGGTCATCACCGATACCGAGGCGCTGAGCGCCGTCAGCGAAGCTTTCCGCAAGCAAGCCTTCGTCGCCGTGGACACCGAGTTCCTTCGCGAGTCCACCTATTGGCCGAAGCTGTGCCTGATCCAGGCCGCCGCGGAGGGCGTCGAGGCCGTGATCGACCCGCTCGCCCCCGGGATCGATCTGGCGCCCTTCTATGCAGTCCTGGCCGACCCGGCCGTCCTGAAGGTCTTTCACGCCGCCCGCCAGGACTTGGAGATCTTCTTCAAGGCCATGACGACGATGCCGGCGCCGGTGTTCGACACACAGATCGGGGCGATGGCCTGCGGCTATGGGGAATCGATCGCCTACGACGCGCTGGTCGCGGGCGAACTGAAGCGGCGGATCGACAAGTCCCACCGGTTCACCGATTGGAGCCGTCGGCCCCTGAGCCCGGACCAGCTCGCCTATGCCCTCGCCGACGTCACCCACCTGCGCGATCTTCATCCCAAGCTGATGGGCCGTCTTGAGCGGAATGGCCGCATCAACTGGGTCGCCGACGAAATCGCCGCGCTCGTCGATCCCGAGATTTACGACACCACGCCGGAAAACGCCTGGAACCGGCTGAAGCTGCGAAAGACCTCCGGCGACTACGTCATCGCGCTCAAGGTCGCCGCCGAATGGCGCGAGCGCACCGCCCAGTCGCGCGACGTGCCGCGGGCGCGCGTTCTTAAGGACGACGCGCTTTACGAGATCGCCGAACAGCGGCCGCGCTCGGCGGCGGCGTTTGACCGGCTGCGCGCCGTGCCCAAGGGCTTTGGCAATTCCCGCGGCGGTCAGGAACTCGCCGCCGCCCTCGAGGCCGCGCTCGCCGATCCGGACCGCAAGGCGCCGCTCGTCGAGCGCAGCGCCGGCGCCGCGCCTTCCGCCGGCCCGACCATCGAACTTCTCAAGGTGCTTTTGCGCACCGCGGCGGAAAAGCACGACGTCGCCGCCCGGCTGATCGCCACGACCGCCGACATCGAGGCGATCGCCACGTCCGATGACGCCGACGTGCCCGCGCTGTCCGGATGGCGGCGGGAATTGTTCGGCGAACATGCCTTGGCGCTCAAACAGGGCCGCCTCGCGCTCAGCCTCGAGAACGGCAAAGTGAGCGTCAAGGCGATCTGAGCCGGCCGACAGGGCCGCGTCAGTCCGCGCGCTCTTTGGTCAAATCATGATGACGCCGGCTTCAGCCCGCGCGCGCCGAGAGCCCCAGAAGCGCCGCCACCGGCTCGAGGCGTTTCAGCGCCTGGTCCGTCAGGAGGTGCTGCATGTCGCGCCGCGTCGACACCGCGATCGCCTCGCCCGTCACGCGCAGGACGAAATCCGCGAGCAGCGCCTGCGAACGGCCGGACAGGTCGGCGCCGAGCCGCATCGAGGCGCCGCACAAGGCGGCCGCGCGGCGCTGGTTTTCATCGAGCAGCTTCTGAAAGGCCGGCTCCCCGTCAGGCGGCGATTTCGTGTACCGGTGGTGGATCGCGGCGGCGATGAAGGCGCGCTCGGCATGGGTCACAGCCGCGAGCGGTGCGCGAAGCACGAGGTCGAACATGATCTCGCTGCGCTGGTCGGGGTGCAAAGCCGCGCCAAGATCGGCCATGCGGCAGGCGGCAGCCCAGACGAGCGCGTCGCGTTCGCGGCCGAACGCCATTGGCGCGGCGGCGCGCACGGGGGAGATCCAGGCGTCGAGCGCGCGGCCAAATGCGCGCGCGCGCTGGCCGGGCGCGCCGAACGCTTCGGCGGCGGCGACGAGCGGGTGGGTGGCGAGCGCGGTTTCAGGCAAGCGCTCGGCGAGGACGCCCTCGCGCAGGCCGTATGACGACAAGACCACGCGATCGAAGCCGCCCCAGCGCAATACACGCTCCAGGACGACGGCGGCGTAAGGCAGCGATTCAGCGCGCTTCGCGGCCGCCTCTTCGAACCGCTCGAGCGATTTGCGGCTCTGTTTGCGCACGAACTCGACCACGCGCAGCGCGTCGGCGCGCGTCATTTCGTGATGATGCAGGACCCCGATCGGATGATTGCGCAGCGAAATGTCGATGCGGCCCAGCGCGCGCCACGAACCGCCGACCGCGAAAAAATCGCCGCCCTGGGCGGCGGCGAGCGCAAGCGAGCGGTTCAACACCGCATCCGCGGCGGCGGCGACGCGATCGGCGTCGAAGGGGCCGGGCGCCATCAGCGAGAGGGGGCCAAGTGGGTGGGTCTCGCCGCGACCGGGCTCGCCCCGTCCGATCTCGATCAGTTCGAGGCTCGAGCCGCCGAGGTCGCCCACGACGCCGCGCGCTTCGGGCGCGCTCGACAAGACGCCCGTCGCCGACAGGCGCGCTTCGTCGGCGCCGGAAATGATCCGCAGCTTCAGCCCGGTTTCGCGCTGGATCCGCGACACAAATTCCGGGCCGTCTTCGGCGTCGCGCACCGCGGCGGTTGCAACGCCCTCGACGTCCGATACGCCGAGCGCGTCGAGCAATGTCCGGAACCGGCGCATCGCCGACATCGCCGCCTCGACGCCATCCGGCGACAGACGCCCGGTCGCGCGCAGATTGCGCCCGAGGCCCGCCATGACCTTCTCGTTGAGGAAAGGCGTCATTGCGCGCCCGTCCATCCGATAGGCGACGAGGCGAACTGAATTGGACCCTACGTCAAGCACTGCCGCTTCCCGGACAGGCGCAAGCGAATCGGGCGGTTGGCGTACGGCCATCGCGTCCCCTAGCCCGCGCGCGGGCCGATGTGGTCGAAGCTTGGCGGAACGTCGCCCTTGAGGGCGCGGCCGCGGCCGGACAGAGACGGGTTCGTCATGAAGTAATGGTGCGCCGAGAACGCGCTTTCGAGCTGCGAGACATCGACTCGCTTATAGACGCCTTCAGCGTCCATGTACCAGCTTTGCGCTTCATCGTTGAGGTTGGCGACCATGATCTGATCGAGCACCTGCTGGTGCACGGTCGGATTCTCGATCGGGCAAAGAACCTCGACGCGGCGATCCAGATTGCGCGGCATCCAGTCGGCCGAGGAGATGAATACTTTGGCGTCCGGATGCGGCATGCGCTTGCCGTCGCCAAAGCAGACGATCCGCGAATGTTCGAGAAAGCGGCCGACGATGCTCTTGACCCGGATGTTTTCAGACAGCCCCGGCACACCTGGACGCAGGCAGCAGATGCCGCGAATGACGAGGTCGATCCGCACGCCCTCCTGGCTCGCTCGGTAGAGCGCGTCGATCACGACAGGATCGACCAGCGAATTGAGCTTCGCCCAGATCGATCCCGGCCGCCCGGCCTTCACATGCGCGATCTCGGCGTCGATGAGCGCCAGGATCTTCGGCTTGAGCGTCAGCGGAGACAGCCCGATTTTCTCGAGCTCCGCCGGCTTGGCGTAACCGGTGACGAAATTGAACACGCGCCCGGCGTCGCGGCCGAAGGCCGGCTCGGCCGTGAACAGGGACAGGTCCGTGTAAACGCGCGCCGTGATTGGATGATAATTGCCCGTGCCGAAGTGGGTGTAGGTCTTCAGGCCGTCGGGCTCGCGACGCACGACGAGGCTCACCTTGGCGTGGGTCTTGTAGTCGACGAAGCCGTAAACGACCGAGCACCCCGCGCGCTCCAGGTCGCGCGCCCAGCGCAGATTGTTCTCTTCGTCGAACCGGGCCTTGATCTCGACCAGCGCCGTGACGTTCTTGCCCGCCTCGGCGGCCTCGATCAGCGCGGCGACGATCGGCGAGTTCTTCGACGTGCGGTAAAGCGTTTGCTTGATCGCCACGACGTTCGGATCGGCGGCGGCCTGACGGATGAACTGCACCACCGCGTCGAAGCTTTCGAACGGGTGATGGATGAGCATGTCCTTGGCGCGGATGGCGGCGAAAATGTCGCCGCCAAAATCGCGGATCCGTTCCGCATAGCGCGGATCGAAGGCGGGGAACTTCAGGTCCGCGCGCTCGTCGACGATCAGCTGCGCGAGCTGGGCCATCCCCAGCATCCCCTCCGCGGCGACGACGTCGTGCGGATCGGCGTTGATTTCACGGATGACGAACTCGCGCAGATCATCCGGCATCGCCGCATCGAGCTTGAGGCGAACGATGTCGCCGAGACGCCGCTGCTTGAGGAGCGTCTGGAACTCACGGACCAGGTCCTCGGCTTCCTCTTCGAGTTCGACGTCGCTGTCGCGCACGACGCGGAACGCGCCGCTCGCGATGACGTCATAGCCCGGGAACAGGAGATCGATGCACGCCGTGATCGCCGTCTCGAGCGGCACGAAGCGACGCTCCGAGCGCCCCGCAGCCTCCGCGCCCATGCCCGGCGCTTCCAGGAACCGGCTGACCTGCGTCGGCGCCGGAACGAGCGCGTTCATCGTCTTGCCGTCTTCGCGGCGGCGCAGCGAATAGGCGATCGCGAACCCGAGGTTCGGGATGAACGGAAACGGGTGCGCGGGATCGACGGCGAGCGGCGTCAGGAGCGGGAAAATCCGATCAAGGAACATCGTCCGCAGCCAAGTGAGGTCAGCCGACGTGAGTTCGCTGGAGTCGAGGACGCGGATCCCGGCCTCTTTCAGCTCCAAGCGCAGCGCCTGCCAGCGCTCCTGCTGTTTGGCCATCAGCGCGCCAGCGGCGGCGGACACCTTTTCGAGCTGCTCCGCCGGGCTCAGGCCGTCCTGGCTCAGGGTGGCGACGCCGGCCTTCACCTGCTCATGCAGACCCGCGACGCGGACCATGTAGAATTCGTCGAGATTGTTCGCCGAGATCGACAGGAAGCGCAGCCGCTCCAGCAGGGGATGCGCCGGGTTCTCGGCCTCCTCCAAGACCCGCGTGTTGAACGCAAGCCAGGACAATTCTCGGTTCAGGAAACGGTTGGGCTGGTCGATCGTGATCGGCGCGGGCGCAGCGCTTGCAGCGCCGCCGCGGCGGCGCGGCTTTTGTTCAGTCATGTGATCTCGCCAGTCTCTTCTTCGTCTTCGAGCGTCGCGCGCCCGTAACCGATCTTTTCCAACGCCCGTCGAGCGGCGGCCTTGGAGACCGGACGCGCACCGCGCACCACGTTCTCGTCCAGCGCCTCAGCCACCCGTCGCGCCGCAATGAACGACCGCTCCATGTGGCGGCTGACGAACCGCGCCACATCATCCGACATTTCCATGAAGCGCGCGCGACATTGGCGGCGAAGCACGCCCTGCAGGAGCGCATCGTCCGGTTCGCTCAGGTGGGAGCGCGGCAAGGCGAGGCACCGCGACGCGAGATCGGGCGAACGGAAGGGCCAATCCGCCGGTGGCGACCGACTGGTCAGGAGAAGTGCGCCGCCTTGCACCTTGACGAGGTCAAGCAGCAGAAAAATCGCCTCATCGTCGAGACCGCGATCGACGTCGTCCAACAAGAGCCGACCGCGATGGTCGTGGAACGCCGCCAGCGCTTGGTCCATAGAAGCGAGCGCCGAAACGCGCATGGCGTTGGCGCGCAAGGCCCAGATGTCGCCCATATGGGATTTGCCCGAGCCCTCCGGGCCGGACAATACCATCGACCCGCCGGGCCATGTCGCCCAGCGCTCCAAACGTTCCCACGCCGCCCGGTTGCTCTCAGATATGATCAGCGCATCGATCGAATGATCGATGACCGGCGTCAGCGGCAGTCGGGGTTGGTCCGCCATCTGGCCTCCGAAGTCAGCCCCGCACCTTCAAAATCATTGTAGCGCCATCGGCGACGGCGTCGACCCCACTTCGGCCGAACTCCGCCGCCAGCTGGTCGGGCGCTCCCACATAGGAGAACGACACGACGGCCCCCTCTTTGGCAACCCCATCGATACGGATGTCGCTCACGATGGTCGTCGAGGCCGCGCTCAAGGCGCGCTTGATCTGCGCCCACTGGGCCGGCGTCGCATAGCGGGCGACGACGGTGATCCGCGTGCGTTGGCCGGCGCCCGCGGAGAGGCTTTGCTTCCAGTCATTTTGCAGACGGGTCGCGACCGACGATGCGAGCCGCTCGAACGACGGGCCGAACGCCTGCTCTCCCGCGGCGACGGGAACCGAGACTTCGCCGCGCGATCTGGGTGGGCTGCTCGGACCGATCTCCACGAGATCGGCGATGAGGAAATTGTTCGACGCGCGCGCCGTAGCGTAAATCGCCGTGGCGGCCCCGGCCGCGCCGGCGGCCCCTTGCGCCTGGCCCCAATCCGGCGCGCCTTGAACGCCGGCCGGCGCGACGGCGATCGGCACGAGTTCCTGGCTAAAGCCGCCCTGCTCGAACGCCTGCCGCCAGCCCTCTGAGAGGCCCGGCGCGGCATTGGGCATCTGCGCGACGATGAGAACCGGCGCCGAGCGCGTCTCGACCAGCATGAACCCCGACTGGCGCAGGAAATCGCGAACGGCGAGCGAATCGAAATTCACAGCCAGATTCGCGATGTAGCGCGTGCCGGAGCGACGCTCGCCCGCGATGTCGATGCCCGACACCATGCGATCGACGGTCGCGTCGTCCGGTTTGGGCAGGCCCAGCCGGGCAATGTCCGCGTCGGTCGTCACGCGTCGCACGAGACGCTCGAACGCAGCGCGCTGCGCCGAGGCGACCGCAGCGGCGCGCGCAAGCTGCGCATTGGCGGCGCTGGCGTCGGCGCGGACCCCGGCGACGCTGAAAATGTCATTGCGCCCGGCCGCGCTTGCGGGCGCGAGCAGGAAGGCGCAGAACGCGGCGGCGACGGCCGCCCAGCGAATCATGGCTCGCATGGCAGGGTCCTTTCGAGGCGGCCGGACCCTATCAACCTCGCGCCGCGCCTGAAAGGGCGCGCTGCGCCTTAAGCCGGCCAAGTACATGTCGGAGCCCCCGCAAACGCCCCTCACCTATCGCGCCGCCGGCGTCGACATCGATGAAGGCGCCCGCCTCGTCGAACTCATCGGACCGGCCGCGAAAGCCACGGCCCGCGCCGGCGCGACCGCCGCGCTCGGCGGGTTTTCGGCGGCCTTTGACCTGAAAGCCGCTGGGTTTTCAGACCCGATCCTGCTCGCCACCACCGACGGCGTCGGCACCAAGCTCAAGATCGCCATCGAATCCGGCCGTCACGAGACGATTGGCGTCGATCTGGTCGCCATGTGCGTCAACGACCTCCTGGCCCAGGGCGGCGAGCCGATCCTGTTCCTCGACTATTACGCGACCGGAAAACTGGACGCCGACGCCGCCGCGGTCGTCGTGCGCGGCATCGCCGAGGGCTGCCGGATCGCGGGCTGCGCGCTCGCCGGCGGCGAAACGGCTGAAATGCCGGGCCTTTATCGCGAAGGCGACTACGACCTCGCCGGCTTCGCCATCGGCGCCGCCGAACGCGGGACCCTGCTGCCGCGGCGCGACGACATGCGCGCCGGCGACGTCCTGATCGGGCTGGCGTCGTCGGGCCCGCATTCCAACGGCTATTCGCTGGTGCGCAAGGTCGTCGCCCGCTCCGGCCTCGCCTGGAGCGATCCCGCGCCATTTTCGCCGGGCGAAACGCTCGCCGCGGCCCTGCTCGCGCCGACGCGGATTTATGTGAAGAACGTCCTGCCATTGGTGCGGCGGGGGCTGATCAAGGGCCTCGCCCACATCACCGGCGGCGGTCTCGTCGAAAATGCGCCGCGAGCCCTGCCCGCCGCGCTCAAGCCGGCCTTCGATTGGTCGGGCTGGGAGCGACCGGCCGTGTTCAATTGGCTCGCCGAGGTTGGCCAGACGCCGGAAGAGGATCTGCGCCGCACCTATAATCTTGGAATCGGCATGGTTGCGGTGGTCGCGCCGGACGCCGTCGCGGAGGTCCTTTCGGGCCTCATCGCGTCCGGCGAAGACGCCTTTCCCATCGGCGAGGTCCGCTCCGCATGAGCCGCACGCGCGTCGGCGTCCTGATTTCGGGACGCGGCTCCAATCTCCAGGCGCTGCTGGACGCGCAGGCGAGCGCCGCCGCGCCGTACGAGATCGCCCTCGTCGTCGCCAACGATCCGGCCGCCAAAGGGCTCGAACGCGCGCTGCATGCAGGGATCGAGACAGCCGTCGTCGACCACAAGCCGTTCGGCAAGGATCGCGGCGCCTTCGAGGACGCCGTGCAGTCCGCGCTCGAAGAGCACGCCATCGAGTTCGTCGCGCTCGCCGGCTTCATGCGCGTCCTCACGCCCGGATTCGTCGCCCGCTGGCGCGGCCGGATGATCAACGTCCATCCCTCGCTCCTGCCGGCCTTCCCCGGCCTCGACACCCACGCGCGCGCGCTGGACGCCGGCGTCAAACTGCACGGCTGCACGGTCCATTGGGTCAGCGAAGGCGTCGACCAGGGCGCGATCATCGGCCAGGCGGCGGTGCCCGTGCGCCCCAACGACACCGCAGAAACGCTGGCGGCGCGCGTTCTGACCGCCGAGCACCAGCTCTTCCCGATGTGCCTTGCGCTCGCCGTTCAGCGCAGCGACAGCGAAGTGCGCGGCTTCGGCCCGCGCGAGGACGCCGCCCTCCTGCTCAACAGCTGGCTCGCCGCGCGCGATTGATCCGACCTGCGTTGCGCGCTTTCCCCGCGGCCCTCTCGCACTCAAAGTGAGCGCCGCTCCAGAGTTCGGAGCTTTGCGGGAGCGAACGCATGCGGGCACTGCGTCTGAAAACCACCAGCGCCTTGATTGCGATCGCGGCGCTCGCCGCGGCCTGCACCCCGCCGGCTTCACCTCCAAAGCCGGCCGAGCCGCCGGTTTCGGCGTCTGATCCATTGATGGACAAGGCGAAAAGCCAAGGCTTTGTGCGCGTCATCGCGCGTCTCCAGGCGCCCGATTCGCAATTGCTGACCGGCCAAGCACTGCTCGCCGCGCAGACCGCCGCCGTCAGCCGCATGCAGGCGCTCGGCGCGCCGGCGCAGCCGCTGAGTGCGCGCTTTCCGCTGATCGCCGCCGACGTCGACGCGCGCCAGCTCGCCGCCATGCGGACTGATCCGGGCGTCGCCGCGATCGCCGAGGACGTGCTCGCCTTTCCCTCGCTCGCCCAGAGCGGCCCACTTGTCGGCGCGCCCGCCGCCTTCAAGCTCGGTGCGACCGGCAAAGGCCAGGCCGTGGCGATCCTCGACACCGGCGTGGACGCCGCCCATCCGTTCTTCGGCAAGCGCGTAACGGCCGAAGCCTGCTTCTCCACGACCTCGCCGGCGCAGCGCGCGACCTCGGCCTGCCCCAATGGTCAAAGCGAAATGATCGGCGCAGGCGCGGCCAAGCCGTGCGCCGCGACGGGCTGCGACCACGGAACCCACGTCGCCGGCATCGCCGCCGGCCGCGGCGCGAACTTCTCCGGCACCGCGCCCGAGGCCGAGATCGTCGCGGTGCAGGTGTTCAGCGTGTTCGACGCCAGCGCCTGCGGCGGGCTTGGCCGCGCGGGCCCGTGCGTCGCGTCCTTCACGTCCGACCAGATCCGGGCGCTCGACTACGTCCTGACGCTCGCCAAGTCCCGCCCGGTCGCGGCCGTCAACATGAGCCTCGGCGGCGGGCGCTCCAGCGGCGCCTGCGACGACGACGTGACCAAACTGGCGATCGACGATTTGCGCGCGGCCGGCGTCGCGACAGTGATCGCCTCAGGCAATGACGGCTTCGTCGACGCCGTGAGCCGCCCCGGCTGCATTTCAACGGCCGTGACCGTCTCCGCCACGGACAAGTCCGACGCCGTCGCCCCGTTCGCCAATCGCGCCGAGATCATCGACCTGCACGCACCCGGCGTTGCGATCAATTCGTCCGTCCCTGGATCCAGTTTCAAGGCGTTTTCGGGCACGTCGATGGCGGCGCCGCACGTCGCGGGCGCGATTGCTGCATTGCGCTCCGAGCGGCCGCAAGCGAGCCTCGACGCGCTCGAAGCGGCCATGCGCGGCGCCGGCGCTGTGATCGCCGACCCGGCCTCCGGCCTCACTCGATCCCGTTTGCGCATCGACGCCGCTTCGGCGTCGCTCGCCAAACCAACGGAGGCGACGATGACCGAAGCAACGCCTGCCGCAGCGCCCGCGCCCGTTCCGGGCGTTCAGGCGCTGGCGGCGCTGCCGAGCGATCGCGACGTGCGCGTGATCGTCACGCTTGCGGATCCCGAGGGGATGGCTGCAGCCGCCTCAGCGGCGCAGGCCGCAGGCGCAACGGCCAAGCCGCTGCGTCCGGGTCTCATGATCGTCGAGGGCAAGCCGGCGGCGATCGAACGCTTCGCAAAAAGCGGCCACGCGCGCGCCGTTCAGATCGACGCGCGCGCTACGCCGCAATAATCGGCGGTCAATGCTCAGCCGACGATTTCGTCGTCCTTGAAGAAGAACGCGATCTCGGTCGCGGCGTTCTCGAGGCTGTCGGAGCCATGCACGGTGTTGGCTTCGATGCCCGACGCGAAGCGGCGGCGGATCGTGCCCGGACCGGCGTTGTAGGGGTTCGTCGCGCCCATGATCTCGCGGTACTTGGCGAGGGCGTTTTCGCCCTCGAGCACTTGCACGACGACCGGACCGGACATCATGAATTTCACAAGGTCCTTGAAGAACGGACGTTCACGGTGAACGCCGTAGAAGCCCTCGGCCTGGTCCTGGCTCATGCGGATGCGCTTTTGCGCAACGATCTTCAGGCCCGCGCCTTCGATCACGGCGTTGATTTCGCCCGTGAGGCTGCGCGCCGTCGCGTCCGGCTTGAGGATGGAGAACGTACGTTCGACGGCCATGGGGGCTCCGCAAGTATGCTTTGAGGGAAGGCGCGGCTCTATAGCCGTCCGGCGCGGTCCCGCCAAGCGGGTGCGCGCGTGCCGTGCGGCCTTATTGGCAGGCGACCCTGGCGACCTTGCCCTCGCGATCGAGCATCAGGGTTAAGCGATCGGCGCTGAAGTCCATGGTCATCGCGCATTCGAAACAGACGATGCGGTGGGACGAAGGTAGGCTTGCGGGCGATATCGCCTGGGCGGCGGTCCCGATCAGTCCGGAGTAAAGCGCCGGGTCGCAGGTCGCGGGTTTAACCGGGGGAGCGAACGGCGCACCGCCCGGCGCCGGCGGCGCGGCGCAGGCCGCAACGGCCAAGGCCAGGATCGCGACGCGCAGGCTCATTGCTGCTTCTCCCAACGTCCGTCAGGCGTTTCGCGCCAATAGGCGAGCGTCGCGCCAGCCTGCTTCAGCGCCTTCCAGCGCGCCCTTGCGCCAGAGAGCGCTGCGTCGTCGCGGCCGTCAAACACCAGGCACGTGCGCGCGAAGGCAGCGGCGTCGCCGACATCGGCGCCGTCGAGCGCGAAAAGCGCCTGAGCGGCGTTCGGATTGTCGCCCTGCGTAGTCAAAAGCACCGGCTGACGTTCCGGGCCCGGCGCATCGTCAAGCCCGTGCGGAAGGAAGCTGTCGTCCCGATAGGTCCAAAGCGCGACGTCGAGCGCCTCGAGCCGCTCGCGAAGCCCGCCGCGCACGATGGCCCGCCAGCCGCGCGCGAGGCAACGCTCCAATAGCGGCGGCAGGGTCGCCTCCAGCGACGACCGCTCGAGATGGTAGAACCAGATCTCGGGCGGGCTCGCGCTCATTCCTCGTAGCGGCTCGCGACCAGGCGGTTGAGCAGCCGCACGCCATAGCCTGTCGCCCAGGTCGGCGAGACCGGATCTTCGAACGGACCGGGCTTCCAGGCCGTGCCGGCGATGTCGACATGGGCCCACGCCATACCCGGCTTGATGAAGCGGCCGATGAATTGCGCGCCGGTGATCGATCCCGCGGCCGTCTTGCCGGAGATGTTCTTCATGTCGGCGTTCGGGCTGTCCATCATCTTGTCGTAGGCAGGCGCCAAGGGCATGCGCCACACGGCTTCACCCTCGATCTGTCCCGCGGCGGCGATCGCGGCGGCGAGATCGTCGTCGTTGCAATAGAGGCCGGCGTGCTCATGGCCGAGCGCGACGATGACCGCGCCGGTCAGCGTGGCGAGATCGACGACCGCGGCCGGATTGTACTTTTCCTGCGCATGCCAAACGACGTCCGCCAGCACGAGGCGACCTTCGGCATCGGTGTTGAGCACCTCGATCGTCTGCCCGGACATCGACACGACGATATCGCCGGGGCGTTGCGCCTCGCCGTCCGGCATGTTCTCGACCAGGCCCACAAGGCCCACCACATTCGCGCGCGCCTTGCGCATGGCCAGCGCCTTCATGGCGCCGACGACCGCGGCGGCGCCGCCCATATCGCCCTTCATTTCGTCCATGCCGGCGCCGGGCTTGAGCGAGATGCCGCCGGTGTCGAACGTCACGCCCTTGCCGACCAAAGCGACAGGCTGGGCGGCCTTATTGCGGGCGCCGCGCCACGTCATCGCGACGAGCTGGGTTTGCCGCGCGCTGCCGCGACCGACGCCGAGCAGCGCGTTCATGCCGAGCTTTTCCATCTCCGGCTCGCCGAGGATTTCCACATCGACGCCAAGCGGTTCGAGCGTGGTCTTGATCCGCGCGGCGAAGGCTTCCGGATAGAGAACGTTGGCGGGCTCGCTGACGAGGTCGCGCGCCCAATGCACGCCGTCGACCAGGGCGGCGTCCGGCTCGTAGCGCGCCTGCGCGGCCGCCGGCCCGTCGGTGACGACGACCAGCTCGGTGATCGTCGGCTTCTGGTCGGGCCGCAGCTTGGTGCGATACCGGTCGAAGCGATAGGCCGCCAGTCGGGCGCCGATCGCGGCCCGCGCCGCCGCCTCGGCCGCCGTCACGCCTTTTTGCGCGTCGGCCAAAAGCGCGAGCGTTTCCACACCGCTGGTCAAAAGCCGCCGGATCGCATGACCGGCCCAGCGTTCAACGCTCAGCGAATCGATTTTCTCGATCGGCCCCAGGCCGATGATCAGAATGCGCTGCGCCTCGATGCCGGTCGGCGCGAGCACTTCCACGACGCTTCCCGCGCCGCCCGTGAAGCGGGCGGCCTGTGCGGCGCGGCTCAAGGCGCCGTTGAGGCGAAGGTCCAGGGCGTGCCCGCCGGACGTCAAAACGCCGCCCTCCGTCGCCATTGCGACGATCGCATCACCACGGATTTCGTTCACAAAACGGACGTCCATAATTCTCACCTTCCAGGGCGCGCCCGCACGCGCAGCCCCCTTCTGCGGATCAGCTGAGAGTGGTAGCTGTCCGGCGAACCGAAGAAAAGGACAGCCCGAACGGTCGGGCGCGGCGGCGCGATTCGGCCGTTGGTACATGTTAGGTCGATCGCGCCGGGCCGCCAGCGCGGCGATGCGGAGACGACCGCGCTCATGACGTTGATGCAACGCTACCTTTTCCGGCAGATCCTCGGTCCGTTCCTGGGCATCCTGCTCGGTTTGGCGATCGTCGCGATCCTCACGCAGAGCCTGACTCAAATCGACATCATCGTGGATCAGCGTCGCTCTGCGTTCGCGTTCGCCTGGGTCACCTTGCTCGCGGTGCCGCAACTGGTCGGGCTGGTCCTGCCCCTCGCTCTGTTTTTTGCAGTCGTCTACGCGCTCAATCGCCTGCAGGGCGACAGCGAGATCGCCGTGGCGCAATCAGCCGGCTTGTCAAACGGGCAGATCGTCGAGCCGATTTTGAAACTATCTGTTCTGGCGGCGCTTTTTCACGTGCTGCTGACCACGCTCGTCGCCCCCGCAGCCTATCGGGAGATGCGCGCAACCGTCTATTCGATGCGATCGGACGTCGCTGCATCGCTGGTGCGCGAAGGCTCGTTCACGACCCCGGCCAAGAACCTCACCCTCTATGCGCGCGAAACGCTCCCCGGCGGCGCCATGCGCGATCTGCTGATCAACGACGCGCGCAACGCCGACCGCCCACTGACCTTCACGGCGCGCGCGGGAGTGATCGCCACAATCGACGGCGCGCCGGCGCTGATCATGCGCGACGGGCAGGTCCAGCAGCCGAAGGCCGACGGTTCGTTCGACCTGTTGGATTACGATCAGTACGTCCTTCAGCTCGGCGAATTCTTCATGTCCGAGGATACGCTGTTCCTGAAGTCGTCCGACCGGTTCCTCGGCGAACTCTTCTATCCGGACATGACGGCGGCCTACGACATCACCAATCGCGACTCCTTTCTCGCCGAGGGCCACGCGCGCCTGGCCTCGCCGCTTCTCAATATCGCGATGGGCCTGATCGCCGCGGCCGCCATGCTGCGCGGCGACGTGCAGCGCCTGGGCTACGCCGGCCGGATCGCACGCGCATCCGGCATCGCGTTGGCGGTGCGCCTGGTCGCGCTTGGGATCCAGGCCGCATGCGCCGACGAGCCGAGCCTCAATCCGGTGCAATATGCCTTTCCGCTCGCCGCCAGCCTTGCAGCGGCCTGGATATTCGTCGCCGCGCGCATGCCGAAGTCCTCCTCCCGACAGCCGTCGCTTGCAGGAGCGGCGTGATGCTGTCGCAGGTCTCCCGCTATCTCGCGCTGCGGACATTGAGCGGCATCGCGATCATGACCGCCGCCGTCACCGGCACGATCCTCCTGATCGACCTCGTCGAGCAATTGCGTTCGACAGGCGTGCGCAGCGCTTCGCTCGGGCTGCTTGGCGCTCTGCATCTGACGGCGCTGAAGACCCCGCAATTGCTCGAACAGACCCTGCCTTTCGTGGTGCTGGTCGGGACCATGCTGGCGCTCAACCAGCTCAATCGCCGCAGCGAACTTGTCGCCCTGCGCGCCGCCGGCATTTCCGCATGGCGGTTTCTCGCCCCCGTCGTCGGCGTCGCCGTCGCGCTCGGCCTTGCCACGACATTGGCGCTCAACCCGCTTGGCGCGCGCCTTTATGCGGGCTTCGAACTCGAACGCGCCGCCTATCTCTCGGATTCCGAGGCGCGCCGGTCTTCCGAGGAGGCGCCGATCTGGCTCCGCCAGGGCGACGATGTCGGCCAGATCGTGATCAGCGCGCGCCGCGTCGATCCAAGCCAGGCGCGCCTCTTGGAGGCGGTGTTCTTCTTTTTCGAGTTCGACGCCGAGCGCCGGCTGCGGTTCGTCCGCCGGGTCAGCGCGCAACAGGCCGACCTACGGTCCGGGTTCTGGCAATTGTCGGGCATTGTCGACGCCTTGCCGGGCCAACCGCCGACACGGAGCGAGCATCTGGCCATCTCCACCCGGTTGGAGCCGACTGCTCTGCTCGACCGTTACGTTTCGCCGCAATCGCTGTCGTTTTACCGCCTGCCCGGCGTCATCGCCGAGGCCGAAGCCGCCGGGCTCACGCCGACCCGCTATGAATTGCGCTGGCAGTCGCTTTTAGCGACGCCGCTGCTGTTTGCGGCGATGGCGGCGCTGGGCGCCGTGTTCTCCTTGCGCCTGTCGCGTTTGGGCGGCGGGGCGGTCTGGGCGATGACTGGCCTGGGGGCGGGCTTCCTCTTGTTTTTCGTAGGACAATTGTCCAATGCCTTCGCCACGTCCCAGGTTATTCCGCCACTGATCGCCGTCTGGGCGCCGCCACTGTCCGGCCTGTTGGCGGCAATGGCGATTTTGGGCTACTTGGAGGACGGCTGAGGTGGACTTGTCGTCGGACGGGTCACGGGTCTAGTTAGCGGGGCCGGGGGAATCGGCCAAAGGGGAAATCATGGTGCGAGCCGAGCCGAACGCCAGTCGCGCCCGCACCGGCGTCTGGCGGCGCGGGGCAGCGATCGCGGCTGTACTCGCGGCGAGCGGCGGCGCAGCCCTCGCGCAGCCGTCCCCGACGCAAACTGACGTCGTCGTCCTCGAGGCCGACCAAATCCTCAGAGATTCCAAAGACGACGTCATCATCGCCGAAGGCAGCGTCGAGGCTCGCTACGAGGGCCGCACGCTGCGGGCGGATCAGGTCATCTACGATCTCCAGAAGCGCACGGTCCACGCCAAGGGCGGGGTTCAGATCATCGAGCCCGACGGATCAGTGCGCACGGCCGACGAAATGGAGGTCGCCGAAGACCTCGGCGCCGGCGTCGCCGTCGGCTTTGGCGCGCGCTTCCCCACCGGTGGAGCGCTGGCGGCCAATTCCGCG
Organism: Caulobacterales bacterium; assembly: GCA_049317545.1. Classification (GTDB taxonomy): domain Bacteria; phylum Pseudomonadota; class Alphaproteobacteria; order Caulobacterales; family Aquidulcibacteraceae; genus REEB506. The sequence continues at coordinate 23,914 of JBMOIB010000003.1, read as the reverse complement.
ATCCGCGAGCGCGACGGATCCTCAAAGCTTGGAAAACTCGTTTACACCGCCTGCCCGGTCTGCGCGCCGGGCGAAAAGGGCGAGCCGCCGACCTGGACGCTGCGCGCCCGCCGCGCTGTCCAGGATCCCGGCGCCAAGATGATCTATTACCGCGACGCGCTTCTGAGCGTGCGCGGCGTGCCGATCGTCTACCTGCCGTATTTCGCCCACCCCGACCCAACATCGGGCCGCCGCTCCGGCCTGCTGATGCCGCTGATCGGCTCCGACACCAAGCTCGGTGCGCTCTATCGGCAGCCCTATTATTGGGCGCTCTCCGACTATTCCGACCTTACGGTGGCCCCCCAGTTCCACTCCAAGGTCAATCCGCTGTTGGGCCTGTCGTACCGGAAACGCTTCTGGTCCGGCGACATGCGGTTCGATGCGACAGGCACCGAGGAGCGCGACTTCGACGGCAAGGGCTCCAAGTTCGGCCCCTCCGGCCTGCGCGGCAGCCTGTTCGGCCAGGGCCGGTTCCGGCTGAATGATTATTGGGATTGGGGTTTCGGCGTCGAGCGCATCTCGGACGACCTCTATCTGCGCCGCTACGGCCTCAGCGGCGCCGGCCGCCGCCGCGGTCAGTTCATCGGGACGGATTCGCGCCTGATCACCCAGACCGACCTCGTCGGTCAGGACGCCACCTCCTACGCGAGCCTGTCGGCGGTGACGTTCCAGGGCTTGCGGGTCAACGACGCGTCCGCCGTCCTGCCGGTCGTCGCGCCGCTCGCCGAGGCGAGCCGCACCTTCCGTGATCCGGTGTTCGACGGCCTCCTCCGCCTGCAGGCCTCGAGCGTTAACCTCCTGCGCAACGACGGCGTCGATTCCGCACGCGCCTCGGCCGGCGCGAGTTGGGCGCGCGAAACGATCGCCGGGCCTGGCCTGGTGGTGACGCCGAGCCTCGAAGCGCGCGCCGACGCCTATCGGTTCTCTGGTTCATCGACCGACACGACCTTCGGGCGCGGCGTCGGCGTCGCCGCCGTCACCGTGCGCTGGCCTTTGGTGCGACCGGGAAAGACGGCGTTGCTCGTCGAGCCGATCGCCATGGCGGCCTATGGGTCGAACGGCGGCAACGATGCGCGGATCGTCAACGAGGACAGCCAGTCGCTGCAGCTCGACGACACCAACATCTTCGCACCAAAAGCGACGCAAAATTACGATCTTTGGGAAAGCGGCCCGCGCGCCAGCCTCGGCCTGCGGGCGACCGCCACGGTGGCGTCCGGCGGCGCAGCGACCCTGATCGTCGGGCGGCGCTGGCGCGCCAAGTCCGACGCGGCCTTTTCGGCGGCGACCAATCTGAACGGCAGCTCCAGTGATTACGTCACTGCGGTGTCCACGGAATTCAAGCGCTTCGGCGGCTCGGTGCGCGCCCGTTTCGACGACGAGACCTTCGACCTGGTGGCTTTGGACGCCGCCGTCCGCGCCGCCGTCGGCCCGCTCGGGGCGGATGCCCGCTATTACAGGGTCGACAGCGGCCTGCGCGGCGCCAACGAACCCAACGAACAGATCCAAGCGAACGTCAATTACGCCCTGACGAAGAAATGGCGCGCGTCGTTCAGCGGCCTGCGCGATCTCAATTCGAACACGAATTTGTCCCAGAGAGCGGCTTTGACGTATCAGGACAATTGCACGTTCTTCGAACTGGGTTACCGACGCTCGGATACACGCGATCGGCGGCTCGGCCCGAACGACGGGTTCGAAGTTCGGATCGGCCTGTCCACCCTGGGCATGGTCGGAACCGGTCAGTAAGAGAGCCCCGGCGCGTTCGCGCCGACGGAAGGCAGTGATGACACGGAACCTCTTTTTCACCGCGGCTTCAGCACTGACGCTCCTGGCGGCGCCGCCCGCCCTCGCGCAACAGGCGGAGGCGGTCGCCGCGATCGTCAACGACGATGTGATCTCCACCTTTGACGTGCGCCAGCGCGCGATGCTGATCCTGATCTCCTCCGGCATCCAGCCGACGCAGGAGGCCTTTCAGCGCGTCCAAGGCCAGGCGCTTCGGTCGCTGATCGATGAATCCCTGCAATTGCAGGAAGCCAATCAATTCAAGGTCGAGATCGACGACCGCGAGATCGACAACGCGTTCGCCCAATTGGCGCGCAACAACAACACCTCCGCCGATGGCTTGCGCCTGGAGCTCGCCAAATCGGGCGTCGGGCCGAGCACGCTGCGCCGGCAGCTCAAGGCGGAAATGGCCTGGCAGCGTCTCGTCGGCGGCCGGTTCGGGTCACGGGTGCGGATCAGCGACGTCCAGGTGCGCGACACGCTGGCGCGGATCGCCGCCAGCGCCTCCAAGACGCAATATCTGATCTCGGAAATCTTCCTGCCCGCCGAAAGCGAATCCGACGCTAAGGACGCAACCGAGGCGGCGACGCGCTTGATCGAGGAAATGGGCAAGGGCGCCCCGTTCGGCGCGGTCGCGCGGCAGTTTTCTGCGGCGCCGTCCGCCGCCGCCGGCGGCGACCTCGGCTGGATCACTCAAACCGAGCTTCGCCCTGAGCTGCAGGGCGCGGTCCAGGCGCTGCAGCCCGGCCAGGTTTCGATGCCGGTGCGCACCGCGTCCGGCATCTACATCATCGCCCTGCGCGAATTGCGCGCCGGCCAGAATCCGAAGGTCGCCGAGCGCGTCTCGCTGCGCCAAGTGACGGCGCCGCGCGGCGAGCGCACGCCCTTGGAAAAGGCTGTGCGCAGCATTGCGAACTGCGCGGATCTCGATCGCGCCATGGCTACGGTCAAAGGCGGCGGCGCCGTTGATCTGGGCGATGCGCCGGTGAGCGAACTGAGCGACGAAGTGACAAAGCGGATCGACGGCCTGAAGGCCGGCGAAGCCTCGGCGGTCTATGACGCAGGCGAGAACGTTTCCGCGCTGGTGGTCTGCTCGCGCGAATCCTCGACCGACGGCCCGTCCCGCCAGGAAGTCGAAGACCGGCTGTATGACCAGGAACTGGCCATGCTGTCGCAGCGCTACCTGCGCAACCTGCGTCGCGAATCCACCATCATCAATCGCCTGCAATGAGGGCTGCGCCGCTCGCGGCGTCGATGGGCGATCCCGGCGGCGTCGGGCCTGAACTGGTCGTGCGCACGTTCGCGGCGCGCACGGCGCTTGGCCTTCCCCGCTTCTTCGCGACAGGCGATTCCGGCGCCTTCGCGCGCGCTGCAACTCGCGCCGGCCTTTCGATCCGCATCCGCACTGTAGCGACCGCAGCCGAAGCAGCCGAGGCCGCCGCCGCGGGCAATGAGCTCGTCGTGGTCGAAGTGCCCTTGGCGCAGGCCGAAACGCTCGGCGCCAGCGACCCGGCCGCTGCCCAAGCGATCATCGGCGCCATCGACGCCGGCGTCGCAGCCGTCGTCGCCGGAACCGCCGCTGCGCTCGTTACCCTGCCGATCGAAAAGGCAGGGCTTTACGCAGCCGGCTTCGCCTTTCCAGGCCACACCGAATATGTCGCCCACCTCACGCGTGACGTCGCCTTGCCCGGCGCGCGCGGCCCGGTGATGCTGCTCGCGGGCCCGCGCCTCAAGGTCGCGCTCGCCACGATCCACGTTCCGCTGATGCGGGTCGCATCGCTCCTGAGCCCCGAAAACGTCGCGCACACCGCGCGCGTGACCGCTGAGGCCCTTGTCCGGGATTTTGGGATCAAGGCGCCGCGCATCGCGATCGCCGGCCTCAATCCGCATGCCGGCGAAGGCGGCGCGCTCGGGCACGAGGATTCCGAGATCGTCGCGCCGGCCGTTGCGACCCTGCGCGCTGAAGGCCTCGACGTGCGCGGCCCGATCAGCGCCGATGCGCTGTTCCATGAGGAAGCGCGCGCCCGCAGCGATGCGATCGTGGCGCTCTACCATGATCAAGGCTTGATCCCCGCCAAGGCGCTCGACTTCTGGGACACCGTGAACGTCACGCTCGGCCTGCCGATCGTGCGCACCTCGCCCGATCACGGCGTCGCCTACGACATCGCCGGCAAGGGCGTCGCGAAAATCGAAAGTTTCGTCGCCGCACTCAGATGTGCACGCGCGATGGCCGACGCCCGCGCCGCCGCCGCATGAGCGAACTGCCCACCGTCCGGGCCATGCTGGAGCGCGAAGGTCTGTGGGCCGACAAACGCCTCGGCCAGCATTTTCTGCTCGATCTCAACGTCACCCGCCGGATCGCGCGGCTGGCCGCCTTCGCCCCCGGCGCGACCGTCATCGAGGTCGGCCCTGGCCCCGGCGGCTTGACCCGCGCGCTGCTCGAAGCCGGCGCCGGGCGGGTGATCGCCATCGAGAAGGACGAACGTTTCCTCCCCATTCTGCGCGACATCGCGGCGTGGTCGGACGGACGCCTTAAGATCGTGCACGCCGATGCGCTCGGCGTCGACGAAGCCGCCCTCGTCGGCGCCGGCGAAGCCGCCATCGTCTCCAACCTGCCCTACAACGTCGGCACGCCGCTGCTGGTGAAATGGCTCAAGGCCGGCGCCTGGCGCGGCCCCATGACGCTGATGTTCCAGAAGGAGGTCGCCGAGCGCATCGCCGCGGCGCCGGGATCATCCGCCTACGGACGTTTGGCGGTCGCCGCGCAGGCGGTGTGCGCGGCGCAGATCGTGATGAACGTGCCCGCCGCGGCCTTCACGCCGCCGCCCAAGGTCGATTCCGCGGTCGTTCGGCTCGCCGACCGGACCGATCGGTTCGATGACCTTGAGGCGCTCGAAACGATCACGGCGGCCGCCTTCGGTCAGCGTCGCAAAATGCTACGTTCCGCGCTTGCGGGGCTGGGCGACGCGGAGGGCCTGCTCGCGGCCGCCGGCATTGCGCCTACGGCCCGCGCCGAGACCGTTCCGGTCGCGCGTTTTCTCGACATGGCTCGCGCCTGGCGCGCGCGGAAGACTAAGTGTCTTCCTTGAGCAGCGATTGAACGAAGCCCGGCAGCCAGGGCTGGCGCTGACGCCGCAGACGCTCGGCAGTGATGATGGCGCGCAACTGGTCGTAGCAGGCGCCGAGATCCTCGTTGACGAGCACGTAATCGTAGCCGTCCCACCGGCTGATCTCGGAATAGGCGTTCGAGAGGCGGCGCTTGATGACTTCACTCGAATCCTGGGCGCGGCTCTCAAGGCGCGCGCGCAGATCCTTCATCGACGGCGGCAGGATGAACACCTTGACCACATCCGCAGACGCCGAATTCGTCAGTTGCTGCGCGCCCTGCCAGTCGATGTCGAACAAGACGTCGCGCCCGGACTTGAGGGCCGACGTCACGGCGGCGCGCGGGCTGCCGTAGAAATTGTCGTGCACCTCGGCCCATTCGAGGAAGCCGTCGGCGGCGCGGTGGGCGCGAAACGCGTCGCGCGTCACGAAGTAATAATGCGCGCCGTCGATCTCACCCTGGCGCGGCGGCCGCGTCGTCCAGGACACGGACAGTTCGACCTCGGCGTCGTCGCGGGTCAGCATGCGCGTCAGCGTCGTTTTGCCGGCGCCGGACGGGCTCGACAGCACCAGCATCAGGCCGCGGCGGCGGCGGGGGCCTTCACTCGACATTGGCGGATTGCTCGCGGAACTGGTCGATCGCGGTCTTGAGATCGAGGCCAAGGCGCGTGAGCGCCAGATCGCTCGATTTCGAGCACAGCGTATTGGCCTCGCGGTTAAGCTCCTGGGACAAGAAATCCAGGCGACGGCCGGCCGGTTCTGGCGCAGCGATCAGGGCGCGCGCCTCGGCCACGTGCGCATCGAGCCGGTCGAGCTCTTCGCGGATATCGGCCTTGGTCGCCAGGAGAGCGGCTTCAGCCGTAAGTCTTTGCGGGTCGAGGCCGGCGTCGGCGGCGAGCGCTGCGACCTTCGCTCGCAGGCGCTCGGCAATGGCTTCAGGCTGCGCAACCGCCAGCGTGCGCGCGTGCGTCGCCGCGCGGGCGATATCGTCGAGCAGCGCGGTCAGAATGCGGGCAAGCGATTTGCCCTCATCGGCGCGGGCGGCGGAGAGAGCATCGATCGCCTCGTCCAACCCGCCGCGAACCGCAGCAAGCCGCGCCTCGTCGGAAATCTCGACGGCCTGCTCGGCCACCAGAGCGCCCCGCAACGCCAGGAGCCCGTCCCAGCGCGGCGGCGCGACGAGTCCCTCGCGCACATAGACGGCGCCCGCCGCAACGGCGGCCTGAATGAACGCCGTGTTGATATGAAGTCCGGTCTCGGCCGCGTCGGAGCGTACGCTCAGGCCGATCTGCAGCGAGCCGCGCCGGAACCGCGTTTTCGCGGCGTCGCGCACGATCGGCTCAAGGGCGTCGTAGCCGTTGGGCAGGCGGACTTTCACGTCCAGGCCGCGCCCGTTGACGCTGCGCGCCTCCCAGATCCAGTGGAGATTTGGCGCCGAGCCCTCGGCCCGCCCAAACCCCGTCATTCCCGAAACGCCCACGCCTCCCCCTCGAAACTCTACTGGCTGCGCTCGATCGCGCGCCAGCGGGCCACGTTGCGCTGATGCTCGGCGAGCGTCGCCGCGAACGCATGGCCGCCGGTGCCGTCGGCGACGAAGAACAATTCATTGGTTTGCGGCGGGTTCAGCACCGCCGCGATCGCCGCGCGACCCGGATTGGCGATCGGCGTCGGCGGCAGACCGTCGATCTTGTAGGTGTTGTAGGCCGTGACGCGATCAAGCTCGCTGCGCGTGATGCCGCGGCCGAGCGGACGGCCCTGGCTGACGCCGTAAATGATCGTCGGATCGGACTCGAGCCTCATGCCGCGGCGCAGGCGATTGACGAACACCGCCGCCACACGCGGGCGCTCGTCGGCGATGCCCGTTTCCTTTTCGACGATGGAGGCGAGGATCACCGCGTCGGTTTTCGACGCTATCGGGAGATTGCGGGCGCGCGTCGCCCACAATTCGTCGATCGCCTCGTCGTGGGCGGCCATCATCTTTTTGATGAGGCTGGCCCGATCGACGCCGCGCGCGACCTTGTAGGTCTCAGGCAGCAACACGCCTTCCGACGGCGCCGCTATGGGATCGCCGGAGAGAACCTCCGAGCCGTTGATGATGTCGGCCACCATCTGGCTCGTGAGCCCTTCCGGCACCGTGATCGGATGCAGCATCACACGCCCTGCCGCGACCTGATCGATGACGGAGCGCATGCTGGCGCCGGGCTCGATCGCGTATTCGCCGGCCTTCAACGTCCGGCTGCGGGCGTAGACGATCGTCGCCACGCGGAAAACCAGGGCGCTGCGAATGACTTTTTCCTGCTGAAGATGGCGCGCAATCTGCGCTGCGCCGGCGCCGCGCGGAATGACGACGGCCTGCACGTCATCATGGTGGGCGGGCCCCGCGCGGTTCGCCTCCACGATCACCAGGACGGCCGCGACCAGCACGACGGCCGCTGCGGTCGTGACGGCCGATGCGATCCAGGCGAGCGCGGCGAGGAATGGATTGGGTCCGCCGCGGCGATCGGAGCGGAATTCCCGGGCGCGCCGGGCCATCAATCGACCGCGCCGAGCACGATCGCGGCGTTCGTTCCCCCGAACCCGAACGAGTTCGACATCGCCTTCCGGATCGTCTTCGGCTTGGCCTTCATCGGCGTCAAATCGATGGAGGTCGTCACGGAAGGCGCTTCGAGGTTGAGTGTAGGGGGGACGATTCCGTCCCGAATCGAGAGAGCGCAAAAGATCGCCTCCACCGCCCCCGCGGCCCCCAGCAAATGCCCAATCGCAGATTTCGTCGAACTCAGCGACAGATTTGCGGCGGCGTCGCCGAACAATCGCTCGATTGCACGCAATTCGATCTCGTCGCCGAGCGGCGTCGAGGTGCCATGCGCGTTGACGTAGTCGATGTCGGCCGCGGTGAGCTTGGCGTCGGTGAGCGCGCCCCGCATCGCCCGGAAGCCGCCGTCGCCGTTCTCGGCCGGGGCCGTGATGTGGTAGGCGTCGCCCGACAAGCCATAGCCCAGCACTTCGGCGTAAATCGTCGCGCCGCGCGCCTTGGCGCGTTCATATTCCTCGAGCACCACGACGCCCGCGCCTTCGCCCATGACGAATCCGTCGCGGTCCTTGTCGTACGGGCGTGACGCCTTGTCGGGGGTGTCGTTGAACCCGGTGGACATGGCGCGCGCCGCGCAGAAGCCGGCCATGCCGAGCCTGCAGATCGCCGCTTCCGCGCCGCCGGCGACCATCATGTCGGCGTCGCCGTGGACGATCAGGCGCGCAGCATCGCCGATCGCGTGCGCGCCGGTGGCGCAAGCGGTGACGACCGAATGGTTGGGCCCCCGAAGGCCATAGCGGATCGAGACCTGCCCGGAAGCCAGGTTGATCAGGGCGCTGGGAATGAAGAACGGACTGACCTTGCGCGGGCCGGACTTTTCCAGCAGCAGCGCCGTATCGGCGATGGCCGAAAGCCCGCCGATGCCCGAGCCGATCAGGACGCCGGCGCGGTCGCGCTCGTCCTCGTCGGCCGCGGTCCAGCCCGAATCGGCGATCGCCTCATCCGCCGCCGCCATGGCGAACAGGATGAAATCGTCGACCCGGCGACGTTCCTTCTCGGACATGGCTTTGTCCGGGTCGAAAACGCCAGCCATGTCGGGCGCGCCGCCGGCGCGCCCGTCCACACGCGGAACCACGCCCCCGATCTTGCAGGGCAAATCCGAGACGTCGAAGTGCGCGATGCGCGTCAGGCCGGAGCGTCCGGCCAACAGCGCCGCCCAGACGTGCTCCCTCCCGACGCCCAGCGGCGTCACGAGACCGACTCCGGTGATGACGACGCGGCGCTTCATGCGCGGGTCCTGGGCCTTAGCCCAGCTTGCCTTGGATGAACTTCACAGCATCGCCGACAGTCTGGATGTGCTCGGCGGCGTCATCCGGGATCTCGATGCTGAATTCTTCTTCGAACGCCATGACCAGCTCGACGTTGTCGAGACTGTCGGCGCCCAGATCGTCGATGAAGCTGGCCTTCTCGACGACCTTTTCAGGAGCCGCTTCGAGATGCTTAATGACGATCGACTTAACGCGTTCAAAAACGTCGGACATAGACGCCTCACACACAAGAAAACCTAGAGAAGAAAGAGAGTTTTCGTCGGAACCGGCCTAAGCTCCGGGGCCTCGCTTCAAGCCCTCGCTAACATATAACTTTCACGAGCGCCAGAACCGCCGCCGCCTACGCGAGCGGCGCATCAGCCGTCAGATCATCGCCATCCCGCCGTTCACATGGAGGGTCTGGCCGGTGACGTAGGCGGCCTCCTCCGACGCCAGATATACGACCGCCGCGGCCACGTCTGCCCCCGATCCCAGCCGACCGGCGGGGATTTTGCCGAGCAGCGCCTCCTTTTGCGCGTCCGCGAGCCCGTCGGTCATCGCCGAGGCGATGAAGCCCGGCGCCACGCAATTGACGGTGATTCCCCGCGACCCGACCTCCTGGGCGAGCGATTTGGAGAAGCCGATCATGCCGGCCTTGGAGGCGGCGTAATTCGTCTGGCCCGGATTGCCGGTGACGCCGACCACCGAAGTGATGGCGACGATCCGGCCGGACCGGCGGCGCATCATGCCCTTCACGGCCGCGCGGGAGAGCCGGAAATAGGCCTCCAGATTGACCTTTTGGACGATCGCCCAGTCCTCGTCCTTCATCCGCAGAAGGAGCTGATCTTTCGTCACGCCGGCGTTGGCGACCAGGATGTCGAGCCCGCCGAGCGCCGCCTCGGCCTGACCCGCAAGCGCATCGACCGCCGCCGAATCGGCGAGGTCGCAGGGGAGGATGGCGCACCCGCCGCCGAGTTCGGCGTTCAGGCTTTCGAGCGCCTCGACCCGCGTCCCGGACAGCGCCAGGCGCGCGCCGGATGCAGCCAGAGCGCGGGCGATGGCGCCGCCAATGCCGCCGGAAGCGCCCGTGACGAGCGCGGTCTTGCCGGAAAGGTCGAACACGCTGGGCTCCTTAGACGAGGCTTTTGGCGAAGACTTCGAGGTCGGCCGGCTCGTTCAGCGCGAGCGCCTCGGCCTCCGGCGCGATGCGTTTGATCATGCCGGTCAGCACCTTTCCGGCGCCGATTTCCACGAACCGCTCGATCCCGGCGGCATGCATGGCGATCACCGATTCGCGCCAGCGCACCCGGCCCGTCACCTGCTCGACCAGCAGCCGGCGGATGTCGGCGGGAATCTGCGTCGGCGCGGCGGTGACGTTGGCGTAGATTGGAATCGCCGGCGGCGCGATCGCCGCCTGCCCGAGCGCCTCGGCCATTTCGACTCCAGCCGGCGCCATCAGCGGGCTGTGGAACGGCGCGGAGACGTTGAGCGGAATGGCGCGTGCGCCCTTGGCCTTGGCGGCGAGGATGGCGGCGTCGACGCCAGCCTTGGATCCCGAGATCACGACGTTGCCGACGTTGTTGTCGTTGGCGACCACGCACACGCCGGCCAGAGCGCCCTCCGCGGCGATCTCCTCGGCGAGCGCCACGTCGACCTTGCCGATCAGCGAGGCCATCGCGCCTTCACCCACCGGGACCGCGCGCTGCATCGCGTCGCCGCGCCGGCGCAGGAGACGGGCCGCATCGGCGACGGAGAAGGCCCCGACGGCCGCAAGCGCCGAATATTCGCCCAAGGAGTGGCCGGCCGCGCAGGCGGCCCGCTCCGGACCGATCCCGAACTCGGCCTGGAGCGCGCGAGACGCCGCGAGGCTCACCGCCATCAGGGCCGGCTGGGCGTTGGCGGTGAGGGTGAGGTCGGCCTCCGGCCCCTCCCACATCAGCCGCGACAGCCGCTCGCCGAGGGCGTCGTCGACCTCCTCGAACACCGCCCGCGCAGAGGCGAACGCCGCAGCCAGGGATTTGCCCATGCCCACGGCCTGACTGCCCTGGCCGGGAAAGACGAACGCAAAACTCATCCGCGCGCCTTAGCCCGCCGTGCGCGGCGGCGCAACGGCGGTGGGTCATGGGGCGTGGCTCGGAATGAAGTCCGCCGAGCTCCGGCTCCGGCTTGAACGACGTTGCGCCCCGATCGCCCGCCCCCGATTCAGAAGCTGAACTAGAGCGCACGGCTTTCTTCAGGCAGCTTCGCCGGCATCCAACATGTCGTCCGGAGGCTCCGCCATGAAGAATACCGCGTCCCAATTGGCAATGATTGCGTTCGTAGCCGCCCTGGGCGGGTGCGGCGGCGCCGCGGCGCTCCCTGCGAAGGAAGCCGCCTTCACCCGGTCAGCAGGCGACAGCGCCTTGCAATGGGGCGGCTGCCCGCCGATCTTCCCGGCCGGCTGCCAGATTGCCGTGCTGCATGGCGACCCAGCGCAACCGAACGCAGACATTTTCCTTCGCGTGCCTGGCGGCTTAGAACTCGCGAACCACACGCATACTTCGGCGGAGCGGATCATCCTCGTTACCGGCGAATTGCAGGTTCATTACCAGGGTCAGTCGCCTGCGACTCTGCGAGCGGGCGATTACGCTTATGGGCCGGCGGGCCTTCCGCACACGGCGAAATGCTTGAGCCAAGCCCCCTGCACCCTCTTCATCGCGTTTGAGCAGCCTGTTGACGCGCTCCCGCATCCTAAGCCGAAAAACTGAGACCCGACAGGACGGCCCGCGCCAAAGCCGCAGCAAGGGATTTGCCCCCGCCCAGGGCCTGACTGCCTTGGCGGGGAAAGACGAACGCAAAGCCCATCGGCGCGCCTTTGCCCGCCGTGCGCGGCGGCGCAACGGCGGCGCGTCATGGGGCGTGGGTTGGGATGAACACGAACGCGTCCAGGTTCTGGTTTGAACCGCCACTTTCGAACGGAACAGCCGGTCACAGTCAGCGAACCAACGGGCTGGATATGGCCCGTTCCGGCCGGTTCGCGGTCGTGGCGGAAAGGCGAGGCTTAGCTTACCCCTGCCGAGAGCAATCAGACTGGAACCTCTGACATCTCGGCCGCGCTGGCGAATGGCGATGGCGCTCAAATGACGCGCGACGGTTGATTGTGCAGCTCCAGTTTTCAAGGCTGCTAGCGTGATCGCAGCGGCCGGACCTAAGTTCTGCGTTGTTTTCTTCGGGTGAGCGCATGATCGAGGAGTTTGGCTGGAATGCCGCGCTGCATGCCGCATTCGAGCCGCACGCTATCGCCGGCTTGTCGCCCGCACGCGTCGTCGCACACCACAGAGGGCTATGGCGGCTCGTGACATCGGCGGGCGAATGCGCTGGGCGCCTCAGCGGGCGCTTTGCCGCCGAGGCGGCGCAGGGCGAGTATCCTGTCGTCGGCGATTGGCTGGCGATCGACCGCGTCAAGGCCGGCGGCGATGCGCTGATCCATGGGCTGATGGCGCGCAAGAGCGCGTTTTCGCGGCGCGCGGCGGGTGGCGTTGGCGTGCAGGTCGTCGCCGCCAATGTCGATGTCGCGTTCTTGGTTGCGGGCATGAACAACGATCTCAATCCGCGCCGCCTCGAGCGCTATTTGGTGGCGGCGCGTGATAGCGGCGCAGCGCCTGTAGTCGTGCTGACCAAGTTGGATTTGAGTCCAAATGCAGAGGCCGAGCGCCAGGCGGTTGTCGATATCGCGGCGGGCGCGCCGGTAGTGACGCTGTCGGCGCTGACCGGCGAGGGCGTTGGCGTACTCGATCGATGGCTGCAGCCGGGCGTTACGGCGGCGCTGCTCGGAAGTTCTGGAGCGGGGAAGTCGACCTTGCTGAATGCGCTGGCGGGCGCAGACCTGATGTCGACCGGCGCTGTACGCGAAAACGATGATCGCGGACGCCACACGACGACGCACCGGGAGTTGTTTCGTTTGCCTGGCGGAGCGCTGCTGATCGACACGCCGGGCATGCGTGAGCTTGGCTTGGTCGCAGATGAGGCGGCGCTGGATGACAGCTTCGCGGACATCACCACGCTCATTCCGGCATGCAAGTTCTCCGATTGCACGCATGAGGCTGAGCCAGGATGCGCCATTCTCGCGGCGCTAGCGGATAAGAGTTTGAGCGTGGAACGTTGGCGGTCATATCTGAAGCTGCAACGCGAACTGGCGTTCGTCGAGCGTCGGGAAGACCCGGCGGCCGAGGCCGCGAACCGCACGCGGTGGAAGCAGATCCACAAGATCCAGCGCGCCAAGTCCCAGCATCGCCGCGACAATGAAGGCGGTTAGCGCGCCAGGGCAAACAGTGATCGTCTGCAGTCGGCGAGCCCCGGCCGCTCCGCGGTCGCGCTTTAACCAGCCGCTTTCGCCCCGTTTCCCGACGTCGCCCCCTGGCCGACAGGCCTAGCGGAGCCGGTACGGGGTCTCGCAGGGGGTCTCCCGCACCCCAATCCTCCATCCCGCCCTTGCCTTTCGGGCCGCGATCGGTATTTTCCCGCGCTCTCTTGGGCTGCGGTCCTCGGCGCATGTCGCGTCCGGGGATCCACCGCGGGTCGGACCTTCCCCCGTCCCTGCGCCGCAGCCCTTCGCGGAAGGATCGGATTGAATGGCGGACGAGCTTCGCACCTACGAACACGTGCTCATTGCACGCCAAGACATTTCCACCCAGCAGGTCGACGCCCTCGTCGAAGACCTCACCCGGATGATCCAGTCGCTCGGCGGCCAGGTCGGCAAGACCGAGATCTGGGGCCTGCGCACCCTGGCCTATCGCATCAAGAAGCAGCGCAAGGGCCATTACGCCCTGCTGAACATTGCGTTGCCGCCGGCCCAGCTCGATGAACTCGCGCGCCGCCAGGGCATCAACGAAGACATCATCCGCTTCAAGACCATCAAGGTCGAAGCCTGGGACGAAGAGCCCTCTCCGATCCTCGCCCGCCGCGACCGCGAGGAGCGCCGCCGCGCCCGTCGCGAAGGCCGCGACGGCGACGATATGGGCATGGGCGATCAGGTTTAAGGAACGACAACCATGACCATCAAGAAAAAGGGCGGTCGCGGCGACAGCCTGAACATCTCCTCGATCCCGGCCCGCCGGCCATTCGGTCGCCGCCGCAAGGTGTGCCCGTTCTCCGGCGCCGAAAGCCCGAAGATCGACTTCAAGGACGTCAAGCTCCTGCAGCGCTACATTTCCGAGCGCGGCAAGATCGTCCCCGCCCGCATCACGGCGGTCTCCGCCAAGAAGCAACGCGAACTGGCCAACGCGATCAAGCTCGCCCGCGAGCTCGCGCTGCTGCCGTACGCCGTCCAATAGGAGGATCCTGAAATGAAAGTCGTCCTCCTCGAACGCGTGGACAAACTCGGCGCCATCGGCGACGTCGTCGTCGTGCGCGACGGCTTCGCCCGCAACTTCCTGCTGCCGCAGAAGAAGGCGCTGCGCGCAACCGAATCCAACCTCAAGGCCTTCGAAGTCCAGAAAGCCGAGATCATCGCCCGCAACGCCGCGGCGCGTGAGAAGGCGGCCGAAGCCGCCAAGACGCTCGACGGTCAGGCCTTCGTGCTGATCCGTTCGGCTGGCGAAAGCGGCCAGCTGTACGGCTCGGTCTCGGCGCGCGACATCGCCGAAGCCGCGGTCGCGGCCGGCCATGTGGTCGACCGCCTCGGCGTCGTGCTCGATACGCCGATCAAGACGATCGGCCTGCACAAGGTGAAGGTCCGCCTGCACCCGGAAGTCGTCGCCACGGTGACCGCCAACGTCGCTCGCTCCGCCGATGAAGCCGAACGCCAAGGCAAAGGCGAGAACGTGCTCGACACAGCGCTCGCTGAAGACCGCGCCGCGCTCGACGCCCAGGCGCAGGAACTCGCCGCGTCTTCGATCGCCAACGAATTCCAAGAACGCGACTAGGCCATCGCCGCGCGATCGTTGGATCCAAGCACCCCCGCGCAACGCAAGTTGCGCGGGGTTTTGCTTTGCCCGCGCCGGTTTTCCACAGCCGATGCACAGGCGCCGCGCCCACTGTGAAGAGCGCCTACGCGAGGCTCGCGCCCGCAGCGATTCGCCCTTAACACCGGCGCATGGGCGCTGAAGGAACCAATCTCGCGAAGGTGGGCGAAGCGCTTCCGCCGCTGCCCGCAACGCCGCACTCGATCGAGGCCGAGCAGGCGCTCCTGGGCGCCATCCTGTTCGACAACGAGACCTTCAACCAGGTCGGCGAGCTCGTGCGGCCCGAGCACTTCTACGATCCGGTCCACGGCCGCATCTACGAAATGTGCGCCTCGCTCATCAAAAGCCAGCGGCTGGCGGACGGCGTCACGCTGCGCGAACAATTCCAGAAGGACGGCGCCCTGGCCGAGATCGGCGGCGCCCAATATCTGCTGACCTTGCTCGACAAGGCCGCCCGCCTGCAGACCCACGCCGTCGAATACGCGCAATTGATCGTCGATCTCGGCTTGCGCCGCGCGCTGATCCGCATCGGCCAGGAAATCAGCGCCATCGCCCTCAATCCCAAGGAGGACGAGAACGCCGCCGAAATGATCGACGTCGCCGAACAGCGCCTGCAGCTGCTCGGCCAGGAAGGCGCGGAATCCAAGGGCTTTTCGCCGTTCTCGCGCGCGCTCACCACGTCGATCGAAATGGTCACGGCGGCCTACAAAAGCGCCGACGACGTTTCCGGCCTGCGCACCGGCTTCGAGGACCTCGACCGCAAGCTCGGCGGTCTGCACAAGTCCGACCTGATCATCCTCGCCGGCCGCCCGTCGATGGGCAAAACCGCGCTCGCCACCAACATCGCCTTCAACGTCGCGCTCGCCCGCCACCGCGACAAGCGCGACCCGAAAAGTCTGGGGCCGGACGAAAAGCTCGCCGGCGGCGTGGTCGCCTTCTACTCGCTGGAAATGAGCGCCGAACAGCTCGCCACCCGCCTCCTATCAGATTTCGCCGCCATCGAGAGCGACCGCATCCGTCGCGGCGCGCTGCAAAAGGCCGAACTCGCCAAACTGCGCGACGCCTCGATCGAACTGGAAAAGCTGCCGCTGTTCATCGACGAGACCGGCGCTATCTCGATCGCCGCTTTGCAGGCCCGCGCACGCCGTTTGCAGCGGCGCGAAGGCCTTGACCTCATCGTCGTCGACTATCTCCAGCTCGTGACGTCGTCCAACCGCCGCAGCGACGGCCGCGTGCAGGAAGTCTCCGAGATCACCCAGGGCATGAAGGCGCTCGCCAAGGACCTCAAAGTGCCCATCATCGCGCTGTCGCAGCTGTCGCGGCAGGTGGAATTGCGCGAAGACAAGCGGCCGCAATTGTCCGACCTGCGCGAATCCGGCTCGATCGAGCAGGACGCCGATGCGGTCATGTTCGTGTACCGTGAAAGCTATTACCTAAAGCGCACCGAGCCGCCGCCGGGCACCGACAAGCACGCCGATTGGCAGAACCGCCTTGAGGCCGTAAACAACGTCGCCGAGGTCATCATCGGCAAGCAGCGCCATGGCCCGATCGGACGAGTCGACCTCCACTTTGACGAGCGCTACACCCGATTCAGCAACCTCGCCCAGAGCCGCAGGTTCGCCTCTGACGAATGAGCAAAGGCTGATGCGCGTCGCCGTCGATCTCGACGCCGCGATCGCAAACTGGCGCTTTTTCGATCGCCTTGCGCCGAACGCCGAAACCGCCGCCGTGGTCAAAGCCGACGCCTACGGATTGGGCGCGCACGCGCTTGCGCCGGCCTTTGCGCGGGCGGGCGCACGCACGTTTTTCGTCGCCGCAGCGGGGGAGGCCGCAGCTTTGCGCGCCATCCTGGGACCAGGACCGACGATCTACGTCCTCGGCGGGTTTCACGCCGCCGACGCCGCCGTTCTTTCATCCTGCGACGTGCGACCCGTGCTCAACTGCGCTGCCGAAGCCGCCGCCTGGCTCACCGCCGGACGCCCCGGCCGCGCGTGCGCCGTGCACCTCGACACCGGCATGAACCGGCTCGGCGCGTCGGCGAGCGATGATCCAGCACTCGCCGCCATGGCGCTCTCGCCCGCGCTCGTCATGAGTCACCTCGCCTGCGGCGGCGATCCAGCCTCGAACATGAACGCCGCCCAGCGCGCCGCCTTCATCGACCGCGCGGGCGCCTTCCCCGGCGCCGCGCGCAGCCTCGCCGCCAGCGGCGGCGCGCTCCTCGGCCCCGAATACGCTTTTGATCTGATCCGCCCCGGCAACGGCCTCTACGGCGGTTCGCCTCTCGATCGGGGCGCGCCGCCGCTCGCCCCCGTCGTGCGCATCGCGGCGCCGGTGCTGCAGGTGCGGTCGATCGCCGCCGGCGACGCCGTCGGCTATGGCGCAGCATTCAAGGCGCCCCAGGCGATGCAGATCGCGACGCTCGGCGCCGGCTATGCGGACGGCCTCTTGCGGTCTCTCTCCGGGCGTGGCTATGCCGTGCTCGGGGGCGAGCGGCGCCCATTCCTGGGACGCGTATCGATGGACCTCATCACCGTGGATGCGACGGGCCTCAACGTGCGGGCCGGCGACGAGGCGGTTCTCGTCGGACCGGGCCTGTCGATCGACGACGTCGCGGCCGCCGCCGGAACGCTCGCCTATGAGCTGCTGACCTCGCTGCGCGGGACGGCGAAAACCTATACGGGCGGACGATGAATCTTCTCGCCGGCATCGGCCGCACCACCCTCGCGCTGCTGCGCGAAATCGGCGCGGCGAGCCTATTCGCCGGCCGCGCCGCCGCGGCCTGCGTGCGCCCGCCCTTCTACGGCAGCCAGTTCACGCGCCAATTGCTCCGGATCGGCTGGCTCTCGCTGCCGGTCGTTGGGCTCACGGCGGTGTTCATCGGCGCGGCCCTGGCGCTCAACATCTACACCGGCGGCGCGCGCTTCAACGCCGAGCAGTTCGTGCCGAACATCGTGGTGCTCGGGATCACGCGCGAGCTCGGCCCCGTGCTCGCCGGGCTCATGCTCGCGGGCCGCGTAAGCGCCGGCCTCGCCGCCGAAATCGGCACCATGCGCGTCACCGAACAGATCGACGCGCTCTCCACCCTGTCCACCGATCCAATGCGCTTCCTGATCGCGCCGCGGCTGGTGGCGGCCGTGGCGACGTTTCCAGTGCTGGTGCTCGTCGCCGACATCATCGGCGTCATGGGCGGCTATCTCGTCGGCATCGGCTCGCTCGGCTTCAACGGCGCGATTTATCTGCGCAACACGCTCGATTTCGTGGAAGCCACCGACGTTGCGCTCGGCCTCGTCAAGGCGGCCGCGTTTGGCTTCATCGTCGCCGTCATGGGCTGCTATTTCGGCTTCCGCTCGAGCGGCGGCGCGCTCGGCGTCGGCCGCGCGGCGACCAACGCGGTCGTGGTCTCCGCGGTTCTGATCCTCGCCGCCAATTTCATCATCACCTCGCTGTGGCCGTCATGAGCCCGCCCGCGAAACTGGCCTGGGTCGGCGTGCGCAAGCGCCTCGGCGGGCGCGACGTCCTGCAAGGCGTCGACCTCGACGTCGCCGCCGGACGCTCGCTGGTGGTGATCGGCGCGTCGGGCGTGGGTAAATCGGTGACGCTCAAGACCGCTCTCGGCATCCTGCCGCCCGACGCGGGCGAGATCCGCATCGACGGCGTCGACGTCGCCCACGCGACGCCGGACGAGCGCGCGCGGGTGATGGGCAAATTCGGAATGCTCTTCCAGGGCGCGGCGCTGTTCGACAGCCTGCCCGTCTGGGAAAACGTCGCCTTCCGCCTGATCCACGCCGACGGCATGGCGCGCGCCGAGGCCAAAGATCGCGCGCTCGAAACCATGCGGATGGTGCGCCTCGCGCCCGAGTTCGCCGACCGCTATCCCGTGGAATTGTCCGGCGGCATGCAGAAGCGCGCGGGCCTCGCCCGAGCCATCATCTCGCGCCCCGAGATCCTGTTCTTCGACGAGCCCACGACCGGACTCGATCCGATTACCGCCGACGCGATCAACGACGTGATCCTGGAGATGGTCAAAGACCTCGGCTGCGCCGCCGTCAGCATCACCCACGACATGGCGAGCGCGCGCAAAATCGCGGACGAAATCGCCATGCTGCATCAGGGCAAAATCATCTGGCGAGGTCCGGCGGCCAGCATCGATTCCAGCGGCTCGGCGCACGTGGATCAATTCATCAACGGCCGCGCCGAAGGCCCGATCCAGGCAGTCGTCTGATCAGGGTTTCGGCGCCGCCGGCGGCGCCTGGATCGACCGCAGATAGGCGAGCAGCGCGCTTGCGCCCTGCGGATTGAGCTGGAACCGCGGCATGTCCGGGTGGCCGAGCTTGATGCCGTTGTCCAATTCCTCTTCGAGCACGTCGGCGCGATAGCGCGTCAGGATCGTGCGGAACGGCGGCGCGTCGGGCCGCGGGCTCGTCCCAAAGGCGCCGACGGCATGGCAGCCGGCGCACTGCGCCTCGGCGATGGCGCGGCCATCCTCGATCACGGCGGCGGGCGACGGCTCGCTCGCGTGCGACTTCCGACCGACCGGCATGGCGCAGCCGGCGGTTGCAACGACGAGGACGGCGATCAGGGCGACGCGCATGCGATCAATCAAGCTCCACGCCCCAGTCTAGACGGCATGGCGCCCGCGAGATCAAGCGACGCCGGCGACGATTCGGATTAGACCCGCGCCATGGCCAAACCGGAAACCGTCTTCATCTGCCAGTCCTGCGGCGCGGTCACGCCGAAATGGGCGGGCAAATGCGAGGCCTGCGGGGCCTGGAACACGCTGCAGGAAGAAACCCTGCGCGCTGTCGTCCCCGGCGCCCTCGCAGCGCCCACCGGCAAGCGCGGCAAGGGCCTCGCGTTCTCCGAGCTGAGCGGCGAGACCGATCCTCCGGCGCGGCGCCGTTCCGGCATCAGCGAGTTCGACCGGGTCTGCGGGGGAGGTCTCGTGCCCGCAAGCGCGGTGCTGATCGGCGGCGATCCCGGCGTCGGCAAATCGACGCTGCTTCTCCAGGCCGCAGCCGGCTTGGCCCGCGGCGGCGCGAGTGTCGCCTACCTGACGGGCGAAGAGGCCGAAGCCCAGGTCCAGGACCGGGCCCGCCGCCTTGGCGTGGCGGACGCGCCCGTTCGCCTCGCCGCCGAAACCGATCTGCGCCTGATCCTGGAAGGCCTGAAGTCGCTCAAGCCCGACGTGGCGATCATCGATTCGATCCAGACCCTATGGGCCGAGGGCGTCAACGCCGCGCCGGGCACCGTCGTCCAGGTCCGCGCCTGCGCCCACGAACTCGTGCGCCACGCCAAAAAGGCCGGCTGCGCGATCCTGCTGGTCGGCCACGTCACCAAGGACGGCCAGATCGCCGGCCCGCGCGTCGTCGAACACCTCGTCGACGCGGTGATCTATTTCGAGGGCGAGCGCGGCCACCCGTTCCGCATTCTGCGCGCCGTGAAGAACCGCTTCGGCGCCACCGACGAGATCGGCGTCTTCGAAATGGGGGAGAAGGGCTTGCGCGAAACGCCCAACCCCTCCGCCTTGTTCCTCGGGTCGAGCGGGCGGCGGTCGAGCGGCACGGCGGTGTTCGCGGCCGTCGAGGGCTCGCGCCCCATGCTCGTCGACATCCAGGCGCTTGCGGCGCCGGCCGCCTACGGCACCCCGCGCCGGGCGGTGGTCGGCTGGGACTCCGCGCGTCTGGCGATGATCCTTGCGGTGCTCGAAACGCGCTGCGGGCTTGGTTTCGCGGGCCGGGACGTGTACCTAAGCGTCGCCGGCGGCTTGAAGATCACAGAGCCCGCCGCTGACCTCGCGGTCGCGGCGGCCTTGATTTCCGCGCTGTTCGACGAGCCTTTGCCGGACGATTGCGTCGTCTTTGGCGAGGCGGCCCTGTCGGGCGACGTCCGCGCCGTCGGCCGGGCCGAGCTCCGTCTCAAGGAAGCCGCCAAGCTCGGATTCCGGCGGGCGCTGGCGCCTGTGGGGGCAGACGGCGGCGCCGATGTCGAGGTGCGAACGCTCGGCGCGCTCAGCGAGCTGGCCGAAGCAATCGCACCACAAACGCGACGCGGCGGCTGAACGCCGGCGTTCTTGGGGGTGGAGACGGCGATGGAAGCGATCGGTTTGAATTGGTTCGACGCGCTGGCGCTGGGGATCATTCTGATTTCCGGAATCATGGCGTTTGCGCGCGGCCTGTTGCGCGAGGTCTTTTCGATCGTCGCGTTCATCGTCGGCGCGCTGGCGGCGCTCTACCTGCGCCAGTACGTGACGCCGCTTCTTTCGGGTTTCTTCCAGCCGCCGATCGTCGCTGAAGCGGCGGCGGCCGTGCTTCTGTTCCTTGTGGTTTTCATCGCGGTCACGATCGTCACGTCGATGCTGGCCAAAGCCGTGCACCAATCGACCGAGATCGGCGCGCTCGACCGCTTCGCCGGCTTGGCGTTCGGCATCTTCCGCGGCGTGTTGATCCTGGCCCTTGCGGTGCTCCTGATGCGCCACATCACCGGCGCGCCGCAGGCCCCGATGCCGCGTTTCATGACCGAAGCGCGCCTTTATCCGATCCTCAACCAAGCCTCGGCCATGGTTGAGGCGGTTATTCCGCAAGCGCGGACCTATATTCGGGACAAGACGTCCACTGATTCGCCTGCCGCCGGCCCGAGCGAGGCGCCGGCTCAGAACTAAGCGGGGTCAGGTCAAGCGCGACCGGCCCCAGCGAGAGGAACGCTCATGCCTGAGGTCCCTGCGCGCGGTCCGCTTTGGAACTACGACCCGGAGGAGGATCGCCTGCGCGACGCCTGCGGCGTCTTCGCGGTGCTCGGCAACGAGGACGCCTCGATCCTGACGGCGCTCGGCCTGCACGCGCTGCAGCATCGCGGCCAGGAGGGCTGCGGCATCGCCGCCTTCGACGGCGAGCACTTCCACACCGAGCGTCATCTCGGCCTCGTGGGCGATCATTTCGCCGGCGAAAGCGTGCGCCAACGGCTGCCGGGCTTCGCCGCGATCGGCCACACCCGCTACGCTACCCAGGGCGGCACGATCCTTCGCAACGTCCAGCCGCTGTTCGCCGATCTGCCGACCGGCGGCTTCGCCATCGGCCACAACGGCAATCTCACCAACGCGCGCGCGCTGCGCCACGACCTCGTGCGCGAAGGCGCGATCTTCCAAAGCACGTCCGACACCGAAGTCATCCTTCAGCTCATGGCCCGTTCGCGGCGTCGCACTGTGGTGGATCGTTTCGTCGACGCCCTGCAGCAGATTTCAGGGGCCTATGCGCTCGTCTGCCTGACCGACGGCATGGTGATCGGCGCACGCGATCCTTTGGGCATCCGCCCGCTCGTGCTCGGCGACCTCGACGGCGCGCCGATCCTGGCGTCTGAGACCTGCGCGCTCGACATCATCGGCGCGCGCTTCGTGCGCCAGATCGGCAATGGCGAAGTGGTGGTGATCCGCCGCGGCGTCGACGGGCGCGCAACGATCGAGAGCAAAACGCCGTTCGCCGCCATCGCGCCGCGCCCGTGCGTCTTCGAATACGTCTATTTCGCACGTCCCGATTCGATCATCGACGGCCGCAGCGTCTACGACGTGCGCAAGCGATTGGGCGAGCGTCTGGCGATCGAGCAGCCCGCGCTCGGCGCCGACATCGTCGTGCCGGTGCCCGATTCCGGCGTGCCCGCCGCGCTCGGCTACGCCGCAGCGGCGGCGATCCCCTACGAACTCGGCATCATCCGCAACCATTACGTCGGACGCACCTTCATCCAGCCGAAGCAGGAAATCCGGCAGTTCAAGGTGCGCATGAAGCATTCCGCCAACCGCATGGTGCTGCAGGACAAAAGCGTTGTTTTGGTCGACGATTCGATCGTTCGCGGCACGACGTCGGAGCAGATCGTGCGCATGGTGCGCGAAGCCGGCGCGCGAGAAGTGCATTTTCGGGTCGCCTGCCCGCCGATCAAGCACGCGGATTTCTATGGCATCGACATGCCGAGCGAGCGCGAACTGATCGCCGCGACCATGTCCCTGCCCGAAATGGCCAAACGGCTCGGCGCCGACAGCGTCGGCTTCTTGTCGGTCGAGGGCATGTACTGGGCGCTCGGAGAACGCGAGCGCAACGCGCATGCGCCGCAATATTCCGATCATTGCTTCACCGGCGATTATCCGACCGAGCTCGAGGATCGCGACAGCGATCGCGCTTCGAAGGATTTCCAGCTTTCCCTGCTCGCGGAAGCCTCCTAACCCACTGGAATGACGACTTCCGAAAAACCCATCGCCCTGGTCACGGGCGCATCGCGCGGTCTGGGCCGCGCCGCCGCCATCGCACTGGCGCAGGCCGGCTGGCGCATCATCGCGGTGGCGCGCAGCCAAAAGGCGCTCGAAGAGCTCGACGACGAGATCACCCGCCTCACCGGCGAAGGCGCCACGCTGACGCCGCTCGACCTCAAGGACCACGACGGCATCGACCGCCTCGGCGCTGCGCTGTTCGAACGCTTCCGGCGGCTCGACGGCCTCGTCGCCTGCGCCGGCGTGCTCGGCGAATTGACGCCCCTGTTCCAGGCCCGCCCGCGCATGATGGAGGAGGTGCTCTCCGTCAACGTCACCGCGAACTACCGCCTGATCCGCGCCATGGACCCGCTGCTGCGCCAATCGAGCGCGCCGCGCGTCGTCTTCGTCACCTCGGGCGCTGCGCACAAGAACACCGCCTATTGGGGGCCCTACGCGCTCTCCAAGGCCGCACTTGAGGCCATGGCGCTCACCTACGCCGCCGAAGTGCGCATCACGCCCATCAAGGTCAATCTCCTGAGCCCCGGCCCCGTGCGCACCGCCATGCGCAACAAGGCCTTCCCCGGCGAAGATCCGCTGACCCTGCCGACCCCGGAAGACGTGGCGCCGCTCTTCCTCGAGCTGATGTCGTCGGCCTGCACCCGCCACGGCGAAATCGTCCGATTTGAGCGCTGAGCCTCCGCTCGTCATCCCGGGCGAGCGTCAGCGAGACCCGGGACCTCGTTCCAGGTCCTGAACAAGGTTCCCGATCCCCTCACGCGCTACGCGCTCTCGAGGATGACGCGCCCGCTTGTTCGTCATCCCGGGCGAGCGAGAGCGAGACCCGGGACCTCGTGCCGAGTGCACATCCAGAACAAGGTCCCCGATCTCCGTGGCTCGCGCGCTCCGTCGGGGATGACAAGTTTGAACTTATCCCCACCCCCAAAAACCCATGCCATCATCCCCTCGTCGCTGCGGCCAG
>JBMOIB010000002.1:0-117124 GCA_049317545.1 Caulobacterales bacterium | reverse complement strand
GTTCCGCGGCGGCGGCGGCGGCGGCGGCTTCCGCGGCGGCGGCGGCGGATTCCGCGGCGGCGGCGGCGGCGGTGGATATGGCGGCGGCGGCGGCGGCGGTTACGGCGGCGGCGGCGATCGTCCCTTCCGCCCGCGCGGCGAGGGTTTCGGCGGCGGTGACCGCCCGCCGCGTCCCCCGCTCGGCCCGGAGCAGAACGGCATCGTCAAGTTCTTCAACGCGGCGCGCGGCTTCGGCTTCATCACGCCGGACGGCGGCGGCGCGGACGTGTTCGTGCACGTGAGCGCCGTCGAGCGCGCGGGTCTTCCGCCGCTCAATGAAGGTCAGCGCATCACGTTCCAGACCCTGCCCGATCCGAAGGGCAAAGGTCCGAAAGCGGTGAACCTCAAGGTCGCCGACTAAACGCGACGCACACTGCCAATTCGAAACCGCCCCGCGCCCAGCGCGCGGGGCGGCTTTTCGCGTTTGGCGCGCAGAGGACGCCGCGGCGCCAGAAGCGGCGCTATCGATTGCCTGAAAAGCGGAAATCGTTAAGGTCCGCGTGAGGTTCGCGCGTCCGGAGCGCGATCAAGGAGCACGTTTATGAAGCGCTTCGGCTTGGCCGCCGCTCTGGCCCTGACGGCTGCGCTCTTGGCGTGCAAACCGCCGCCGAAAGCCAGTTCGCAATTGCCGCCGCCGAAAGCGGCGCCGCTGATCGCGCGCGCCGACCTGTTTGGCAATCCGGAGCGCACCCAAGCGCGCATCTCGCCGAACGGCGAAAACATCGCCTTCCTCGCGCCGAAGGACGGCTACCTCAATCTTTTCGTGATGCGCACCGGCGACGACGTCGCCAGCGCGCGCGCGGTGACCGCCGACGCCAAGCGCGGCATCCGTCGCTTCCTGTGGGCCGCGAACGGCGCGCAGATCCTCTATCTGCAAGACGAAGGCGGCGACGAGAACTGGCGGCTCTATGCCGTCGAAGTCGCCACCGGAAAGTCGATCGACCTTACGCCTCTCAGCGGGGTCCAGGCCCAGATCATCAGCGTGAGCCCGCGCGAACCGCATGCGGTTCTCGTTGGCCTGAACGATCGCGATCCGCGCTGGCACGACGTCTACAAGATCGACGTTCGCACTGGAAAACGCGCGCTCTTGCAGCGCAACACCGAGCGCTTCGCAGGCTTCGTCGCCGACCAGGACAACATCATCCGCCTTGCGACGAAGACCATGCCGACAGGCGCTGTCGAGATTTGGGCCTTCAACGGCGAAGGCGGCTGGCGCAAGTCCGCCGAGATCCCGTTCGAAGACAGCCTCACATCGACGCCCTTGGCGTTCGAGGGCGATGGCAAATCCTATCTGATGTTCGACAGCACCAATCGCGACAAGGCCGCGCTGGTGCGCGTCGACGCGGCGAGCGGCGTGAAGACGGTGCTTGGCGAGAGCCCGCGCGCCGATGTTTCTGACGTGTGGATCGATCCGAAGACCTTCACGCCGGAAGCCTTCGCCGCCGAATACCTCAAGCTCGAATGGACGGCGCTGAACGACGAGGCGAAGGCCGACCTCGATTTCCTCAAGGCCAATCTCAAGGGCGAAGCGTCGGTCGTGTCGCGCACCGACGACGATTCTAAATGGATTGTCGTCGAGGATGGGCCGACCACGCCGGCGGCGTCCTACCTGTATGACCGCAGCGCCAAGACGCTGAAGCGCCTCTACACGAGCCGCCCGGCCCTGACCGAAGCGCCGCTGACGCCGATGATCCCGATCGAGATTCCGGCGCGCGACGGCCTGACGCTCGTTTCCTACCTCACCTTGCCGCCGGGCTCCGACGCCGACGGCAACGGCCGCCCCGATGCGCCGACGCCGATGGTGCTCGATGTCCATGGCGGCCCCTGGGGGCGGGACAGCTACGGGCTCAATTCCACGCACCAATGGCTCGCCAATCGCGGCTACGCCGTGCTCAGCGTCAACTTCCGCGGCTCGACAGGCTTCGGCAAAGCATTCGTCAACGCCGGCAACAAGGAATGGGCCGGCAAGATGCATGACGACCTCCTCGACGCCGTAGACTGGGCGGTGAAGGAGAAAGTCACGGCCCAGGACAAGATCGCGATCTTCGGCGGCTCGTACGGCGGCTACGCCACGCTCGTGGGACTGACATTCACGCCGACCGCCTTCGCGTGCGGCGTCTCTCTGGTCGGCCCGTCGAATCTCGAAACGCTGTTCGCGTCGATCCCGCCGTATTGGGAAAGCTCGCGTTCGGACTTCTATCTGCGCGTCGGCGATCCGCGCACGGCCGAGGGGCGCAAACTGCTCGCCGATCGCTCGCCGCTGCACAAGGCCGGCGACATCGTGCGTCCCCTGCTCGTTGGTCAGGGCGCCAACGACCCGCGCGTGAAACAGGCCGAAAGCGACCAGATCGTTGCGGCGATGGCCGCAAAGAAAATTCCGGTGACCTATGTGGTCTATCCCGACGAAGGCCATGGCTTTGCGCGGCCGCAGAACCGGATGAGCTTCTTTGCGGTATCGGAAGCGTTCCTGTCGAAATGCCTCGGCGGGCGTTACGAGCCGATCGGCGCTGACTTCACCGGCGCCAGCCTCGACGTGAAAACCGGCGCCGATCTCGTGCCAGGCGTCGCGGAAGCGCTCGCTGCGCGCGCGCCGCCCGCCGCGCCGGCGCCGATTGCCGACGCGCCGAAAACGCCATGACCCGCCCGCTCGTCCTCGCCCATCCGGGTCTCGGCGGCTTCGAAGCGCTGTTCGGACAGACCTACGAGATCGTCCGGCTGCCGGCGGATCCCGCGACGCTTCAAGCGCGCGCCGCCGTGGTCGTCGGCTCGATCGGATTGCCGCGCGATGCGCTCGAACGCGCGCCGCACCTGCAACTCATCGCCTGTTTCGGCGCGGGCACCGACGGCGTCGATCGTGCGCTGTGCGCAGCGCGCGGCATCGCCGTGACCAATTGCCCCGCGATCAATCACGAGGACGTCGCCGACGTCGGCATTGGGCTTCTGATCTCGACGGCGCGCAACATCGCCGCCGGCGACCGCCTCGTGCGCAGTGACGGCTGGAGCGGCCTGATGGCGTTTGCGCCGGTGCGCCGGCTGCGTGGCCGCAAACTCGGCATCGTCGGCCTCGGCGCCATCGGCGCAGCGTTCGCCACGCGCGCTGTGGCGCTTGGACTCGACGTGAGATGGACGGGGCCGCGGCCCAAGCCCGATGCGCCCTACCCGTTCGAACCGGACCTCGTCGCACTCGCCGCCTGGGCCGACGTCCTTGCGGTTTGCGCGCCCGGCGGCGCGGCTACGGACAAATTGATCGATGCCGGCGTGATCGCCGCGCTCGGTCCCGACGGCATGCTGATTAACGTCGCCCGCGGTTCTCTGGTCGACGAGGACGCGCTGATCGACGCACTCAAGTCCGGCAGACTCGGGAGCGCTGGGCTGGACGTGTTCGCCACGGAGCCGACTCCGCCGGCCCGCTGGGCTGACGTGCCCAACGTCACGCTCACGCCGCATCTCGGCGGCGCAACGCGAGAAGCCATCATGGAGAGCGCGCAGCTTGTGCTCGAGAATCTCCGCCGCTTCTTCGCCGGCGATCCCCTGGCCACGCCAGCGCCTTAAGATCGCGTGCAACGGATCGCTTCGCGCTCGGTGACGACCCAGTCGAGATCGATGTCGTGCGCGCCGCGCGGAACGGAGTCGATTTCCTGGACGGCGTACGCGAGGCCGACCGTGACGACGCCTTGAGGCTTCAGGCGCCCGAGGATGCGATCGTAATGGCCGCCGCCTTGGCCAAGGCGACCGCCGGCGCGATCGAAGGCCAACAGCGGCGTCAAGATCAGGTGCGGCACGACCTCCGGCGATGTCGCCGGCGGGGCCGGCGCGCCGAACGCGTCGGGCGTCAGATCCCCGGCCGGGGGCCAAAGGAGGAAACGCGCGGCGCCGGACCGATCGGCGATCCGCGGCAGGGCGATCTCGGCGCCGCTCGACCGCAGGCGCGCCACGAGGGGCAAAGGGTCGAGCTCGCGACCAAGCGGCCAATAGCCGGCGATGATCCCCGGGCCCGCAAGCTCGGCCGGGAAAAGCGCCGCCGCTGCGTCGCCGGCGCCGCGCGGATCGGCGTCTTGCCGGGCGCGCCTCGCGTCGAGCCGCAATTGCGCCTTCAAGGACGCCAGGTCCGACGGATCAGTCATGGCTCCCCTTCGCCGCCGGATTGGCGATCAAGGTTGGGCGGCACCACCGACGCCGGAACGGCGACTCATCCCCTCGGACCTGGACAGGCCAGGTGGGCGCCGCGTGATCCGGGCCAGGGCCCGGTCCAGAGGCAGCTCCCTCGAGAGATGATAAGGTCCCCGGGATGCAAGTCCGTCTCGCACGCAGCAGGAACCGCCCGCTCATAAGGTAGGCGCCGGAGCGACTCGGCTCAAGCGCGCGATCATCGATCCTGCGCGGCCGAATTGGTGAACGATCGCGCGCATGGTAGGTGCGATCAATCAAAGGGGGATCTCATGGCCGACGTGTTCGTGTCCTATGCGAGTTCTGAAAAGGACAAAGCGCGCGTCGTCGCAGAATCCCTTGAAGCGGCAGGATTTTCCGTCTGGTGGGATCGGGCGCTGAAGCCGGGCGAAACGTTCGACAAGGTCATCCAGCGCGAGATCGAGCAGGCGAAAGCGATCGTGGTCCTGTGGTCGAAAGTGTCGGTCGATTCGCAATGGGTGCGCGAAGAGGCCGATGTCGGGCGACAGCGCGAGGCGCTGGTGCCGCTTCTTATGGACGACGTCGCGCCGCCAATCGGATTCGGCCGCGTCCAGGCCGCGCACCTCCAAGCGTGGGACGGCGATCCGAAGGCGCCTGATTGGGTTGAGGTTGTCGAAAGCGTCCAGCGCCTCGTGGGTCGTCGCGCAACGCCGCTGAACGCACGGCGACGGGCGCAAAAGTCGACGCGCGGGGGAAGTTCGCCCGGGCGCCGATGGCTGATCGCAGGTCTCGCCGCCGCGGTGCTCGTGCTGCTCGGGATCGTCTCCATACTCGCCGACGGGCTGAAGACGATGGCCGACCCGAACACGCAGGCGATGATCAATCAGATCAACGCGGCCCAACAAAATCAAAACGCCGCGCCGGCAGCGCCACAGCCGGCCGCTCCCGTCGCACAGGCCCAGCCGCAACAGATCTACACACAGCCGCCGCAGCCGGCGCAAGCCGGCGTCGATCCCTATGCGCAGGCGCTGAGCCTCATCAATCCCGCCGCCGGCCAACTGCAGCTGGCGGCGCGCCAGAACGGCCTCACCTACGCCTGCGTCACACCGCAGGGCTGGTGCGCGATGGCGCAGCCAGGGCCGCCGAACAATGCGTGCTGGTGCCCGAACGCCTACGGCACGCCCGTCAACGGGGTCACGCAATAGAGGTTGGACATAAGCGCGCCTTCGAGTGGACGAAACAGGCGACCTTGTCTAAACCCGGCTCGATTTCAATCTCGCCAGCGCCGCTCTGACCGCCGTTCCCGGCGTGGCGTGCGCTGCCTCAAGGAGTCCCAGATGGCCGTGCGCGTCGCGATCAACGGATTTGGCCGGATCGGCCGCAACGTCCTCCGCGCCATCGTCGAATCCGGACGCACGGACGTCGAGGTGGTGGCCATCAATGATCTCGGCCCCGTCGAGACGAACGCGCACCTGCTGCGCTTCGACAGCGTGCATGGCCGCTTCCCGGGCAATGTCCACGTCGACGGCGACGTGATCGACGTCGGCCGCGGCCCGATCAAAACGACCGCGATCAAGAACCCGGCCGAGCTCCCCCACGCCGCGCTCGGCGTCGACATCGCGCTGGAATGCACGGGCATCTTCACCGCCCGCGACAAGGCGGCCGCCCACCTCGATGCCGGCGCCAAACGCGTGATCGTCTCGGCGCCGTCGGACGGCGCGGATTTCACGGTGGTTTACGGCGTCAACCACCACCAGCTGACCAAGGAGCACGTCGTCATTTCCAACGCCTCGTGCACGACGAATTGCCTCGCGCCGGTGGCCAAAGTGCTCAACGAGGCGGTCGGCATCGCGCACGGCATGATGACGACGGTCCATTCGTATACGAACGACCAGCCCTCGCTCGACCAGATGCACAAGGACCTCTACCGGGCCCGCGCCGCCGCCTTGTCGATGATCCCGACGACGACCGGCGCCGCCAAAGCCGTGGGGCTCGTGCTGCCGGAACTGAAAGGCAAGCTCGACGGCGTGTCCGTGCGCGTGCCAACGCCCAACGTGTCGCTCGTCGATCTGAAGTTCGTCGCCAAGCGGGCGACCAGCGTGAAGGAAATCAACGACGCGATCCGCGCCGCCGCGGATGGCCCGATGAAGGGCGTGCTCGGCTATACCGACGCGCCGAACGTGTCGGTCGACTTCAACCACGATCCGCGGTCGTCGATCTTCCACATGGATCAGACGAAGGTGATGGATGGGACCTTCGCGTCCATCATGTCCTGGTACGACAACGAATGGGGCTTCTCGAATCGCATGGCCGATACGGCCGTCGCGCTCGCCAAGCTGATCTGACCGGAGCGCACAGCATGACCATGTCGATCTACGACGCCAGCGTCGCCACGTTCGCGCGGTTCCTCCGCGCGCTCGACGCAAACCTCGATGCGCTCGCAAAGCATTGCGAGGCGACGAAGGTCGATCCCGCCGTGTTCCTGGGGGCGCGTCTGTTTCCGGACATGTTCCCGCTGAGCCAGCAAATCCAGATGGCCTGCGAATTCGCCAAGAACGCCTCGGCGCGGCTCGCGGGAATCGATCCGCCCTCTCATCCGGATACGGAGCAAACCCTGGCCGAGCTGAAGGCCCGCATCGCCAAGACGGTCGACTTCGTCACCGGCCTCGACACGACGACCGTCGAAGCCGGCGCCGCGCGGATCGTGAAGTTCCGCACCGGCCCCGATCAATGGACCGAAATGCCGGGCGCGTCCTATCTGACCGGGTTCGCCGGCCCGAACTTCTTCTTTCACGCCACGACGGCCTACGCGATCATGCGCCATAACGGCCTGCCGATCGGCAAACGGCAATTCTTCGGGCCGATGTGATGTCGCACGCCTACCGCCGCCTTGAGGACGCCGACGTCGCCGACAAGCGTGTGCTCGTGCGCGTCGATTTCAATGTGCCGATGATCGACGGCAAGGTCAGCGACGACACCCGCCTGCGGGCCGCCCTGCCCACCATCAAGGCGCTGCAATGGCGCGGCGCAAAGGTCATCCTGCTTGCGCACTTCGACCGGCCAAAAGGCAAGCGCGTGCCGTCGATGTCGCTCGGCCCGGTCGCGCCGGCGCTCGCAAAACTGCTCGAGGCCGACGTCGCGTTTGCAGAGGATTGCGTCGGCGAGGTCGCACAGGCTGCGATCGAAAAGCTGCCGCGCGGCCGCGTCCTGCTTTTGGAGAACACCCGATTCCACGCGGGCGAGGAGGCCAACGACCCCGCGCTCGCAGCCGCCATGGCGGCGCTCGGCGATCTCTACGTGAACGACGCCTTCTCCGCCGCGCACCGCGCGCACGCGTCCACCGAGGGGCTCGCGCGCGTGTTGCCCGCTTATGCCGGCAAGTGCATGGAGGCCGAACTCGACGCGCTCAATCGCGCGCTCGGCGCACCGCAGCGCCCGGTGATGGGCGTGGTTGGCGGCTCGAAGGTCTCCACCAAGCTCGACCTGTTGCGCAATCTCGTGACCAAGCTCGATCGCCTCGCAATCGGCGGCGGCATGGCCAACACCTTCCTCTTCGCCCAAGGCTGGGAAGTCGGCGCCTCCTATTGCGAAAAAGACCTCGCCGAGAACGCGCGCGAGATCATCCGCCTCGCCGGCAAGAGCAAGTGCGAGCTGCTGCTGCCGATCGACATCATCGTTTCCGAGCGCCTGGCGCCCGGCGCGCCAGCGCGGGTGCGCGGCCTTGGCGAAATGGACGACGACGAGCGCATCCTCGACGCAGGCCCGGAAACCATTTCCCGCCTCACCCGCGCCATGGACGATTCGCGCACCCTGATCTGGAACGGCCCGCTCGGGGTGTTCGAGACCCCGCCGTTCGATCATGGGACAGTTGCGGCCGCCCGCCACGCCGCGCGCCGCGCGGCCTCCGGGCGTCTGGTCGCGGTGGCCGGTGGCGGCGACACCGTGGCCGCATTGAACCACGCCGGCGTAACCGACGATTTCACCTTCGTTTCCACCGCCGGCGGCGCCTTCCTTGAATGGATGGAGGGCAGAGTGTTGCCAGGCGTCGAGGCGTTGAAGCCTCGATGACGCGTCGGCGCGCGCAATCATCTCAAACCGGAGGACATCGATGAACCTCGCTGAACTGAACAAGATCGCCGTCGCCCTCGTGGCGCCCGGCCGCGGCATTCTGGCGGCGGACGAAAGCACAGGCACGATCAAGAAGCGCTTCGATGGGATCGGCGTTGAGAACACCGAAGAGAACCGTCGCGACTATCGTGAGCTGATGTTCCGCGCCCGCGAGGCGATGGGCTACGTCTCCGGCGTCATCCTCTATGACGAAACGATCTGGCAAAAAGCCGCCGACGGCGTCCCGCTGGCCAAACTGATCGCCGATGCGGGCTCGATCCCGGGCATCAAGGTCGACGAAGGCGCCGAGGACCTGCCGGGCTTTCCGGGTGAAACGATCACCAAGGGCCTCGACGGCCTCTCCAAGCGCCTGCCCAAATACTACGAGGCCGGCGCCCGCTTCGCCAAATGGCGCGCAGTGATCGACATCGCCGCCGGCATTCCGACCGCCGGCGCGGTCAAGGCCAACGCCCATGCGCTCGCGCGCTACGCCGGGCTCTGCCAGGCCGCGCAAATCGTGCCGATCGTCGAGCCTGAAGTTCTCATGGACGGCGACCACGACATCGAGCGCTGCTTCGAAGTCACCGAATTCGTGCTGAAGACCGTGTTCGACGAGCTGTTCCAGCAGCGCGTCCAGCTCGAGGGAATCGTCCTGAAGCCGAACATGGTGATCGCCGGCAAGAAATGCCCGCGGCAGGCGAGCGTCGACGAGGTCGCCGAAAAGACCATCGCGTGCCTCAAGATCACGGTGCCCAGCGCGGTGCCTGGCATCGCCTACCTCTCCGGCGGCCAATCCGACGTCGACGCCACCGCCCATTTGAACCGCATGGTGCAGATCGGCGGGTTCCCGTGGAAAATGACGTTCAGCTATGGCCGCGCGCTGCAGGCCGCGCCGCAGAAAGCGTGGGCGGGCAAGGCCGGCAACGTCGCCGCGGCGCAGGCCGCCTTCCTGCACCGGGCGCGCATGAACGGCCTGGCTTCGCTTGGCGATTGGATGCCGGACCTGGAAAAGGCGGCGGCGTAAAGCCAGCCGTCACCAGGCGCCCCAGCGCAGCCCGATTTCGGCGCGGGCGCGGTCGAGGTCCCGACGCGCATAACCCACGCGATCATAGGCGTCGTCGAGCCGGCGACGCGCCGCGCGCCGCTCGTCGCGCAGGCGATTGACCTCGCCTTCCAAACGACGACGCTCGGCCTCGGGAACGTTGGGCTGTCTGAGCCCATCTTCGTTCATCCGAAGCTTGCGCTCGACGTCGTCGATCCGCGTCTTGGCCGTGGAAATGTCGCCCTCGGCCGTCCGTACCGCGTCGATGGCCTGGTGGGCGCGTGCGCCCTCGTTGAACGCGACCTGGAACTCGCCAGCCAAATCGCTCGGACAAACGCCTTTGTAGGTCGCGCCGGAAAGCCCTTCGCGAAAGCCTCTTGGCGGCGTGCAATAGCGCGTCAGGCCGATTTCGCGCCCCGTCTTGTAGGTTGTGAAGTCCGAGGCGAAGCCAGCCTTGGCGCAATCGCGCGTTCGCGCCTCGAAATACTCCAGCGATCGCCCCGCTTCGCCGTCCTGGAGTCCCAGAGCGCGCCAATCGGCGACCGCGCATTGCTCCGGCTCCATCGTCGCGCAGGCCGCGAGCCCCGTCGCCAGCGCCGCCGTCATCAAGATCCTCATGTCCATCTCCCAAACCGCCCCATTCATGCCGCATCGAAGTTGAGCCGGAGATGAACGGCGCGTAAGGGGGGGCATGCCAGAGCGCTGCCGATTATACCTCCTGACGCCGCCTGTCCTGCCCGACGGGTTCGACGCGACCTTCGCCCGCGTGCTTGGCGCCGGCGACGTCGCTTGCGTCCAATTGCGTCTCAAAGGCGCGTCGGACGACGATGTGCTGCGCGCCGCCGAGCGCCTGATGCCGGTCGCCCAAGCCGCCGACGCCGCCTTCCTGATCAACGACCGCCCCGACCTCGCCGCCCGGATCGGCGCTGACGGCGTGCATGTCGGCCAGACCGATGCGCCCTATGCCGAGGCGCGCCGGATCCTCGGGCCCGATCGGATCATCGGCGTCACATGCCACGCCTCGCGCCACCTGGCGATGGAGTCTGGCGAAGCTGGCGCCGATTATGTGGCGTTCGGCGCGTTCTATCCGTCTACGACCAAGGAGCCCGCCCATCAGGCCGATGTCGAGCTTTTGACCTGGTGGGCCGACCTGATGGAGGTTCCCTGTGTGGCGATCGGCGGGATCACCGCAGAGAACGCCGAGCCTCTCGTGCGCGCGGGCGCCGATTTCCTGGCCGTCGCAGCCGGGGTTTGGGCGCATCCAGACGGGCCAGAAGCGGCCGTGCGCGCCTTCAATGACCTGTTCGACCGCTGCGCCAACGCCTAGGCCTCAGGGCGCGGGCGTGACCTTGAGCACCTTGCCGTCGAGATCGTCGGTCAGCAGGTAAAGGGCGCCGTCTGGGCCCTGCGCGACGTGCCGGAAGCGCGTCTGCTGATCTTCGAACAGCACTTCCTGGCCCACGGCCTTGCCGTTCGCCATATCGACGCGACGAACGTGCGCGCCGGCGAGGGCGGCGATGAAGATGTCGCCCTTCCAGGCTGGGAAAAGGTCGCCCGAGTATAGAGCAGCGCCCGCGGTCGCGATCGACGGGACCCAATAGACCAGCGGCTGGGCCATGCCCGGACGCTCCGTGTACGGCGTGATCTGCGCGCCGCTATAGTCCGCGCCGTACGTGATCACCGGCCAACCGTAATTCTTGCCGGGTTCGACCAGGTTCAGTTCGTCGCCGCCCTTGGGCCCGTGTTCGACAGCGTAGACGGCGCCGGTCTGCGGATCGCGCACGAGGCCCTGCGGGTTGCGATGACCGTAGGACCAGATTTCGCCGCGGGCGCCTTCCTTTCCGACGAAGGGGTTGTCCGCCGGGATCGCACCGTCATCCTTGAGGCGCACGACCTTGCCGAAATCGGTCTCGAGCCCCTGCGCCTTTTCGCGATAAGCGAAGCCGTCCCCCAACGTCAAAAGCAGTGTCTGGTCCGGCAGGAAGAGCATGCGGCCGCCGAAATGCGCGCCGCCCTTCTTGTCGGGCGATGCCCGGAAGATTTCTTTGACTTCGGTGAGGGCCTTGCCGTCGAACTTGGCGCGGATGATGCGCGTGCCGTTGGCGGCTTTGTCGCCTGCGGCGAAGCTCAAATAGACGAGGCCGTTCTCGGGGAAGCTCGGGTGCAGCGCGACGTCGAACAGGCCGCCCTGGTTGTCGACATAAATGGGCGGAACGCCTGCGATCGGTGTGGGGTCGAGCGCGCCATCGCGGATGATCCGCAAACGTCCCTCTCGCTCGGTCACAAGGATCGCGCCATCGGGCAGGAACGCCAAGCCCCAGGGATACTCAAGGCCCGACGCGATCGTGGTCACCACGGTCTTGGGGCTCGTCGTCGGCTCCGCTGGCGCGGCCTTTGCGGCGTTCCCAGGGGCGGAGCATGACGCAGCGCAAACCGCTGCGATCGCGATCGCCGCCATCCAATTCCGCTGCACCATCTCAGGTCTCCGTCTCGTCGCCCGCTCATCGTTCGGCTATGTAGCCTTTAGCGGAGGGTCGTCATGGTGTCTTGGGTTCGCGCTTATGTGATCGCGGTCGTTGTCGCTGCGGTCTTGGGGGCAATCGTGTCCTCCACATTCGTTCTCAACGGATTGGCGTCCATCATGGGTCCGATCCCGTTGAGCGACCGCGCCGCCTCGGGGCTCAAGGACCTGCGCGACTTTGCGCCGACCTACGCGGCGGCCCTGGCGGTTCCCTATGCGGTGATGCTGGGCCTTGGCGGCTTCGTGGCGCGTCGGGTGCGCGGCGTGCGCGTCCCGGTGCTGGCGATCGCTGCGTCAGGCGCGTCCGTCGGCGTCGTTCTGGGCCTTGCGGCGGCGATCGGGAACCCGGTCATCGCCGGCGCCCGCGACCCGGCCGGGATCGCGGCACAGGCCGCCTGCGGCGCCATCGCTGGCCTGATCTTCGCCCTCGCCCATCGCCCCAGACCGCTGATGGCCTGACAGGCCGCTTGCCGCAGCGGTCCGCGGGTGTTAGCGCTCCGCCCCCCTCGCCAACCTCCCAGGCCGCGCCCATGCCGCAGACTTCCGCGCTCCTGACCGTGATGATCGCGGCCGTCCGCAAGGCAGGACGCGCGCTCGCCCGTGATTTCGGCGAGGTCGAGAACCTCCAGGTCTCAAAGAAGGGCCCGGGCGATTTCGTCACCGCCGCCGACATGCGGGCCGAAAAGATCCTGTTCGAGGAATTGTCGAAGGCGCGGCCGGGCTACGGCTTCCTGATGGAGGAGCGGGGCGTCGTCGAAGGCACGGACAAGTCCCACCGCTGGATCGTCGATCCGCTCGACGGCACCTTGAACTTCCTCCACGGCCAGCCGCACTTTGCGATCTCCGTGGCGCTGGAGCGTGAGGGCGAGTTGGTCGCAGGCGTCGTCTACGACGTGATCAAGAACGAACTTTTCCAGGCTGAAAAGGGCCGTGCGGCGTTCTGCAACGAGCGTCGCCTGCGGGTCGCGGCGCGGACGAAGCTCGTCGAGGCGGTCGTCGCCACCGGCATCCCCTGGTCAGGTCGGCCCGGCCACGGCCCCTATCTCAACGAACTTGCGCGCGTGATGAACGCCGTCGCCGGCGTGCGCCGCTATGGGGCGGCCTCGCTTGACCTCGCCTGGGTGGCGGCAGGGCGCTTCGACGCCTTCTGGGAGCGCGATCTGAAGCCTTGGGACATCGCGGCGGGGGTGGTTATCCTGCGCGAAGCCGGCGGTTTCGCCCACGAGATCGACGGCGGCGACTTCATGAAGAGCGGATCGATCGCAGCCGCCAACGAACGCCTACTGCCGGCGCTGGTCACGACGCTGCGAGGCTGAGGCCCGCGCTTTGACTTTCGTCCCGGTCCGCGCACGATCGCGCCGCACAAGGACGCGCCGCCCAGGTGCGCCGGGAGAACCGCATGACCGATGAAGCCCGCGTGACGGCGCAGGGGCCGCTGCGCCTCACCGCGTTCGCCGTGCCCGCCGCCCCTCTTCTGGCGCTCTCGGTCCCGCCTCTGGTGTTCCTGCCGCCCTACTACAACGCACATCTCGGAATCGATCTCGCCGCGATTTCGGTGATCTTTCTGGCGGCGCGGATGTTCGACATCGTCGCCAATCCGATCATCGGCGGCCTTCAGGACCGCACGCGCTCCGCGTTCGGGCGCCGGCGGATCTGGCTTGCGGCGGTGACGCCGCTGCTGATGACAGCGGTGTGGGTGGCGTTCATCGCGCTGCCGCCCGGCATCCCGGCGTTCGCCGTCGGGCTGGCGGTGATGGTGCTCTATTCGTCTTTCGCGGCGATGATGATCGCTCATCTGGGTTGGGCCGGCGAACTGCGCCCGGACTATCACGGGCGCACCAAAGTGCTCGGCGCCGTGCAGATCGCCTCGACGATCGGCCAGATCGCGGTGATGACGGCGCCGGCCCTGGTGGAGGCGCTGGGGCTCGGAGGCCTGCGCGAAGGCGTGCACGCAATGGGCTGGGCGATCATCGTGTTTCTGCCGGTGACGACGGCGATCTGCATTTGGGCAGTGCCGGAACGTCCGGTGGCGGAAGATCGCGCCACTCCGAAGAAGGGCGCGGCCTGGCGCGCGATCGCCGAGAACGACGCGCTGCGCGCCCTGCTTGCGCCGGATTTTCTGATCGGCATTTCGCAGGGCGTCACAGGCGCGTTGTTCCTGTTCTACTTCCAGCACGTGCTCGGCTTCGAGGGGCAGTCCTCGATCATCCTGCTGATCTATTTCGCCTCGGGGCTTGCCGGGGTGCCGCTGTGGGTCGCGGCGGGGCGGCGGCTCGGCAAGCATCGGGCGCTGCAGGTGGCGTGCGCGTGGGCGGCGCTGACGCTTGCGTGCATTCCGCTGCTCCCGGCGGGTAACTTCGCCATCGCGGCCGGAGCAATGGCGATCGCCGGGCTCGCTTCCGCCGCGCCGACGCTGCTGCTCCGTGCGATGATGGCCGACGTCGTCGACGCCGACGAACTGGCGTCGGGCGCGCAACGCTCCGGCCTGTTTTTCGGCCTCCTGCTGACGACGACGAAAGTGGGCCTCGCGCTCGGCCCGGTAACGTACGCGGTGCTGGCCTGGTTCGGCTTCGACGCGAAGCTCGGCAGCGCGAACGCTCCCGAGGCGATTCTGGCGCTTACGGTGCTGTTCGCGGCGGGGCCGGCGGTGCTGAACGCAATCGCGATCGTGACGCTGCAGACCTATCCGATCGACGCGAAGCGGCAGGCGGAGATAACGGCGGCGCTGGCGGCGCGTGGGGGCGCGCCGCTCTCCGCGCCTCAGACGCCCTGACCGCGCTTCAACGCCCGCAGCGCGAAGCGGACGGGATGGATCGCGTCGAGAGCGTCCGTATCGAGACATTGCGGCTCGCCCAGCATGTCGGACACGATCGTTTCGGCCAGCAATGGTGCGAGGGATAGGCCCCGCGCGCCGAGCCCGCCCAGCGCATAAAGACCTTGTAGCGCCGGCGGCGGGCGCGTTATGTCGAGCGGTCGCCCGTGCGCGAGGCCGGCATAGCGCGCGCGCCAGGCCGGCAGATCCGCGACGAGCCCGGCGATCGGCGCGCGATCGGGCGTGGTGGCGCGCACGGCGGCGCGCGACGACATCGGCGCGGCGGCTGCGGCGTTCGCCCAAGCGGGCGCCAGCGCGGCGAGATCGGCGAGGTTGCGCGCACGGGCTCCGGCGGTGGGCGCAACCATGTCGCCTGCGGCGGCTTCGAACGTCGCGCCGAACAGAAGGCCGTCCGCAAATGGCGCGGCGTAGCAGCCGCA
The DNA here is from genome assembly GCA_049317545.1 of Caulobacterales bacterium. Lineage (GTDB taxonomy): Bacteria > Pseudomonadota > Alphaproteobacteria > Caulobacterales > Aquidulcibacteraceae > REEB506. The sequence continues at coordinate 102,035 of JBMOIB010000002.1, read as the reverse complement.
GACCTGCGCAGACGAGGCGCCAAGCGCAACGGCGTCCGCTTGCGCCCATTCGATCTGCCCGGCTTTCCCCTGGATTGGCGCCTCGACGAAGCACGTGAGATTGGGGCCAGCCGTGACGACGACGGCATCGGCCGTTTCGACGCCGCCGGAGGTTTCCAGGCGCCAGACGCCATCGTGCGACCGTACGAGGGCGCGAACCTCGACGCCCAGTGCGATGTCGGCCGCGGCGGTCCAGAGGGCAATCCAGTCGCGCGGGACGACGAGGCCGCCGCCGCGATGCAGGAGCGCCCCCGGATCGGTGGGCGCCGGCAGGAGCAGATCGTCGGGAAGCGGCGGATCGGCCAGGAGATCGGCGAAGGCTGCGGCGTCACGGGCGTCCGCGGGGCGCTCAATGACGTCCATCGCGATGAGGCCATCGTGGTAGGCGTCGAGGGCGGTCAAGTGGGCGGCGCGGAACAAGCGGGCGAGCGCGGTATCGCCGCGATCGAGGCGCGGCATGACGAGACCTGCGGGATTGCCGCTGGCGCCCGCGCCGAGGTGATCGGCGCGCTCGAGCAGGCGCACGGCGACGCCCCGTCGCGCCAGAGCCGCGCAGACCGCGGCGCCGGCGATCCCGCCGCCAATCACGACGACACGCTGCGGACGCGGCCCATCGGCGTCTGTATGCGGAAAGAGCCCATAGGCGGACGCCTGCGACGGGCCTTCGAAGCGCGCCTCGAGCCGTTCACGTTTGGCGCCGAACCCGGCCTTTTTCTCGACCGCAAAGCCCACGGCTTCGAGCCCGCGTCGCACCGCGCCAGCCACGGAATAGGACGCCGCGCGGGCGCCGGGCCCGGCGAGCGCCGCCAATCGCTCGAAAATCTCCGTACTCCACATGTCCGGGTTTCGAGCCGGCGCAAAGCCGTCGAGGAACATGGCGTCGAAACGGCCGCGCAGTCCGGCGAGCGATGCAGCGGCGTCACCGACGAGCACGGTGAGCGCGAAGCCGTCGGCGTCAAACCACAGGCGCTGCGGGCCCGAAGCCCTGCGCGGCCAGCGCGCGACGAGCGCCTCCGCGCGCCCGGCGAGGCTCGGGAAGGCGGCGAGGGCGCGCGCCGCGTCCGCCTGCGCGAGCAGCTGATTTTCGGTGGTGACGAAGTGCAAGACGGCGCCAGGATCGCGGGTCTCAGCCCAAAGCGCCCAGGTCGCCAATGCGTTCAGGCCGGTCCCGAAACCGAGCTCGAGGATCGCGAACCTGGACCGACCGCGCCAGCGATCGGGCAAGCCGCAGCCAGCGTGGAAGACGAGCGCCGTTTCGTCGAGCCCGCCGCCGCGCGAAAAGTAGACGTCGTCGCAACGGGTGGAGATCAGCGCGCCGTCGCGCCAGATGGCGTCTGAAGGGGGCGGAAGACGGGGCATCGGGGCGCTGTACGCGCACGCCGCTCGCGCTGTCCACCCGGCGCCCTTGATTAGGGGGCGCAAAAACGAAACGGGCCGCCCTTTCGGGCGGCCCGTCCGTTAGGCGTAAGCCTGAAGCTTACGGAGTCGCCGGAGCGGCCGGAGCCGCGGCCGGAGCCGGAGCAGCAGCGTCGGCAGCCGGAGCGGCCGGAGCCGCAGCCGGGTCAACCGCCGGAGCCGGAGCCGGAGCCGGAGCTTCAGCAGCCGCCGGAGCAGCCGGCTCTTCCGTCTTCGCAGCTTGCGGGCCGCACGCGGCGACACCGAAAGCGACCAGAGCGGCGATCGAGGTCGCCAGACCCAGTTTCAGCTTCGTCATAGGTAATACCCCTCGTCCCGGCGCGATTCTTTCGTCGCCGGCGCTGAGGGATAAAAAGTCTTGGCGGAGAGTGCAAGGGTTCATGACATGAGCGCAATGCAATTTTGGCGCTCACGACCCCAATCTGCTGCTTTTCCAGGCCCCTGCGTCAGCGGTGTCACGCTTTTGGGGCGGCGCTGCGGAGCCCGAAATCAGGCCTCCGAGCCGTTGATCGCCTCTTCGAGCTGCGCGAACGACGGCTGATACGCAGACGGCACGGACCCGCGGCCAATCTCAACGGAGACTTGGGCGGCGTTGCCGTGCAGGTGCGCGACCATGACTTCCTTGATGATCTTATAGAATTGCGATTCCTCATCCTCGACGGCGGCGAAACGCGCCGCCATGGGACCGACGATCCCGTAGGCGAGGAACACGCCGAGGAAGGTGCCGACAAGGGCGCCGCCGATCAGGAGGCCGAGCTTTTCCGGCGGCTCGTTGATGGCGCCCATCGTCTTGATGATGCCGAGCACGGCCGCGACGATGCCGAGCGCCGGGAGGGCGTCCGCCATGTTCTGCAGGGCATGGGCCGGCTTGTGGTGCTCGTGGTGGTGCTTCTCGAGCTGCTTTTCCATCACGTCCTCGACCTGATGGGGGTCGTCGAGGTTCATCGTCATCATCCGGAACGTGTTGCAGATGAAATCGACGGCGAAGTGATCCTTCAGAATTTTAGGGCACTTTTGGAAGATCGAGCTTTCTTCCGGCTTTTCGATGTGCGGCTCGAGTGCGACGACGCCCTTGGTCTTGACCAGCTTCGTCAGGGTGAACATCAGGGTCAGCAGGTCCTGATAGTCCTGCTTGTTCCACTTGGGTCCGCCCAGGATCTTGCCCACCCCGCCGCCGATTCCCTTGATCGTGCCGAGATCGTTGCCGATCAGGGTTGCGCCGATGGCTGCGCCGCCGATCATCATCATTTCGAACGGCAGCGCGTGCAGGATCACGTCGAAATGGCCGCCGGCCAGCACGAAGCCGCCGAACACCATCCCGAACAGCACCACGAGTCCGATGATCTGAAACATTGTTCGGCCGCCTGAAATCCCGACCGCCCTTTTAGTCTGACGCGCTTTAACATCACGTTGCGCGGTCATCACATCGCGGGACTTGGCGTTGCGGCGGCGATGGCCAGGGTGTTATCGGATCGTTAATGACCGAAGAAAAACCGCGGCGGGCGCACGGCCTCTTGCTGCTGTGCGCGGCCCAACTGGTGGTCGGCGTGGGCAATTCGATGCTGCTCGCGCTGCTTCCGCCTTTGGCGCGGGAGATCAAGCTGCCGGATGCAAGCGTCGGCGCGATTTTCTCGCTGTCGGCGCTGATCTGGGTGTTTGCGAGCCCCTTTTGGGGGCGCGTCAGCGATACGCGCGGGCGCAAGCCGATCATCGCGCTTGGGCTTGCGGCCTATGCCGTGTCCATGGCCGGCTTTGGGACCGTCGCCGCCATGGGGCTCGCCGGCTGGCTTTCGACCGGTGTGATGTTCATCGGCCTGATGTTGACGCGATCGATCTTCGGCCTGGTCGGATCGGCCACCAGCCCGGCGGCGCAGGCCTACATCGCCGACCACACCTCGCCCGAACGCCGCACCGAGGAACTGGCCACACTGACCTCGGCGTTTGCGGTCGGCCAAACGATCGGACCGGGGCTCGCGGCGGCGATCACGGCGGAACTGGGTTACATCGCTCCGATCGCAATGGTCGTTGCGCTGGCCACGATCGCCGCAGTGGTCGTCTACCAGCGCCTGCCCGACCCGCCGCCGGCCCCCGGCGCTCAGCCGCGCACGATCCGTCCGGCCGGCGGCAATCTGCGGCTGATGATGGATGCGCGCGTGCGGCCGTTCATCATTTACGGCGTCGGGCTATCGGTCGTCGGCGGCACGCTCGCCCAGACCTATTCGTTCTTCACCATGGACCGGCTTAACGTGTCGGGCACGCACGCCGCCGAACTATCCGCGGCCGGGTACATGGTCGGCGCCCTGGCGATGCTGGTCGCCCAGCTTGGCGTCCTGCCGCGGCTGCGAGCGCCCTCTCGTGACCTGATGGTTTGGGGCGCAGCGATCCTCGGCGTTGGCGTCCTCGCCCAGGCTTTGGCGACCAGCTTGGCCGCGCTGCTGATCTCCCAATTTCTTCAAGGTCTTGGCGGCGGCCTGGCGCGGCCGGGCTTTTCGGGCGGGGCATCGATCGCCGTGCGCTCGGAAGAGCAAGGCGCGGTTGCTGGACTTGTCGTGGCGGCCAACGGCACGGGTTTCATCATCGCACCGCTGACGGGCGGCGTTCTCTATGACGTCGTCGGCCCGGTGGCGCCGCTGGTGGTCGCCGGACTGACGCTTGCCGCAATGGCGACCTACGCGGTCATGAGCCGCAGCCTTAAGGCGGCCCACCAACCGCCGCCGCCCGAGGCTAGCGACGTGCTTTGATCGCTTTGCGCGATTGGGCGAGGATGAAGGTCGTGGCGCGTCCCGTCGGCGACAATCCAAGCCGCTTCTCAAAGGCGCCAATCGCTGCGCGCGTCCTTGGACCAACGATCCCGTTCGGCGCGCCGATCGAATAGCCCAACCGATTGAGCAGTCCTTGCAGTTCCTTGATCGACGTCTTGGTGCGTAGGTCACGCGCGGCGTCGCGGTCGGCTTCAAGCGGATTTGCGGCCGCGGGGGCGGCGAACCCTCGGATCCTGTCGAGCAGCACCCGCGTCGGCCAGCCGTCGGCGGGAAGGCCCTCGGCCTGTTGGTAGGCGCGCACCGCGCGGCGCGTGTTGGACCCGAACAGCCCGTCGACGCCGCCGGCGCCATATCCCTTGGCGGCCAGCAATTGCTGCAGCTCGATCATATCGGCGCGTTGCAGGGCGCCCTGGTGCTTCGGCCATGACGCTGAAATGCCGGATCGGCCGGCGAACCCGCGCGCCAGCAGCGCGACCGAGAGGGCGTACCGGTCGGACGGGTTGTAGGCGCGGATCGCCCGGAAGTTCTGGAACAGCAGAAGCGCCGGCCCTTCCCGTCCCGCCGGCAGGAAAAGCTGCGCCTGCAGGCCGCGCGCGGCGGCGCTCCAGACGCCGCCGTCGCTGCGGACGATGCCGAACCCTTCCCATTCGGCGACCGAGCGCATGGTCCCGTCCGCGAGCGCGAAATCGATGGTCGGCGGGAGCCTGACTTCGTCGAACACTGGGTCGCCGGGCGACCAGCCGCGACGGACGAGGTAATTGGCGATCGAAGCGAGCGCATCGCCCGTATTGGTCCAGATGTCTCGGCGGCCGTCGCCGTCCCAATCGACCGCGTCGACGAGATAGACGTCAGGCATGAATTGCGGTTGCCCGAGCGCGCCGGCCCAGCTGCTCTTCAGGTCTGCCGGCCCCGCGTAACCGCGCTCGACCATCTGCATAAGCGCAATGAGGTAACCCTCGAACTGCGCGCGCCGGCGACCTTCGGCAGCCAGGGTCGCAAGCGCGCTGACGGCGTCATAGCTCAGCGTCGCCTTTCCATAACTCGTCTCGATCGCCCAAATCCCGACAATGATGTCCGCGTCGACCCCGTACTTCGCCTGGATCGCCGACAGCACGGCGGCGTTTGCCGCCCGCGCGAGCTGGCCATCGGCGATGCGTTTCGCCGAAACGGCGCGGTCGATGTAATCCCAAACCGGGCGGACGAATTCGGGCTGGTTCTGGTCGGCCTGCACGACGCGCGGGTCGGGCGCGGCATTCGACAACATGGTTTGGACGACGCGGGGACTGCGGCCGCTGGCGATTGCGCGGCCGGCGAAGTCCTCTCGCCAGGCGTCGAAGGCCGGGTCCCCAGAGCTTTCAAATGCGCGCGCTTCAACCCCCTGGGCGCGGGTTGCCGGCGCGATGCCGCCAATGGCCGCGAGCGCCGATATGGCGATCAACGCGACGACGCGACGCAACATGGCAATTCCCCGCTTCTGCGATCCGACCTGCGCCCATTAGGGTGCGTCGCAGCAGGCGGCAAGGCTGCGCCCAATTTGAGGCCTCTGGGCGATCCTTACAGGCTCGAAGCGAAGTGCGTTTCAGGGCGCGGCGGTTGAAACGTGATTGACTTCAGGCGCGCCGCCCCTTAAAGCCGCCGCTCCCGTTTCCCTACGATTTACTCGGACGCCGCGGCCATGAAGGTCAAAAGCTCGCTCAAGACGCTGAAAACCCGTCACCGCGCCTGCCGGGTCGTGCGCCGCAAAGGCCGCGTCTACATCATCAACAAAGTCGACCCGCGCTATAAGGCCAAGCAGGGCTGAGCCTGCCGGCGCCTCGGCGCCGCAGAGCTGGCCAGCGTGGACGGGCGTAGCGCTTTGGCGCCGCCAGATTGCTCTTATTCAGTCTATAGCCTTGCTTTCGCCTTTTCGCACCCGCAGCCTGCCTGCGGGTTGATGGTTCCGATTTCGGATGCAAGCGATGTCAGGGGTTTTCCTGCGTTCGGTACGCGCGCTCGCGATCGCCGTTGTGCTGGCCGCCTGCGCGCCGCCGCCGCCGCCGGCGCCCCCCGCGCCGTCCAATCCCAAGCTTGATGCGCTGTTTGCGCAATTGCACGCCGCCGGAGACGCGCCGACGGCCAAGCTGATCGAAGACAAAATCTGGGCGACCTGGGCAGAATCCGGCAGCCCCACGATCGATATCCTGATGGAGCGCGCCCAGATCGCGACCGCCTCAGGCGACACCTCACTCGCCAAGCAATTCCTCGACGAAGCCACGCGCCTGAAACCCGATTACGCCGAAGCGTGGAACCGGCGCGCGATTTTAGCGTTCGACCAACAGAATTACACCGCCGCGATCGGCGACATCCAAGAGGCGCTGAAGCGCGAGCCGCGCCATTTCGGCGCCCTCGCCGGCCTCGGGATGATTTACGAATCATTGGGGCAGGAGAAGGCGGCGCTGGCGGCCTATCGCGACGCGGTCACCGTCAACCCGTTCCTTGAGCAGGCCAAGCAGGGCGCGGCGCGCCTGGGCCCCAAGATCGACGGTCGCGAGACCTGAATGACGCCCTTAGCCCTGGCGATCGGCGCCGGCCTCCTGGGCTGGGCGGTCTTTGGATCCGTCTATGCGATCGTGGCCAACCTCCGCTGGCCAGCCGCTGGACGGTTCGTGCGCGTGAAAGGCGCCCGCCTGCACGTCGCACTCCATGAGGGCGATGGCCCGCTCGTCGCTGCGCTGCACGGCGCGAGCGCCAATGGTCGTGAGTTCGCCGCAGTCGCAACGGCGCTGACCGGCAAGGCGCGTCTCGCCGCGATCGACAGGCCCGGGCACGGCCATTCTTCCCGTCCGGCCGGCGCGGCCTCGCTGGCGCGCCAGGCTGAACTGGTAGGCGAGTGTCTCGACGCGCTCGATCCAGGACCGGTGATCGTGCTCGCCCATTCGCTTGGCTGCGCGACGGCGCTCCGTCTCGCGCTCGACCGGCCGGACAAGGTCGCCGGACTAGTGCTCGTCGCGCCGGCCGCAAATCCCTACCCAGGGCCCAACGCTTGGCATGTGCGCCTTGCGGCCCGCCCGATCGCAGGCGCCGTGTTTGCGCGGCTCGCCGTGCCGCTGGTCGGACCGCTGCTCGCCCGCGCCGCCATCGCCAATACGTTCGCGCCGGCGCCTGTTCCCAAAGGGTACGCCCGCGCCGCCGCGGTCGGCTTGCTGTTTCGTCCCAGAACGTTCCGCGCCAATGCGGAGGACGTGCTTGCGACCAAGACCGAATTCGAGGCGCAGTATTTCCGCTACGACGAGATCAATGCGCCGACGATCGTGATCACCGCCGATTCCGACCGGGTGGTGAGCCCGCGGATCCACGCCCGCGCCTTGGCGCGCATGCTGCCCAAGGCTGAGCTGGTGGTGACGCCTGGCGCAGGCCACATGCCGCATCAGATCCGCCCCGAAACGGTGGCGGCGGCCATCCTCAGGATTGCGCAGATCGCCGGCAGCGAATCGCTCTGAGACCGATTACCGTTCCGGTCCAAGAACGAAGGAGCCTCCCATGGCCGACGATGCCGGATTCGGCGGCGTATCCGCCGCCCCCCAAGCCCTGACCCAATCGGCGAAGGAAAAGCTGAAGCAGATCGTGACGCGGATCGAAAAACTCGAAGAGGAAAAGAAGGGCATCGCCGCCGACATCAAGGACGTCTACGCGGAAGCCAAGGCGGTCGGCTACGACACCAAGGCGTTGCGCAAGGTGGTCTCGTTGCGCAAGATCGACCGGCAAGAGCGCGAAGAGCAGGAAATGGTCCTCGATCTTTATCTCGCCGCGCTCGGAGAAATCTGAGGAGCGGCGTGCCGCGCGAAGTCGACCCCAAACGGACGCGGAAGGCCTTGCGCATCGTGCGCGAACTCGCGGCGCGCGTCGATGCGCCGTCGCCGGACGCCGAGGGCGAAGGCGGCGGCGATCGACAGGCCTATTCGGAATGGGAGCGCACGTTCCTGGCCGAGGTTGAAACACGGCTTGAGACCTACGGCTCGGCGTTCGCCAATCTCGCCAAAGGCCACGCGGACGAAGCGCTGTCGGCGCTTCAGGCGCAAAAGCTCAAGGAAATCGCCGCCAAGGCCGCGGGCGAGGCCCCGCGAAAGGGCTTCAAGACCCGCAAGCCGCTGCGCGCGCGCCGGCCTGAACGGCCCGCGCCCGAGCACGATTGATGTTCGCGATCGCGCCGCTGCGCGTGCGCCTTTTTCAGCCGAACGACGCGGCGCGGTGCGCCCGCCTGCTTCAGGACGGCTGGACCGATGCGCTTCCCAATCGGACGCAAACGATCGATGTCGATGAGTTCGCGCGCCTTACGGACGGCGAGACGATCCTGGTGGCGACGATCGGCTTGTCCGGCGTGATCGGCTTTGCAGCCTTCGAGCCGAACGATCATTTCGTCCATCACCTTTACGTCGACCGCGCCCGTCGCCGGCGCGGCGCCGGCGCGGCGCTTCTGGCGGAAGCCGTCGCGCAGTGCGGCGAGCGCGTCTCGCTCAAATGCGCCCTCGCCAATCTCGCCGCGCTCGACTTCTACCGCCGCCTGGGATGGAGTTGGGGCGAACGCGGCTATGACATCGACGGTCCCTGGGTGCGATTGTGGTCGCCCTGAACGCCCCGCAACGTCAGCCCACTTTTTCCTGGCCGGTTTCGTCGAGGCCGTATTCGCGCAGCTTGCGATAGAGCGTCGAACGGCCGATGCCGAGACGGCGCGCCACTTCGCTCATGTGGCTGGCGTAATGGTCGATCGCCAACTGGATGAGGTCGCGTTCGATCGCCTCGAGCGCGCGCACATGGCCGCGATCGTCGAACACCGGAACGGGCGGAGCCGGCGGTGGCGCGAACGCCGCGAGCGCTTGCGGCAGGGGGAGCTGAGCGATCGGTGCGGTGTCGTTGGCCGGCGCGACAAGGTGGGCGGGATGGCCGTCGTTGGCGGGTTCGAACGCCAGGATGCGACGCGATCCGGCGATCTGCGGGAAATCGTCCGGCTGCAGAAGATCGCCCTCGCAAAGGATCACGGCGCGAAAGACGGCGTTCTCAAGCTGACGCACGTTCCCCGGCCAGTCGAATTCCTGGAGCATGGCCATCGTGTCCGGCGCGCAGCCGCGGATTGCGCGGCCTTCTTCAGCGTTGAAGCGCGTGACGAAGCGGGAAACGAGCTTGGGAATGTCCTCGCGGCGCTCGCGCAGCGGCGGCGCTTCGACGGGGAAGACGTTGAGGCGGTAATAGAGATCTTCGCGGAAGCGGCCTTCGGCGACGAGCTTGGCGAGATCCTTGTTGGTCGCTGAAATGATCCGCACGTCGACGCGGACTGTCCGTTTGGCGCCGACGGGATCGACTTCGCTCTCCTGCAGCACGCGCAGGAGCTTAACCTGCGCTTCGAGCGGCAGCTCGCCGACTTCGTCGAGGAACAGCGTGCCGCCGTTTGCCTCCACGAACTTGCCGGCATGATTCTCAGTGGCGCCCGTGAACGCGCCTTTGACGTGCCCGAACAGGATGCTCTCGACGAGGTTCTCGGGCAGGGCGCCGCAATTGACGGTGATGAAGGGCTTGCCCGCCCGCTCGCTCGCGCTCTGGATCGCGCGCGCCAGCACTTCCTTGCCGACGCCGCTTTCGCCGAGGATCAGGACTGGAATATTGGAGGTGGCGGCGCGCTGGCCCATGCGGACCACGGGGCGCATCGACGGCGCGTCGGCGACCATGTCGTCGAAGCCGAGGACGCCAGTCGCCTTCTTCTTCAGGCGCGTGACTTCGGCCTTGAGATTGGAGGTTTCGAGCGCGTTGCGGATCGAGACGACGACGCGTTCGGGGCTCGCCGGTTTGACGAAGAAGTCCGCTGCGCCCGCCTGCATGGCCTTGACGACCGTGTCTACGCCGCCCGAGGCGGTGAGCACGATGACCGGCATTTCCGGGCGGCGCACGCGCACTTCGGCGAGCACGTCCATGCCCGTCATGCCGGGCATGACGAGATCGAGCAGCATCAGATCGACCACGTCGAGCTGGGCGAGCGCGGTCGGGCCGTCTGCGGCGACTTTGGTGGCGTAACCGGAACGCTCGACGGCGGCCTGCAACAGGCGCCGTTGAGCCGGGTCGTCGTCAACGACCAGGATCGTCTTCGTCATCTTTTGACACCCCGTCGCCGCTTGCCGGCGATCTATTGAGCCGGACAATACGCACGGGGGGTCAAGGGCGCGTTAAAATGGCACAAGCTTTTTCAGGCGGGGTCGACCGCGGCCCGCCAAGCGCCATCTATAGGACGCGACAAAGCGCCAGGATCGTAAACCATGAGTAAAGACCCGGAACGGGATCGATTGGCCGCGCGGCTTGGCCGGTTCGCCAATGTCGGCGCCAATGTAGCCGGCGCCGCCGCCGCAGTGGGGGCCGCGCGGCTTTTCGGCGGCGACGACGCCGATCGCCAAATGGCGGCTGCGGTGCGTGCGGCCCTTGGGCGATCAAAAGGCCCGCTGATGAAGGTCGCGCAGATGATGGCGACCATTCCCGACCTCTTGCCGCCCGAATATGCAGAAGAGCTGGCGCAGCTGCAGACCAACGCGCCATCGATGGGCTGGCCGTTCGTGCAACGCCGCATGCGCGGTGAACTCGGCGCGGACTGGGAAGGCAAGTTCACGAGCTTCGAACGCGAAGCGGCGGCGGCGGCATCGCTCGGACAGGTGCACAAGGCCACAGCGCTCGATGGCCGCGCCCTCGCCTGCAAGCTGCAGTATCCGGAAATGGCGAGCGCGGTGGAGACCGACATCGCCCAGATGAACAATCTCGTGGGCGTCTATCGCCGGTTCGGCAAGGTCGTCGATCCAAGCGAGCTCACGGCGGAGCTGTCCGACCGCTTGCGCGAGGAGCTCGATTACGATCGCGAGGCGCGCCACATCGCGCTTTATCGCCGGATGCTGTCGCAGCGCCCGGAGATCCGCGTGCCTGAGCCGATCGACGATCTGTCGACCGGGCGCTTGCTCACCATGACTTGGCTCGATGGCAAGCCGCTCAAGACCTTCCTCGACGCGCCGCAGGAGGTTCGCAATCGCATCGCCGTGCTGCTGTTCGAAGCCTGGTGGGGCCCGATGGCGCACTTCGGCGTCATCCACGGCGACCCGCATCTCGGCAACTACACGTTCACAGACGGAGCCGCCCAGCTGAACCTGCTCGACTTCGGCTGTGTGCGGATCTTTCCGCCGAAATTCGTCGCCGGCGTCGTCAAGCTCTATCGCGCCCTGCAGGCCGACGACATGGATGCGGTGGCGGAAGCCTATCGCGACTGGGGCTTCGACAACCTCTCCCGCCCCGCCGTAGAAGCACTGACGATCTGGGCGAGGTTCATCTACGCCCCGATGCTGGACGATCGGGTGCGCACCGCAGCCGATGGCGTCGCGCCCGGCCAGTACGGCCGTAAGGAAATCATCCAGGTGAAAGAGGCGTTGCAGGCGCACGGGCCGGTCAAGCCGCCGCGCGAATTCGTGTTCATGGACCGTGCCGCAATTGGCCTCGGCGCGGCGTTCCTGCACCTGAAGGCGGAGCTGAATTTCTACGAGCTCTTCAACGCGCAGATCGAAGGCTTCGACGTCGACGCCGTTTCCGCACGGCAGTCCGAAGCGGTCGGCGCGGTGGGGCTGCAGCCGGGCTGAGCGCGAGGCCAACCGTCGTCATCCCGGACGGCGCGAAACGCGCCGATCCGGGACCCTGTTCAGGTGAAGCACGGAACAAGGTCCCGGCTCTCGCTGCGCTCGGCCGGGATGACGAGCGAGGTGATCGCAGCGCCCCTCAAACGAAAAGGGCGCCGGATTGCTCCGGCGCCCCACGTTTTCCAGATGGAACGCGTCTCAGTACTTCCAGCTCGCTTCGATGCCGAAGACGCGCGGGTTGTTGACGAAGCCCGTCAGGTTGTTGAAGTCGATCGCGCCAACCAGGCGCTCTTCGTCGGTGATGTTGCGGCCGTAGATCGCGACCTGCTTTTTCGCGTCGGCCGTTTCGTAGCCGATGCGCAGGCCACCTTCCCAATAGCCGTCTTCACGGAATTCCTTGCTCTCATAGAGGAAGAAGTTCGTGTCGCCCTTGTAGGCCCAGTCGGTGAACGCGAAGAGACGCGCGCCGCTGGCGAGCGGGTAGACGTATTCGGCGGTCGCCGAACCCGTCCATTCCGGCGCGTTGGGGAAGCTGTTGCCGTTGATGCGGGCGAGAACGGCGCCAGGCACTGCCTGCGTCGGATCGAGCACGGTGCAGAGCGGGAACGGCGAACCGCAGACCGCAACGGCCAGCGACGGATCCTTGATCTCGGTGTTGTTGTACCCGAACGACGCCGACAAAGTGAGGTTCTCCGTCGGCCGTGCGCGCAGATCCGCCTCGAAGCCGTAGCCGCGGCCCTCTTTGGCGTTGACGAGACGATTGCTGTTTCCAGCCCCGCCGACAGCGGTGAACTGCTGATCGTCGATCGTATATGAATAGACCGACACGTCCGCGAGCAGGCGACGGTCGAAGAACGCCGATTTAACACCGGCTTCGTACGACGTCAGCAATTCGGAATTCGCCGTCGTCACATCATCGCCGAACAGGATCCGGCCCTGGATCGACGGCGCCCGGAAGCCGCGCGCAACGCGTCCGTACACGTTGGCGTCGTCCGTGAGCGCATAGACCGCCGAAACGTCCCAGCTGACGGCGGAATCGCCGACCGAAATCGCGCGGGTAATGTTCGGCGCGCCGAACGGGCTTTGCGTGCGGCGGCCAGAGAAGTCCTTGTCGTCGTCGGAATAGCGCACGCCGGCGGTGAGCGTCAGCTTGTCGGTGGCCTTGTAGGTCGCCGATCCGAACACGGCCCAGGCCTTGGTTTCCTGGTTCTGCTGGGCGAAGCCGTTGCGCGGCGCGCCAGGCGCAAGCGTATCGAAGCTGTAGGACGAGATCGTCACGTCTTCGTTGAAGTAATACAGGCCGCCGAGCCACGAGAACGCGCCCGACGTGTCGCTCGCGAAACGGAGCTCCTGGCTCCATTGGTCGAGGCCGTCGATGCCGTCGGCCGATTCCGACGGGAACGGAATGACGCCCGGCCTCGAGCCGGTCGGCAGGAACGCCGCGCCGGCGCCGCCGTCGATATCGCCGCGGCCGTAGAACTTTACGTTCTCGTAGCCAGTGACGCTCGTCATGACGACATCGCCGAAGTCATAAACGATGCGGCCCGTCGCGCCGTAAGTGTCGAGCTTCTGGTTGTTGCCCGCGCCGCCGTCGTAGAAGACCTTTTCGCGGTCGAAGTTGGCGTTGAGGCCCGTGGTTCCGCGCGTAATCACGTTGGCGCGGAACAGCTGGGACGTGCCGTCGAACGAACGGCCATGAACATTGAGCAGCGCGTCGAGCTGGGCGTTGGGCTGATAGCGGAGCTGCAGGCGCCCGGCGATGTCCTGGTAGTCGCCGGTGAAGTCTTCTTGCCGGGTGAAGGCGTTGTCGACCCATTCGTCCTGGGTCTGAACGAGCAGCGAAGCGCGCGCCGAGAGGCCTTCGGCGATCTTGCCGCCGACTGCGGCTTCGAGATCAAAGCCATTGAAGGAGCGGTAGCCGGCGCGCACGCGGGCGTCGAACTCTTCGGTCGGTTTCACCGAGTCGAACTTGACGACGCCGGCTGGCGTGTTGCGGCCAAACAGGGTGCCTTGCGGACCACGGAGCACTTCGATGCGCTCGATATCGAAGGCCGGGAAGCCTTTCAGGACCGGGTTCTCGAACACCACGTCGTCATAGACGAGCGACACCGGCTGAGAGGCGTTGAGGTCGAAATCGGTGTTGCCGAGCCCGCGGATGTAGAAGCGCGGGAACGTGCGGCCGAACGAGGATTCGACGTTCACGGACGGAACCCGCGCCGACAGGAAGCTGATGTCGGCGCCGCCGGCAGAGACAGCTTCGAGCGTCGCGCCCGAGAGAGCGGTGATCGAGGCCGGCACGTCCTTGGCCGATTCCTCTTTCTTCCGGGCCGTGACGATCACTTCGCCGATCCCGCCGCCGGCGACGGCAGGGCCAGCGCCCTGCGCAAAGGCCGGGACCGGAGCAAAGACGAAGGCCAGCGCCAGCACACTCGCGCCCGCCAAGAAAGCCGCGGCGGATCGAATACGTTTACGAGCCATCTTGCCCTCATTCTGAAGCAAAGGGGCGCCCCGCCCCAGATAAGGCTAGGCATTTGAAGGAGCCTGCCGACGATGCAACGCCTAACGTGCTGATTCGTGACAATTCCACGAAGGCGTGGCCCAAGCGCCACGATTTGCGTTCATCCAGCCCTTGCCCCCCAGGGGCGTTTCCGGTATCAGCCCCGCTTCCCCGCGTCAGCCCCTGCGCCCGAGCGAGCCGAGCCATGAAGTCCGAAGGCCATCCCGATTATCACTTCATAACCGTTCAAATGACGGACGGGACGACCTACCGGACGCGCTCGACCTACGGCAAGGAAGGCGCGACGCTGTCGTTGGACATCGATCCGAAGTCTCACCCGGCCTGGACGGGCGGCAACCAGTCGAACCTCGACCGCGGCGGTCGGGTCTCGAAGTTCAACGAGAAATTCGGCGGATTCACCCGCAAGAAGGGCTGAGCCGAAACGCGCTCAGCCGCCGAAAACGTCCCGTAAACGCGACAATTGCGCCGCCGCGCCTATTGGGGCGGCGTCTTCGCTTTTCGGGTCGTACATCGTTTCATCGAGCCGGCGGACGCGCTCGAACAGGCTCTCGGAGCGCCGGATCAGGTCTTTCAACTCGCCTGGCAATTCGTCCGCGGCCGCGAACGGCTCTTCCGGCCGCCGGCGCGCGGTGAAGCGGTATTTTTCGTTGGCCGCGTCGCGGATCGAGATTTCCCCGTCCCGCACAGCCCGCTGCACCAGGAGCCAGGACGCGACCTGCATCAGCCGGGTCGTGAGCCGCATGCTCTCTCCGGCGTAGGCGAGCGCCGCGGTGCGCGACAGGCGCTTGGAGGCGGCGCGGCCGACCCCGTCGAGGTAACCGGCGGTCTCCTCTACGAGGCCCATGCCCTCGCTATAGGTGCGGTCAAACACCTCCGACCGGGCGAATTCGAGAATTCGCAGGACTTGCTCGGCGTCGAGCGGGGCGGCGCTGGCGGCGGAATCGGTCGGTGTGATCTCAGTCATGCCGCGCATGCGTGCAAACCTCGGGCCTCGCGGAACGACACGCCGCGTTTACGATGAAGACCGCGGGCCGAACAGGTCGGCTGCGGCGGACAAATGGGCCTTTTTGCGCGCGACGAGTTCCTCGCAACGCGTGATTTCCCCTTTCAGGAGAGTAATTTTCGCTTCGAGCTCCTCAATCGAGAGCCCATCGAGGGGCGTCGATTTCGGTTGCGGGCGTTCTTCTTCGATCATAGCGAGCTCGCGGTTCCTTTGGCGCGGCGTCCATCTTACGCTGTCCCAACACGGATTACAGAGGATCAAAATGGCTGTTTCTGGGACGATGCGCGTTGTTGGGCACAAGCCCCGCGAGCCCCTGTTTTTCGAAGAGCGGCCTGTTCCGTCGCCCGGTCCGGGCGAAGTCCTGATTAAGGTCGAAGCCGCGGGGATCAACAGGCCCGATCTCCTCCAGCGCGGTGGGTTCTATCCGCCGCCGCCGGGGGCCTCCGACATTCTCGGCCTTGAAGCGGCCGGCGAGATCGCAGCCGTCGGCGAGGGCACGCAGCGGTGGCGCATCGGCGACAAGGTGACGGCGCTCCTCAATGGCGGCGGCTACGCCCCCTATGCGGTGGCGCCCGGAGGCCAGGTCCTGCCGGCGCCGTCGACCCTCTCGCTGGAAGAAGCCGCCGGCCTGCCGGAGACCGTCTTCACCGTTTGGGCGAACGTGTTCGAGGACGCCGCCTTGAAGCCGGGCGAGCGCTTCCTGGTCCATGGCGGCGCAAGCGGCATCGGCACCACCGCCATCCAGATGGCCGCCGCCCATGGCGCACAGGTCTATGCGACCGCCGGGGACGCCGCAAAATGCGCCCTCTGCGCAAGGCTGGGGGCCGACCGCGCGATCAACTACAAGGACGAAGATTACGGCGCGATCCTGGCCGAACGCGGCGGCGTTGACGTGATCCTGGACATGGTTGGCGCGCCCTATCTCGCGCGCAACATCGAGGTCCTGCGCGAGCGCGGCCGCCTCGCCTACATCGCCTTCCTGCAGGGCCCGCGGGCGGAAATCGACCTTTCGGTCGTCATGCGTAAGCGGTTGACGATTACCGGCTCGACGCTGCGGCCGCGGTCGACGCCGGAAAAGGCCCGCCTCGGGGCTGCGATCGAGGCGCACGTCTGGCCATGGATCGAGAAAGGCCGCCTGAAGCCGGTGATCGACATGGTTTTCCCGATTTCGCGCGTCGAAGAAGCGCATTCGCGCATGGCGCAAGGCGCGCATGCGGGAAAGATCATTCTGAAACTGTGATCTTGGGCCGCGCGGTCGACGAGGATATGGCGAGCCCGGCCAGAACCAAGCCCATAGCCAAAGCCGCTTCCGCGCCCGGACGCTCGCCGAGGAACAGGATGCCGACGCCCGCGGCCCAAAGCGGCATCAGATAGGTCGAATAGGCTGTGAACAGCGGCCCGCGGCGACGGATCAGCACGATGTAGCCGATCGATGCGAAGCCGGACGGCCCGATCCCCAGCGCGACGACCGACGTCAGCGCCGGCCATGAGGCTGACCAGGGCGGCGGGCTGGTCGCCAGCGCGACCGGAACGGCGAGCGCAGCGCCGACGAGGCTGAACATCGCCGCAGCGGTGATCGGCCCAACCGGCGGTGCGTTCTTGGTCGCGACATTGGCGTAGGCATAGCCGGCCGCGCCCAACAGTCCGGCGAGCACGCCCAGCGTTTGCGCCTGCGCGCTCGCTGCGCCGGCGTCCGGCAGCGCGAGCAAAACGAGACCGCCAAAGCCGAGCGCCACGCCGACGATCCGGCGAACGCCTAATGTTTCGCGCAGCATCACCGCCGAAAGCGCCGCGGTGAAGAAGGGCGAGGCGCCATTGCAGATCGCAACGATCGTGGAATCCATGCGCCCGCTCGCCCAGGCGAACAGGAAGAACGGCGCCGCGGTGCCGAAGACGCCGATGCTCGCATAGGTGCGCCAGGCGGGGTTGGAAAAGGAAGGGATCTTCTCGCCGGCGAGCGGCGCGCAGGCCACCAACAGCGCGGATCCAATGACGAGCCGCACGGCGACGATCCAGGCCGGCGCAATTTCATGGGCCGCAATCTTCAGCCCGGCGAAAGCCGACCCCCAGACCGCGACGAGCGCAAAAAGGATGATCCAATCGAGTTGTTTGCCGGCGCCCATCGGGGCCGCGTAGCACGCCGGTCGCGGCGGCGACAAACGAGACGGACGTTTCCGGTCGGATCCAGCTGTTTGCTGAGGCGGCCACGAAAATCCGCTTGCGCGCGCGGGCAAAATCCCGTGTTTGGCTGGCGGGCCACCCGCTCCCACCGGCGGGCGTCCATCTGTGAGGATGGGAGTACATCTATGACGCATGTTCCGCCGAAGCCGGCGACGAAACCGCTTGACGCCCGTTTTTCTTCGGGCCCCACCAAAAAACGCCCCGGTTGGTCCTTGTCCGCGCTCGAAGGCGCGGCGCTTGGCCGTTCGCACCGCTCCAAGGCCGGCAAGGCCAAGCTCAAGGAAGCGATCGACCGCACGCGCACCGTCCTGGACGTGCCGGCCGACTTCAAGGTCGCGATCGTGCCGGCGTCCGATACCGGCGCCGTCGAGATGGCGATGTGGTCGATGCTCGGCGAGCGGCCCGTTGACGTGTTCGCTTGGGAAAGCTTCGGCGAAGAGTGGGTGACGGACGCCCAAGCGCTGAAGATCGACGCCGCTCTGCACGTTGCGCGGCCTTACGGTGCGCTTCCGGATTTCGCCAAGGCGCGGAAAAACGCCGACATCATCTTCACCCAGAACGGCACGACGTCCGGCGCGAAGATTCCGAACTTCGATTGGATCGCATCCGATCGCGAGGGCATCACGATTAACGACGCCACGAGCGCGGCGTTCGCCCAGCCGATCGACTGGGCGAAATGTGATGTCGTGACCTATTCCTGGCAGAAGGTCATGGGCGGCGAGGCCGCGCACGGCATGATCATCCTGTCGCCGCGCGCCGTCGCCCGCCTGGAGAGCTTCACGCCCGATCGGCCGCTGCCGAAGATTTTCCGCATGACCAAGAAGGGCAAGCTCGACGCCGAGCTGTTCGAAGGGTCGACGATCAACACGCCGTCTCTTCTGTGCACGGAAGATTATCTCGACACGCTGAAGTGGGGCGAGAGCATCGGCGGCCTGGAGGCGCTGATCGCGCGGGCGAACGCCAATTCCAAGGTTCTCTACGATTGGGCGGCGAAGACCGCCTGGATCGCACCGCTGGCGGACGATGCGGCGACCTGGTCGAACACCGGCGTGTGCTTGAAGATCGTTGATCCGCGCGTGACGGGGCTCGACGATGCGGGCCAAGCGGCGTTCGCCAAGAAGCTCTCCGATCTCCTCGAAAAGGAGGGCGTGGCGCTCGACGCCGCCTCGTATCGCTCGGCGCCTCCGGGCCTGCGCATCTGGTGCGGCGCGACGATCGAGAAGGCCGACGTGGAGGCGCTGATCCCCTGGATCGAGTGGGCCTTCGCGACGTGCGTCGCTGAACTCGGCTGATCGACCCCGCGCGGCCGACCCGCCTTGATCACGCTCCGCCACGCCGCGCTAGATGACGTGCCCACGCTGATCCGCTGGGACCACGAGCCGCACGTCATCGGCGCCACGACGGACGATCCCGATGCTCCGAATGCCTTTGAAGGCATCGAGTGGGCAGAGGAGATCGCCGCCGGCAGCGCCGTGTCGCGCTTCTGGGTTGCCGAGCTGGATGGCCGCCCGATCGGCGCCATGCAGATCATCGATCCGGCGCGCGAACCGACCCATTACTGGGGCGAGATCGAAGACGGGCTCCGCGCGATCGACATATGGATCGGCGAGGCCGGCGAACTCGGAAAAGGTCACGGCACGGAAATGATGCGGCAGGCGCTTGCGCTCTGTTTCGCTGATCCAGCGGTGACGGCCGTCATGATTGATCCACTCGCCTCCAACGACCGCGCGCACCGCTTCTACCAGCGCCTCGGCTTCCGCCCCGTCGGGCGACGCCTCTTCAACGACGAGGATGATTGCCTCGTTCACCGCCTTTCGCGCGCCGACTGGCGCGCGCTCAATTCTGGAGACTGACCCATGCCCAAAGTTCTGATTTCAGATGAGCTCTCCCCGGCCGCCGTCGCCATCTTCAAGGCGCGCGGCATCGAGGTAGAGTTCCAGCCGCAGCTTGGTCCGGATGCGGCGAAACTGAAGGCGATCATCGGCGACTACGACGGCCTCGCCATCCGCTCGGCGACGAAGGTGAAAGCCGACATCATCGCCGCCGCAGGGAAGCTGAAGGTGATCGGCCGCGCCGGCATCGGCGTCGACAATGTCGACATCCCCGCCGCCACCGCCAAAGGCATCGTGGTGATGAACACGCCATTCGGCAACGCCATCACCACCGCCGAGCATGCGATTGCGCTTCTATTCGCCGCAGCGCGCCAGATCGGCGCGGCGGACGCCTCCACGCAGGCCGGCAAGTGGGAGAAGAACCGCTTCAACGGCGTCGAGCTCTACGCCAAGACGCTCGGGGTCATCGGCTGCGGCAACATCGGCTCGCTGGTGGCAGAGCGCGCTCTGGGCCTGAAAATGAAGGTCATCGCGTTCGATCCGTTCTTGTCGCTCGAACGCGCCGTCGAGCTCGGCGTGGAGAAGGTCGAGCTGGAGGACATCCTCAAGCGCGCGGACTTCATCACGCTGCACACGCCTATGACTGAGAAGACCAAAAACATCCTGTCCGCCGAAGCGCTCGCCAAGACCAAGAAGGGCGTCATCGTCGTGAACGCCGCGCGCGGCGGCCTCGTGGATGAATCGGCGCTGCGCGCGGCGCTCGAAAGCGGACACGTGGCCGCCGCCGCATTCGACGTGTTCGCCGTCGAGCCCGCCAAGGAAAACATCCTGTTCGGCGCGCCCAACTTCACCGCGACGCCCCACCTCGGCGCCTCGACGACCGAAGCGCAGGAAAACGTCGCGCTGCAGGTCGCGGAGCAGATGAGCGATTATCTCGTCTCTGGCGCGGTCACCAATGCGCTCAACATGCCTTCGATCACCGCCGAGGAAGCGCCGAAGCTGAAGCCGTTCGCGGCGCTCGCCGAAAAGCTCGGCCAGTTCGCGGGCCAGATTGCTGACGAGGGTCTGGAGGCCGTCGACATCGAGTTCGAGGGCGAAGTCGCCGCGCTCAACGTCAAGCCGCTGACGGCCGCCGCGCTGGCCGGCCTTCTGCGCCCAATGCTGCAGGACGTGAACATGGTCTCCGCGCCAGCGATCCTGAAGGAGCGCGGCGTCGCTTTGACCGAGTCGAAACGCCAGACCTCGCCGACCTACGACAGCCTCGTGCGGATCAAGGTCAAAACCGGCGGATCGACGCGCACGCTCGCCGGCGCCGTGATCGCCGGGCAGCCCAAGATCGTCGAAATGAAGGGCATGCCGCTCGAGGCCGCGTTCGCGCCCGTCATGCTGTACGTCAACAATTCCGACAAACCGGGCTTCATCGGCGCGCTCGGCACGATGCTGGGCGCCGCGGGCGTGAACATCGCGACGTTCAACCTGGGCCGGGTCGCCGCCGGAGAGGATGCGATCGCCCTGGTCGGCGTCGACCAGGTCGTTCCGGACGATATCCTGGCCAAGCTCAAGGCGCTGCCGCAGGTGCGGTACGTGAAGGTCCTGACGTTCTGATCCCCTTGGCCCTCGATCGCGCGCCGGCGCCGCTTGTGCGCGCGATAGAGGTTCGCCCTCGCCTTGAACCATGAAGTCCTGGTAAGCACCCCTCCGGGGACCGACCGGGGATTTCGATTATGCGACTTGGCTTGCCTTTCGCGTTGTTTGTCGCAGCTCTCGCCTGTCAGCAGGCGTATGCGGTCGAAACCGTTCACGTCGGCGTGCTGAAGCACAACGTCGGTGTGCTGAACGCCAAGACCGAAGGCCGCGAAGGCGGCGTCAATGTCGAGGTCCAGGCCGATTTCGCCTCGCCGGGGTTCCTCGGCTGGGCCGGTGCGCCGAAGCCCTATGTCATCGCCTCGTTGAATACAGCCGGCGACACGAGCTTCGCCGGCGTCGGGCTGCAATGGCGTATACCGGTCGGCGCCAAATGGTCGCTCGATCCGGGGTTCGGCTACGTGATCCATTCGGGTGAGGTCGATAACCCGTTCGCCAACGGCGACCCGCGCGCGACGCGGTTTTCCTCAGAGAACCTTTTGTTCGGCTCACGTGATTTGTTCCGCTCGACGCTCGGCGTCACTCGCGAGCTTGCCGGCCCGTGGAGCGGTCAAGTGTTCTATAATCACCTGAGCCACGGCCAGATTCTTGGGAAGGGTCGCAACCAGGGCGTCGATCAGATCGGCCTGCGGGTGGCGTACAAGCTTTCGAAATAGAACGCGCGCGCCCTTGATCGCCGCGGCCGGCGGGGCGCATAGAGCCCCCATGGAGACGAGCGAATGAGCGGCGTAGTCGTGATCGGCGCGCAATGGGGCGACGAGGGCAAAGGCAAGATCGTCGATTGGCTGTGCAACCGCGCCGATGTGGTGGTGCGGTTCCAAGGCGGTCACAACGCCGGCCATACGCTTGTGGTCGGCAATGAGACCTACAAGCTGTCGCTGCTGCCGTCCGGCGTGGTGCAGGGCAAGCTTTCGGTTATCGGCAATGGGGTCGTCGTAGATCCCCAGGCCCTGCTCGACGAGATCGCACGGATCGGCGCGCAGGGCGTGGCGATTTCACCGCAATCCCTGATCCTCGCCGACAACGCCTGCCTGATCCTGCCGCTGCACCGTGACCTCGACGCCGCCCGCGAGCGCCAGGCCGGCGACGCCAAGATCGGCACGACCGGACGCGGCATCGGCCCCGCCTACGAAGACAAGGTCGGCCGCCGCGCGATCCGCGTCGCCGACCTCGCCGACCCCGAAGCGCTCGACGCCAAGCTTCCGCGCCTGCTGGCGCACCACGATGCGCTGCGGCGCGGCCTGGATCTCGATCCGGTCGATCCCGGCGCGCTGAAGGCCGAACTCCTGGCGCTGGCGCCGAAGCTGCTGCCTTTCGCGCAGCCGGTTTGGCGCGTCATGGACGACGTGCGCCGGTCGGGAAAGCGGATCTTGTTCGAGGGCGCCCAGGGCGCGCTCCTCGACGTCGATCACGGCACCTATCCGTTCGTGACCTCATCGAACACCGTTGCAGGCCAGGCGGCCGCCGGCGCTGGCGTCGGCCCGGGCGCCCTGCGCTACGTGCTCGGCATCGTGAAGGCCTATACGACGCGCGTCGGATCCGGACCATTCCCGACCGAATTGTTCGATGACGCCGGCAAGCGGCTCGGCGAGCGCGGGCGCGAATTCGGGACCGTCACGGGCCGCGCACGCCGCTGCGGCTGGTTCGATGCGGTTCTCGTGCGCCAGACTTTGGCGATCGGCGGCGTCGCGGGCGTGGCGCTAACGAAGCTCGACGTGCTCGACGGCTTCGAAACGCTGAAAATCTGCGTCGGCTATCGGATCGGCGACCGGGCAGTCGATCATTTCCCCTCCGGCATGCGCGAGCAGGCGGCCGTCGAGCCGGTCTACGAATATTTCGACGGCTGGAGCGAAAGCACCAAGGGCGCGCGCTCGTGGAAGGACCTGCCGGATCGCGCGGTGAAATACGTGCGCCGCATCGAAGAGCTGATCGGCGCGCCGGTGGCGATGCTGTCAACGAGCCCGGAGCGGGACGACGTGATCCTGATGCGCGATCCGTTTCAGGCATGAGCGCTGGCCCAGGTCGCCCGCCGCGCGGCCTTGCGCCGCTGCTGGCCGTGACCGACGTCGGCTTCATCGTTTATTGGTCAGTAACCGGGCTCGCCGCGGCCGGCGTGGTCCAAATTCCGGCCGCCTATCTCTACAAGGGCTACCACGACCCCATGCTCGTGGCCTGGAACTGGTCGTTTGCGCCGCTCGATCTTGCAGCGAGCTTTTTCGGCTTGGCGGCGCTGGCGGCTTTGCGCGCGGGGCGCGCCTGGCGGGGACTTGCGATCGCGTCGCTCGCCTTCACCAGCGTCGCGGGCGGAATGGCGATCGCGTTCTGGGCGCTCAGCGGCGATTTCGATCTCGGCTGGTGGGCGCCGAACCTCGTTCTTTTCGCCTGGCCCTGGCTCTACCTGCCGAGCCTGATGCGCGACGCATGAGCAGCAGCGATCCTCCCGATCCGATCAAGCGCTGGCGCGGCGCCATCCTCCTCGTCAATCTCGCGCTGATCGCGATCGTCGCGGCGCTCATCGTGAGGGCCATGCGTTGACGCCGCCGCCCAACCTCGCACGCCTCGTCGCGCTGTTGCGGACGCCAAGCGAGATCTGGCGCGCGTTGGCGGCGGAAACGCCGGCGCCGCGCGCACTGCTGATCGGACTCGTCGCGCCGCTCGCGCTTGCGGCGGCGGCCTTCCCGGCGCTCGTCCGCCTGGCGTTCGGGGAGAGCGTGCTCGGAACCATCTATCGTCCGCCGATCGTCGACGTCGTGTTCGCGATCGTCGCCGGCGCGATCTTGGGCGTTGCCGCGGTCGCAGCGGTTGCAGCGACGATTGATCGACTGGCGACGGCTTTCGAAGGCGAGCGCAATTTTGCACGCGCGTTCGCCCTTGCAGCCTACGCGTCCGCGCCGGCCTTCACGGCGGCGATTCTGGCGGCGATCCCGGGGCTTTGGATGACGGCCGGGATCGGACTCTACGCCGTCTGGCTGCTCTATCTGGGCTTGCCGATCATGATGCGCAGCCCGCCCGACCGCAGCCTCGCCTATGCGACGACGGCGACCATCGCGGCGCTGGTTGCGCTCGGCGTCGCGGCCGCGTTGACGGCCTGCGTCGCTCAGGCTTTCTGATCAATGGCATCCATTGCCGCGGCGACGGCGCGATCGCGGGGATCGTCGCTTGCGGAGAGCGCTGCGCGCACGCCAGCCTTGTCGTCGTTCGGCTTGTCCTGCGAGAGCTTGCGCTTGCCCTCGATGCGGTCGATCGCGACCTCGATGCCTACGAAGCCGCGCAACATCGTTTCAATGTAGTCAGCCGGCGCGTCCGCCATGCGCCAGGGCGATGGGCGACCGGCCTCGTGCGCATTCGAGAGGTCATCGACCAGCGTCCGCAAGCGATCGAGATCCTCGAAGGCCGTCAATCGTCCGTGGACGTGCAAGACTTCGTAGTTCCAGGTCGGCACGGCTTTGCCGGTTCGCGCCTTGGTCTCGTACCAGCTGGGCGAAACATAGGCTTCAGGCCCCGGACAAATGACGAGAGCCGCGCAGGGCGCAGCGCGCCACAACGGGTTGGCGCGCGCCAGATGTCCGACGAGACGGTCCCCGTGCAGCATGAAGGGAACCTGCGCCGCATCGAGGCCATCGGCGCCGACGACGACCAGGATCGCCGCGCGGTCGAACGCTGCAAGCGCCGCCAGCGCGTCGTCCGGCGCCATCAGATGCGCGGGATGGCCATACATGGCGGGCGTCTCAGTCTTCTTCGTCGTCGTCGATTTCGTCGTCGGCGTCTTCTTCGCGATCGTAGGCGTCAGCGGCAACCGTCTCGCTGGCGGGCTTCAGCGTCTCGCCGGTGACGCGCCGCTTGCGCGCATCGTCGCGCACCTTCTGATCGGCGGACTTGGACACGACGTCGTCCAGTTCGATCTGGGTGCAAAGGCCCAGCGAAACCGGATCGACCGGCTTGATGTTCGAGCTGTTCCAATGCGAGCGCGTGCGCACCTGATCGATCGTCGATTTGGTCGTGCCGATGAGCTTGACGATCTGGCTGTCCGGCACTTCCGGGTGATTGCGCAGGAACCAGGCGATCGCGTCCGGCCGGTCCTGGCGACGGGCGATCGGCGTATACCGCGCGCCTTTGCGCTTGCGCTCGGGCAGGTCGACGCGCGTCTGCTCGCTGACCTTGAGCGTGTAATCGGGGTTCTTCTCGCCCTTTTCGATTTCTTCCCGCGACAAGAAGCCGCCGGCGATCGGGTCCACGCCGCGGATGCCCTTGGCCACGTCCTCATTGGCGATGCCTTGGACCTCCAGCGGATGGAGGCCGCAGAACTCCGCAATCTGCTCGAAGGAGAGCGCCGTCTCCTCGATCAGCCAGACGGCGGTGGCCTTCGGCATGAGAACATTGGACATCGATCAACCTCGTGGAAAACAAGAAAGCGCCCGGCGGCGTCGCCGGGCGCTGGCCCAAACTTTAGCAACGGGCGGTTGTCGCTCGATAAGCGCCAACGGCCTCCCGTCCTATAAGGCGCCGGCGGATAAAAAGGAACGGGGATCGCGGCCTCGGTAAGGCCGGAAAGAGCGATTTTCCACCGACGCAAATGGTTAAGAGCGGCGGTCCTGGGCGCGCTGATCGTTGGCGGGCTGGTCTTTGACCGCAATCCGGCGTTCGCGGATGAAGACGCCAGCATCGTCGCCGTCGGGCGCTTCGAGGTCGAAAACGGAGATGCCGTCGCCCGCCTCCAGATCTGCGATCTCGACGATGCGTTCCTCGGCGCCGGGACGCGGCGCAACGGGCGCCACGGCGAGCGAAGGCTCAACGGCCAGCGCCATCCGGGCGATGCGGGGGTCCAACTCGCCGCGCAGATAGACCGCGACCTGGCCCAAAAGGCGGGTCGAGGACAAGGTCTGCAGGCCGCGCACGAGGCCGCCGCGCGCGGACGCCTGGAAGCCCGTCACGGATTCGCGCTCCAGTCGGTCGCACCAATAGGGCGCGATGTCGGCGAGCGAGGATCCGGTCACCGGATCTTCCGGGATCCCCGCGCCCGGCGCGAAGAACCGGTTGACGAAATCATAGGGTCGATCCTCGTCGGCGAGCGCGGTGATGGCGAGGCAGCCGCTTCGCGGCGCCCGCACAAGCGCTTCGATCGCCGCAAAGTCCGGCTTGGCGGCGAGCACGTCAGCCTCGCAGGACAGAACGATGGTCGCATATTCGCCGGTGAAGGCGTCGATAACGCGCACGTCGCCCATTGCATTCATCAAGGCCGCCGGCGGCGTCCACACAGCGCGCGGACGGCGCGGCAGATCCAGAGTAAAGCCTTCGGCGGTCTCGCGCACGACGAGCGGACCCGAACGGGTGTCGAACACGACGACGTCGAGGTCGCGCTCGATCTCGGTCAACAGCACCGCGCCAGCCGCCAGCGTCGCATGCCCGCACAAGGGCACCTCGATCGTGGGCGTGAACCAGCGGAGCTGGTAATTTCCTTTGAGGCCCGTAGGGACGAAAAAGGCCGTTTCCGCGCAGCGGTTTTCCGCAGCGATCGCTTGCAGGACGGCATCGGGCGCCCAGGCGCGCAAGGGGACGACGCCCGCCGTATTGCCGCGGAACGGTCGGTCAGCGAAGGCGTCGACGAGCCAGATGCGCATGCTCATTAACCTTCCGGCTCCGGATGATCCGGAACCGCATTATGCCAGTTGAGCGCCGCTGCGCGAAGAGGCCAGCGCTTTCCCTCCCGCGCCGAACGCGCCCGGCGCGGTTCGCGTCACGGCGGCGATCAGTCGTCGCGAAAGGTCCAGCCGTGCGCCAACGGTCCATGACCGCCGCCGAGCCCCGGCGCTTGGCGGATCGCTTCGGACAGATAGGCATGCGCACGCCGTACGGCGTCCGGCAGCGCCGCTCCGCGCGCAAGGTAGGCGGCGATCGCGGACGCGTAGGTGCAACCGGTGCCGTGGGTCGAACGCGTTTCGATGCGTGGGCTTTCGATGACGACGAGGTTTCCATCCGCATCGAGAAGCACGTCACGCAGGATCGCGCCGTCGAGGTGGCCGCCTTTGACCAGCGCCGCCCGCGCGCCGAGCTCGATGAGGCGCTCGGCGGCGGCCCGCTGTTCTTCAAGGGTGCGCACGGTTCGGCCGGTGAGACGCTCGGCTTCCGGCGCGTTTGGCGTCACGAGAGCCGCGCCAGGAACCAGGCGCGCAAGGATCGCAGCCACCGCGTCGGGCTCAAGCAGGGGATGGCCGCCCTTCGCAACCATGACCGGATCGACGACCCGCGGCGCATCAGGGGCGGCGCGCGCCAAAGCGTCGGCCACGGCATGGACTGTCGCTGCGGTTCCAAGCATGCCAGTCTTGACGACGTCGACGCCGATATCCGACGCGACGGCCTCGATCTGCGCAGCGACGATATCGAGCGGGATTGCGTGCACGCCGAAGACGCCGCGCGTGTTCTGGACCGTGATCGCCGTCACCGCCGTCATCGCAAAGGCGCCCAGCGCCGTGACGGTTTTCACATCGGCCTGCAGGCCCGCGCCGCCGCCCGAATCCGAACCCGCGACGATCAGCACACGGCCAATGCTCATGCGCCGGCTCCCACCGCCAGCCAGACCTTCAGCGCCTGCGCCGTTTCGCGCACGTCATGCACGCGCAGCACATCGGCGCCGAACTCCCAGGCCGCCAGCGCAGCGGCGAGTGAACCGCCGAGCCGGCCGTCAGTCGGTGCGCCCGGATCAAGCGCGGCGATGAAGCTCTTGCGCGAGGCGCCGAACGCCATGCGCCTTTGGGTCCGGGCGCGAATGTGCGGCAAGCCGCGGATCAATTCGAGATTGTGGCCAAGCGTTTTGCCGAAGCCCAAGCCAGGGTCCACGAAGATGTTTTCGGGGCGAACGCCGGCCGCCTCGGCGATATCGGCGCGCTCTTCAAGGAAAGCCGCCACGTCGGCGACGACATCGTCATAGACCGGATTGGCCTGCATGGTGCGCGGTTCGCCCTGCATGTGCATAAGGATCACGATGCAACCAAGCTCGGCTGCCGTCGCGACGCTTTCGGGCGCATATGCGAGCGCCGTCACGTCGTTCCAGATCGTCGCACCGGCGGCGCAGGCGACGCGCGCCACATCGGGTTTCATCGTGTCGATCGAAATCGGGGCGGTCGTTCGCGCACGCAGGCGTTCAATGACCGGAAGCACGCGGGCCAATTCTTCGGCCGCCGAGGATGACGGGGCGCCCGGCCTCGTCGATTCGCCGCCGACGTCGATGATGTCGGCGCCAGCCTCCAGCATGGCGAGCGCATGATCCACCGCCGCCCCGGCTTCGAGATAAGCGCCGCCATCACTGAAACTGTCGGGCGTCACATTGAGGACGCCCATGATCCAAGGGCCCGATCCGAGCTTCGGCTCCGGCAATGACACGAGGCGCTCTCCTGGGCGGGGCCGTGTTCCACCACGTTGCGGCGCGCCGGGCAAGGACGCGCATTCGGCGCCGCGGCATTAGGGGCGCTGTGAAATGGACAACAGATTGAGGTCAGGATCGCGGAACCAGCCGACCTTGCCGCCGTCCGGCGCGGTCCAAAGGCCGGCCGCGTCGTGCTGCAGGAACGCGAACCTCTCGAGCGCGACGCCCTTGGCTGCGAGGTCCGCGGCGGTCTGTGCGACGTCGACCACCATGAACCCTGCAACCGCATTCGTCGCCGGCATCACCACCGAGAGCTTGGCGACGCGCAGGAAGCCGACCTGGCCGGCGAATACGAAGCCGAACTGATTGTCCTCGACGAGCTTGAGGCCAAGCTTGTCTTGGTAGAATGCCTTCGACGCCTCCGGGCGCGCGGTCGTGATGATGGCCTGTAGGATCGAGTCGCCGAGCATGGGAGCCTCCGTGCGCGCGACCATGGCGCGACGCGTCCGCGCGGTCCAGCGTGCGCAGCTAGCCAAAACGCGCCCGGCGCTGCACAACGTCCCCCCGGGAGCGGAACGGATCTAAAGACGCCTTGTGCGGCCGCCCCTCGGGAGACCCGTCATGAAAAAGCTGCTGCTCAGCGCCGCCGCGCTTGCGCTCGTCGCCGCGTGTTCGCCTCCGGGCGCCAAGACGGACGAAGCGCCCGCCGCCCCGCCGGCGCCTGTCCTTTTGACCGAAGCCGAAGCGACCGCCATCGCCGACAAACTCTCCGCCTCTGTTGCGAGCGGGGACCCGGTCCAGATCTTGGCCAATTACACGCCGGACGCGGTGGCGTTCAGCCTGTTGACGAACGATCTCATCACCACGGCCGAAGCCAACAAAGCCGACACAGAGGCGGTCCTGAAGCTGGAGCCCAAGGCGACGCTCAACGCCCGAAAAGTCCAGGTTTTGGACGCCGACACATTCGTCGACAGCGGCGTGATGACGCTCGACGTGAAGAAGGCCGGCAAGGCCACGTGGCTCGTCGCCCGCTATACGGACGTCTATCAAAAGCAGGCCGACGGTTCCTGGAAGATCGTCACCGAGCATATGTCACCCGCGCCGCAAGTCGTGAAGACGCGCCCCGCGCCGCTCGCCGCGCCCGCGGATGGCGCGGAAGCGCCTGATACGCCGCCACTCGGCGGCGTCCGCCCATCGGCGACGACGCCAGACGAAGCGCCGAAAACCCCGTAAGCGCGAGCGATCGGGACAAAAACGTGATGCGCCGCAGAGACGATTGCGTCTCTGCGGCGTACGTCGGGCCTTGTTCCCCGCAATGGCTTGGGCTTTTCTCGAATCCAGGTAAGCGGCGCAGTTCAATGTCGCCTGCGGGAGGAATTCATGGCTCGAGTCGCACTGGTCACTGGGGGAACGCGCGGGATCGGCCACGCAATTTCGGCGCATCTCGCCAAAGCCGGATGCAAGGTCGCCGCGAACTACGCCGGCAATGACGAAGCTGCGCAAAAGACCGCGGCTGAGCTGGGCATCCATGTGTTCAAATGGGACGTGGGCGACGAGGCGGCCTGCGCCGAGGGCATTGCGAAGGTCGAAGCGGCGCTCGGCCCGGTGGACATCCTCGTCAACAACGCCGGCATCACCAAGGACGGCTTCTTCCACAAAATGACGGCGCAGCAATGGCGCGACGTCATCCGCGTCGATCTCGACAGCCTGTTCTACATGACCCGCCCGGTCATCGAAGGCATGCGCGCGCGCGGCTTCGGCCGGATCATCAACATCAGCTCGATCAACGGCCAGAAAGGCCAGGCGGGGCAGGTGAATTATTCGGCCGCCAAGGCCGGCATGATCGGCTTCACCAAGGCGCTCGCTCAGGAAGGCGCCGCCAAAGGCGTGACCGTCAATTGCGTGGCGCCCGGCTACATCGACACCGACATGGTCGCCGCGGTGCCGGAAGAAGCGCTCAAGAAGATCATCGCCACGATCCCGACGGGGCGGCTCGGCAAAGCCGACGAAATCGCCGCCATGGTGGCCTTCCTCGCCTCCGACCAGGCGGCGTTCATCACCGGCGCGACCATGACGGTTAACGGCGCGCAATACATTGCCGGCTAAGGGCGGGTTATGCGGCGTTGCAGCCAGGACACACTGGGCTCGCAACGCCAACCTGCCCCAAAACCGCCCAGGTCCCAACCGCATGTGCCCCGCGATGAATGAGCCAACCGCATGACCGACGGCCCCAAGTCGACGTGGCTGAGCGCAGATCGGGATGTTTCCGATCGGCCCTCCTCGGACCGGACCCTCGGTGAACGAACCAGCGCTATTTTCAGCGCCTCGGCCTCAGTCGCCGCGGCGGCTCTCACGATCATTTCCCCCGGATCTGCGCACGCCCAGACTTCGCCGCTGTCGATCGGGCTCATCGACCCGCCAGCCAATGACCGCCAAGGCTCGACCCGCTACGGGACGCCGGACGGCGGCGTGCGGTTCGTGTTCGACCGCACCCCGCGACGCGCCGCCCTGTTCCGCTATGAAGGCGACGATGAGGTCGTGGTTTTGCGTCCGGCGGCCGGCC
Source organism: Caulobacterales bacterium (assembly GCA_049317545.1). Taxonomy (GTDB): domain Bacteria; phylum Pseudomonadota; class Alphaproteobacteria; order Caulobacterales; family Aquidulcibacteraceae; genus REEB506. The sequence goes on along the minus strand of JBMOIB010000002.1, from coordinate 71,086 downwards.
CGCGCGGCGACGAATTGTATAAAACTGAACAAGGCGAAGTCATTGTACGGGTGACCTCGCTCGGCGCGGTGACCCTGTTTCGCGGCCGCGGCGACCTCGGCGTCCCGGCCGAACCACTCGGCGACGCCAATCCGCTGGCGCCGCCGCAATGGCCGATCGAGATGCAGCAGGCGCGGCTCAAGGAATTGGCCCGCCTCACGGTGCGCACCACCGGACGGCCGATCGCCTTCGAAGCGCCGAAAACCGGCGCCGCCAGCGGCCTGGTCGTCGATGCGGCGGCCCGCGCCGCGCAGGGCCTCGCCAGCGCCCCGGGACCAAACGTCCAGCGCGTGGTCATTGTCTTCGGCGACAAGCCGCGCGCCCAAGTCCAGCCCGACGGCGCCCTGCAAGTCATGGTCGCACCGACGATGGGCTACGCCGGTCGCCCCTCGGCGCTGGCGGTCCGCACTGCGCTCACGACCAGTTCAACGCCGCGCTAGGCCGGTCCTTTTGCGCCGGGAAACCAGTCCGGCGGCGCCAATTCAAACCCCTCAAATTCGAACCCCGGCGCCACGGCGCAACTGACGAGCGTCCAGGCGCCAAGCGTCTCGGCCGTCTGCCAGGCGTGCGCGGGAACGATCGCCTGCGGGCGCTGGCCGCCGCGCAGATCGGGACCGAGGCGGAAGGCGCGCGCCGCGATCCCATCTTCGCTGATCGACAGGGCGAGCGGTCCGCCCGCGTGCCAAAGCCAAGTCTCAACCGCGTCGACGCGATGCCAGGCCGAGACCTCACCCGCCTGCAGGAGAAAATAAATCAGCGTCGACCGCGCACGTCCGTCCGGCCCGGGCGCGTCGCGGAACGTCTCGGCGTAATGGCCGCCTTCCGGGTGCGGCCGCAGGCCGAGCATGCGGATGATCTCGTTGGCGCCGAGATCGCCCGCGCCGCGCGTCAACGGAAATTGTCCTTCAGGCCGCGCAGAACGCCGAACGCTTCGGCGTCGTCGGCGATCCCAAGGCCGGACTTAAGAGCAGGCGCGCGCAGGAAGGGGTTGGCGGCGCGCTCGGCGCCGATCGTCGTCGGCACCGTGGGCAGGCCGGCCGCGCGCTTGCGGGTGACCTCGTCGGCATAGGCGACGAGCGCAGGATTGGCGCCATCAACTGACAGCGCAAATCTGGCGTTCGAGGCGGTGTACTCGTGCGCGCAATAGACGGCGAAATCGTCCGGCAGCGCTGCGAGCCGTGAAAGGCTCGCCCACATCTGGCGAGCGTCGCCCTCGAACATGCGGCCGCACCCGAGCGCGAACAGAGAATCGCCGACGAAGGCGACGCGATCGGCGTCGAACACATAAGCGATGTGGCCCAGCGTATGGCCGCCGACGTCGAGCACGCGCGCTGTGAGGCCGCCCAGGCGGACTTCATCGCCGCCCTGCACGACGCGATCGGCCGGCGTGCCGATGCGCGCCACTTCGGCCGGGCCGGTCACGATCGCGCCGGTCGCCGCTTTGATCGCCGCGTTCCCGCCGGCGTGATCCTGGTGCCAATGGGTGTTCCAGACGTCGGTGATGCGCCAGCCCTTGGCGGCCGCTTCGGCGAGGTAGCGATCGGCGTCGGGCGTATCGACAGCCGCAGTCGCGCCGGTGGCGGGATCATGGGCCAGGAAGCCGTAATTGTCGTCGAGGCAGGGGAATTGGTGGATTTGCAGCATGCGCATCCTTACCAAGTCTGGACCATGCGCGTCGATGTCGAATCCCTGCAGCGCTTTTACGCCGGCCCTCTGGGTGAGCTGGCGGCGCGCATGATCGCCCGCCGGCTGGAGACATTGTGGGGAGACGCCGCCGGGCTCGACGTCCTCGGTCTCGGCTATCCGACGCCTTTGTTGGGCGCCTATCGCAACGCGGCGCGGCGCGTCACCGCCCTGATGCCCGGCGCCCAAGGGGCGGAACGCTGGCCCGCCGACGGCCCGTGTCTCGTCTGCCTCGGTGACGAACAGCGCCTGCCCTTCATCGATGCGATCTTCGATCGCGTGCTGCTTGTCCACACGCTCGAGGAGAGCCCTTCAGCCCACGCGGTCTTGCGCGAGGTTTGGCGCGTGACGGCGCCGGAGGGCCGGGTGATCGCGATCGCCGCCAACCGGACCGGCCTGTGGGCGCGCACCGATTCAACTCCGTTTGGGCATGGTCGGCCCTATTCGCGTTCGCAACTCGCCGCGCTCCTGCGCGATGCGATGTTCGAACCAACGGCGAGCGCGCGCGCACTTTATGCGCCGCCCTGGTCTTGGCGTCCCATGCTCGCTTTGGCCGATGAGTTCGAGCGCGCCGGCGACCTCCTGTGGCCGACGTTCGGCGGGCTCGTGATGATGGAAGCCGTCAAGCGCCTCGCCGCGGAACCGCCGACGGTGAAAGGCCGCGTGGTGCGCGCGAGGGCGCGCGCGCCCGCCGCAAAGTCCGCTGCCCAACCTTCGCCCCACCGCCAGGAGCCGCCCGAATGAACAGCCCCGATCTCACGCGTCGCATGCTCACCGCCGGCTTGAGCGCTGCGGCCTTGGCGCCCTCCGCCGCGTTCGCCGCGCCGCGCAATCGCGCCGACGCCGCGTTCGGCAAGCTCGCGAGCGGCTGGCTTGACCGTTCTCTGCGCCTTTCGCCCGCCAACGCCACGCAGATCGGGGACCATCGGTTTGACGCCCGCATCGACGACCTGAGCGCCGCCGGCCGCACGAAAAGCCTCGCGCTCGCTCAGTCGACCCTGGCCGCACTCAGCGCGATCGACCGCACGGCGCTTTCGCGCGCGAACCAGGTCGACGCCGCACTGCTCGCCAACGAACTCCAGTCGCAGATCTGGCGAGCCGAGACGCGCAAGGATTGGGCGTGGAACCCGCTCATCTATCAGGGCGTCGCCGGCGGGATGATCTACAGCCTGATGGCGCGCGACTTTGCCCCGGTTGCGCAACGCCTCTCTTCCGCGACCGCGCGGATGGCGGCGTCGCCCGCACTCTTCGCGCAAGCGCGCGCCGAATTGACGCCGGCGCTCGTGCCGCCGCCGCACGCCGAGACCTATGCGGCGCAAAACAAGGGCCTCAAAACGATCGTCGCCGAGATGATCGACCCCGCCAAAAGCGCGCTCGACGCTAAAGGCCGCGAACAGCTCGACGCCGCCGCGAAAATCTATCTCGAGGCGATCGACGCGCATCAGAAATGGATCGAAGAGACGCTCGTTCCGCAGGCCAAAGGCGAGTATCGCGCCGGCGCCGCCGCGTTCGACGCCATGCTGAAATTCACTTTGCAATCGAGCTTGAGCCGCGCCGACATCCGCGCCCGGGCCGACGCGGCGATCGCGCGCGTGCGCGCCGAAATGTACCAGATCGCCAAGACCGTACTCGCCGGCCGCGCCGACGCGCCCGCAACGCCGGATGCGCCGACCCCGGATCAACAGCAGGCCGCGATCCGCGCCGTGATCGATATCGCAGCCTCGACGCGCCCGCAGCGCGACAAGCTGGTGGAAACCGCGACGGAAGCCACCGAGATCGCGCGCCGGTTCGTCATGGAGAAGGACCTGATCACCCTGCCCGACGGTCCGGTCAAGATCATCCTGATGCCGGAATTCCAGCGCGGGTTCTCGGTCGCCTATTGCGACAGCCCGGGCCCCCTCGAAAAGCATCTGGCGACGTTCTACGCCGTCTCGCCGATCCCGGATTCCTGGAGCGACGAGCAAGCGACGTCATTCCTGCGCGAATACAATACGCGCGGCATCCAGGACATCGCCGTGCACGAGGCGATGCCCGGCCATTACGTCCAGCTGTTCCATTCCAATTCGTATCCGTCCGTGCTGCGCGGCGTGCTCGCCTCGGGCTCGTTCATCGAGGGTTGGGCGGTCTACGCTGAGCAGGTGATGGTCGAGCAGGGCTTCATGGCCGACGATCCGCTCTACCGCCTCACGCAACTCAAGGTGCTGCTCCGCACCATCACCAACGCGATCATCGACCAGGCCATTCATTGCGACGGCATGACCCGCGACCAGATGATGAAGCTGCTGACCGAAACCGCCTTCCAGGAGGAGCGCGAAGCCGCGCTCAAATGGCGGCGCGCGCAACTCTCGGTGACGCAGCTGTCGACCTATTTCGTGGGCTATTCCGAACACATCGACGCCCGCGCTGCGGCTTTGGCCAAACAGGGCGCCGCGTTCAAGCTGAAGGCCTATCACGACGGGATCCTCGCGTACGGCTCGCCGCCAATGCGCTACGCGCGGGCGCTCTATATGGGCGAGGCGATTGTGTGAGGTGGACGGGAACGCGCAAGCGCAGAGCGGAAGGCTGAAATCGCCCTCTGCCCTACGCGCGCAACGGATTTACGATCGCCTCAAAACTTTAGCCGCGCCGAGAAGGTGACCGTGCGTGGCGCACCGATGAAGTAGCGGTCAAGCGTGCGGCCCGTGGGATTTGCGATGCTCGCTCCAAACTCCGGCTGCGCCGCGGTCGCTCCCGTGACGGACGCGATGTAATCCTCATCCAAGAGATTGTCTGCGTTGAGTTGGAAGGTCAGACCGTTCAACGGGCCGGCGCGATCAAGCGTGTATTGGGCGGTCAAGCCGACCAGCGCGTAGGCATCGACGGTTTCCACGCCGATCTCCTGGAACGTCGTCGGCAGCACGATGTGGCCGCCGACGCGCTCGCCGACGTAACGCACATTACCCGCGAACCGCAGGCCGCGCAGCGGCTCCCATCCCACCTCCCCGAAGAAGGAATGCTCGGGGATGTCACGCACACGCGCGCCGCCAATCACCGCGACTGACGCGAGATTGCGTCGCGCCAGGCTGCCAAGCGCCGGATCCTCGTGCTTTGCATCCTGGTAGGAATAGGCGCCGTAGAGATCGAATGCGCCGAGATCGGCAAAGCCGGTCAACTCGATCCCGCGCGTTTGAATGCCCGCAATGTTTGCAGCGCGCGTGGCGACGTTTCCACGCACCACCTCATCGGGATCCAGCGCGGCCAAAGGATCGCGCGGCACGATGGCGATGCTGTTTTTCAGATCGACCGCATAGCCCTGGATGGAAAACGCCAAATTGTCGCGCACGAAGCGCAATCCCGCGTCGAAGGTCTCGGTCTCGACGGGATCGAGGTCGTCCGGGCTGATGACCGCCGTCGAACCGAGGAAGGCGTCTTCCGGGATGCCAGAGAAGTTCTGCGCGTATCCGCCGAACACCTCCCATGCGTCGCTCAATTTATACGAGGCGCCGACCTTTGGGTTGAGACCCGAGTCCTGCGAGAACGCGACGCGCGCCTTGTATTCGAGCGGTGATGTCGCATCGTAACTGACATCCATCCAGGTGACGCCGAGATTGAGAGTCAGTCGCTCGTCGAGCAGAGAGAGGGAATTCTGCGCGTAGAGCATGGTCGTTTCGACCGTCGCGAAGCGCTCATACTCGACGTAATTCAGCGCCGCGCGATCGTAGGCGATGCTCGTCGCGGGGTTGGCAATGCGATAGAAGTTTCGGCGCTCGGAAGAGTCTCCGCCTTCCCACCACGCGCCGATACGCAGTGTGTGACGATCCCACAGATCTTCGATGCGGAACTCCGAGGTGACGCCGTAGCGATCCCGATCGCGCGGCGTGACACGCATGTCCGCGGGTCCGCCGACGACGTTCGAATTGCGGAGCGTGGTAAGTGCGGGGCGGACCGCGCCGCCGGTGGCGTTGTAGCCCGTTACGGCTCGAGGATCGGGGCCGGTCAGGTCGCGGGCGCGATCCTGGTAGCGAAACGACTCGCCGTCGAGCGTCTGGTAGTAGGGGTTGATCTCGAACCAGGTGTTGTCGTTCAGCTTGAGGTCGACGTTCACATAGGCGAGGAGATCCTTCCGTGTTCCACCTAATGCGCCGCCAAAATCGATGTCGCGCGCTGGAATGCCCGTGATTGCGTCGTTTGCACGATCGATGTTCGGGTTCGCCGCAAACTCGGGCAGCGTGACGATATTGAAGTCGTTGTCTTCCTGGTCGTTGTAGGACACGCGCGCCGCGATGCGCGAACCGCCCTCGAACTCCTGCACGCCCTTGAACTCATAGTGATGGCGGCTCGCCGAGCGTGCACTTTCACCGGCCCAGATGTCGTACTCCTGCGTCGAGGCGGTCAGATAGGCCGAGAATCCCGGCCAGATTTCGCCGGTATCGACGCGCGCGTAGCCGCGTTGAAAGTTGAAAGACCCGTACCCGGCTTCAAGCGTGGCGCCGAAGTCTTTGCTGGGATTGTCGGTCACGAAGTCGATGAAGCCACCCAGCGCGAAGCGGGACGGCGCGCCGATGTCGCCAGAGCTCTGCGAGACTTTGATGCGTCCAATGTTGCTCGACTCGATGAAGCGCGTCGGCGGCGAGCCGCCGTTGAAGCGAGAATCGCCGGTTGGAACACCATCGAGCGTCAGGCCGATCTGCTCGTCGGTGAGGCCGCGGAGATAAATTTCGAAAGAGAAGCTGCCGCCGCGCGAGTCGCCGGTGGCGACCTGCACCCCTGGAATCTTGACGAGGCTTTGGGTGATTTCGGCGCCGAGAGGGCGTTCATCGATATCCGCCGCGCCAATCGTAAAGGCCGCCCGCGAGAGCCCGGATCCGAACCGTTCAGCCGTTACGACAACCGCGTCTTTGTCCTCCGCCGCCGAAGGCATAGCGTCGGATTGCGCAAACGCCTGCGAAAGGAGCGCAGGCGTCAGGACGGCCGCAAAGCCAAGGACCGAAAACATGTTGCGCGTCTTCATCAGACACCCCCGGTTTTGGGCCGCTTTGGCCACTGTAACTGAAACGTTTCAGTAAACGGGAACCGCAACAAATTGATGACAGATCGGCTGATGGATCGGAAAAACTCGAAACGATTAAGACTGGGTCTTTCGATGCGACGCATCGCTCGAAGGGCCAGACGACTCGCGAACCTGGAGCGATACGCCGAGCAGGACGCGCTGTGGCGGAAGGTCCGGCTTCTTAATTCTCGCCATCAATCGTTCGACCGCCGAGACGCCCATCTCCGCGATCGGAAGGCGAACCGACGACAAGCGCGGCCAGACAAGGCGGCACAGATCGATGTCGTCGAACCCAACGACGGCGACGTCCTTGCCCGGCTCCAGGCCGCGCTCACGCAACGCCGCCATGGTCCCTAGGGCGATCAAATCATTGCCGCAGGCGATCGCAGTCGCGTTGCGTCGTTCCAGCAATTCCAGCGCAGTGGCTGTCAATTCCGGGACATAGGGATGATCGAGCGACCAGACGACTTCAGCGGCCTCAGCCAGTCCGGCGCGTATGCCCTCCGTGCGTTGCCGCGAGTTCAACACGTCCGCCGGCCCGTTCAGCAACCCAATCCGTTTATGCCCACACGCGACGAGGTGTTCGCCGACAAGACGCCCACCCTCGACGTATTCGGCTTGAACTTTGTCAAACCCCGAGAGGTCTCGGTCCAGAACGACGACGGGCTTCTTGAAGTCACCGGCTTTGATCCGCGTCTCGTCGTTGACCGGAAACCAGATAAGGCCGTCGGCGCCATGGCGGACCAAATGGTCAATCGCATTGGCTTCAGCGTCTTTCGAGCCTTCGCTGTCAACCAGGAAGACGGCCGCGCCATGGTCCTCGGCAGCTGACGTTACGCTCTGCGCCAGTCTTGCGAACAGCGGGTTCGTAATGTTGGGAATGACGAGGCCAATACACCCCGTGCGGCCTGTCTTCATGGCGCGGGCGGCCATGTTGGCCTGATACCCCAATCGCCGTGCAACGTTGAGGACGTGTGCGCGCGTGCCCTCGCCGACCTCGCTCTTCCCGTTGAGGGCATAGGACGCAGTGGCGACGGACACCCCCGCCACGCGGGCGACGTCCTTCAAGGTAACTTTATCGGCCACTGAAGATTCCTGAAACGTTTAAAATTTGCCCGAGGCGCATTCCGAGGTCAATCATCGACGGCGTCTCGGCGCGCTTTTGACCTGCAGACACGACGAGCGCCCCACTCGCCGCAAGCTTCGCAACGCCGGACCTCGTTCAAGTCCACGCTTCCGGCGCCGCGCGGCACGCAGCCTTTCGCTCCCCCATCCCCCATCTTGCATCGCCGCGCGGATGGGCCTTCTATGGTGCGGTGCAATACGAGGCGTCGCCATGAAGCTCATCACCGCCATCATCAAGCCTTCGCGCCTCGACGCCGTGCTGGATGGGGTCAAGGATGCGGGCGTCACCGGCATGACGGTCACGGAAGTCCGCGGCTATGGCCGGCAGAAGGGCAAGACCGAGGTCTATCGCGGCGCCGAGTACGAGGTGAAGCTGCTCCCCAAAGTGAAGGTCGAAATCGTCGCCGCCCCGGACGCGGTGGAGCGGATCGTCGACGCGCTCGCAGCCTCCGCCCGCACCGGCAAGATCGGCGACGGCAAGGTGTGGGTGAGCGATCTCGACGGCGTCCTGCGCATCCGCACCGGCGAGCGCGACGCTTTAGCCGTCAGCGGCGACTAGTCTCTTCCGCCGTCGCGCGACGCCATCAGGGCGATCAACCGGTCGATTTTCGCTTCTATACGGTCGAGCCGGGCGGCGATCGGGTCAGTCTGGGGCGCCCGCGTGGAGACGCCGCAGCGGCGGGCGATCTCTTCCGGCGGCGCGCCAAGCAGGGCGGCGAAGGCGGTCACCTCGCGAGGCGAAACCTCACGCTCGTCCTTAACGATGCGCTCGATCTCCTCGCCGCTGAGGCCTGCGGCTCCGGCGAGATGCGCCCAGTCAAGGCCACGGTCGGCCAGCGCGGCGGCGAACCAGGGCTTGTCGAAGAACAGGGCCATGGCGGGCTCCGGCGCGAAACGGGGGCGAGGGGACGCGGCGCTGGCCCCGTCCTTGCAGCAGGGCGATCATGGCCCGCCTTCTCGATCCCCGCACGCTGGATTTCCTGATCGCCTTTGCGATCGCCTACGTCCTGGGCTGACGAGGCGCCTTTACTGGCGCTCGAAGTCCACGTCCCGGCGCGCGGAGACGATGGTGACGATGACGCCCGCCAGCACGTCCAGCAGCGACATCACCATGATCAGGAAGAACACGGTCGTTGCGAAGGCCGGGTGCAGCAGGAACTCGACCAGGCAGACGATGAACACGAGCATCGACAGCGCGTGGTTGAAGATCGCCGAGGCGCCGGTGGACGTGCTTTTCAGCAATTCGATGAACAGCAGGATCAGCGAGATCAGGAGCAGAAGATCGCCCCACGTCACGATCCATTGCACGTTCGACGCCATCGGAACGGCGAACACCTTCTCCAGCAACCGCTCGCGAACGACCGCGGCGCTTTCGAGGTTCGACACCACCAAGGCGTTGAGATTGTAGATGATCACTGGGATCAAGATGAGCGGAAAAACGTTGAACGCAGCCCCCATCGGATCAGACTCCCTCCGTTTGCCGCTGCGTGCGCGTCGAGCCCCCTCAATCGCGATCGCCGCCGACTCAGCCCCTGAATTCCCTCGACTCATAGCTCATCCGCCCCGCCTGGATCCCGAAACCTGCTGCGCAACCACATCACGCCGAACAAGTCGGACATGGCCGCCGCGAGACGGCCCAGGTTGGTGTATTTCGACCGGCCAGCGCCCCTAGGTCTATGGTTCACTGGCAAAAATTCGACGCCATAGCCTTCTCGCAACATCAAGGCGGCCATGTAGCGATGCATATGGTCAAAATACGGGAGCCGCGTGAAGGCTTCACGACGGAACACCTTGATGCCGCATCCGGAATCGACGGCGCCGTCGGCCAGGAGCCGCTTGCGCACGCCGTTCGCGAGCTGTGAAGCCAGCCGCTTGGCGGCGTCATCCTGCCGTTTGGCGCGCTCGCCCTGCACCATCGCAAGGCCCGGCGGCGCGTCTGGACGGGTGAGGCGGGCCGCCAATCGCGGCAAATCGGCGGGGTCGTTCTGGCCGTCGCCGTCGAGCGTCGCCACGATCGGCGCGCGGGCGGCGAGCACGCCGGAACGGATCGCGCGGCTTTGCCCAGCGTTCTTGCGGTGAACGAGAATCCGCAGCTGCGGGACCTTCTCGCGGGCCGCAGCGAGTTCCGCGCGGGTGGCGTCGCGGCTGCAATCGTCGACGACGAGGATCTCGAAGGAACGGCCGGCCAACGCCGCAGCGATCTCGCCGACCAGCACGGAAGCATTGCCGGCCTCGTCATGCATGGGGACGACGACGCTGAGTTCGACGGCTTCGGCCACGTTCGGATCGGTCCTTTCGTCCCGCGCTTTGGCGGGTCGGCCCTCTTACTCCGTTGAATCGCCGACGTCACCCGCTGGCCCTGGAGACGGTCGGGCACTATCGTTCCCGCCCGTGATCTCGCCCCTCGCCCCCGTACGGCCGCGCGCCGACGTTCTTGATCTCATCACCCGCGGTTGGCGCGCCTACGCCTTGATCGCGGCGCTGACGATATGCGGCGCTCTGCCGGGCTTCTTCTCGATCCCGCCGCTCGACCGCGACGAAAGCCGGTTCGCGCAGGCGACGGCCCAAATGCTCGAAACCGGCGACTTCGTGCGCATCGCCGTGCAGGACGATCCCCGCAACAAGAAGCCGGTCGGCATCCACTGGCTGCAGGCGGCCGCGGTTGCGGCGACGTCGAGCGTCGAGGCGCGGGAAATCTGGGCCTATCGTTTGCCCTCTATGGCCGGCGCCGTGCTTGCGGCGCTCGCGGCGCTCTGGGCTGGAACCGCTTTGGTCGGACGACGGGCGGCCTTCATCGGCGCAGCGCTTTTGGGCGTCTGCCTGCTGCTGAGCACCGAAGGCATGATCGCCAAGACCGACGCGGTCCTGTGCGGCGTCACGACGTTGACGCTCGCCGCGTTGGCGCATCTGCGCGTGCGCCGCCCCGACCAATCGGGTTTCGGGCTGGCGTTTCTCGCCTGGGCGGCGCTCGGCGTCGGCATCCTGGTCAAGGGGCCGATCACGCCCCTCGTCGCGGCCCTCACGCTCGGCGCGCTTGCGCTTTGGGAGCGGCGCGCGGCCTGGATGCGACCATTGCTTCAAGTTTGGGGCCCGCTCGCGGCGGCCGCCATCGTCGCGCCCTGGGTGATCGCCATCCAGATTTCGACAGGCGGCGCATTTCTGAGCGAAGCCGTGGGCCATGATCTCGGTACGAAGATCTCGGGCGGCGGCGAGCACCCCTTTACGCCGCCCGGGCTGCATCTGGCCCTGCTGCCGATTCTTTCTTTTCCCATGGCCATCGCCCTTGTTCCGGCGGCGCGATTGGCCTGGGCGGCCGCAAGGGCGCCAAGGGCTTCGGACGAGTATTCGACCCTGCGGTTCCTGGTCGCCTGGGCCGTGCCGACCTTCCTGATGTTCGAACTCACGCCGACGAAACTCGCCCATTACACGCTGCCCGCTTACCCGGCGATCGCGCTTCTCGCTGGGGCCGGCCTGGTCGCGATGATGGACAAGACCTGGACGCGCACACGATGGGCGTCTGTCGCGCTCGCCAGCTTCGCCGCAGCGGCGCTGGTGGCTGTTTGTGCGGCGATGACCACGCTTTTTCCCGGCGCCGAAACCCTCGCCCGTTCGCGAATGGCGGAGACTGCAGTGGTCGGCGGAGCGGCGGCGGCGGCTTGGCTCGTCGCGCTTGCAATGACAAGGCGGCCGGAGGCGTGGCTGGCCCTGGCCGTGACGGCCGGGCTCGCTTTCTCCATTACCGCGCGGGAACGCTTCGCGCCGCAGATGGACAAGGTCCTCGTCAGTAGGGCGGCCTCGCGCGCGCTGGCGGACGCGGCGCTCCATCCGAGGCTGAGCGCCGGCGTCGGCCCGTTCTGGATCGTCGGCTATCGCGAACCGAGCTTGGTTTTCTCAACGATTACAGCAGCAAAGCTCATAGACGGCGAGGCGGCAGGGCGCCAAGCGCCCGCCGATGCGGCAATGCTCGTTGAGCAGCGCGAGCGATCAAATCTCGACAGGGAATTAGCCGCGCGCGGGTTACGGTTTGCGCCGATCGGTCCGACCGTTACCGGCCAGAACTATTCGAACGGCGAAACCGTCGCCCTGCAGCCTGGGAGGGTCGAGCGCGCCGTTCAGGCGGCTGACTGACGCGCGCCGTTTGAAGCGCCATTGGTATGCGCAGGGCCGCCCAAAGCGAGCTCAGCAGCTTTCGGCGTGGATCGGTACCGGTCGTCCGCGTCACGCTCGACATAGCCGCCGAGACGCAGGGTCTCGAGCACGCGATAGGCCGTCGTCCGCGGCAGGCGCGCGCGGCGGGCCGTTTCGGTGACGGTCAAGCCTTCGCCGGCCGTCAGCGCCGCGAGCGCTTGCAAGCCGCGCAGAAGGGCGCGAATGGGGCGAACGGGTTCCGGCTTCGTTGCGTTCATGGTCGCTTCCCGACCCTTTCCAACATAACCCCCAGGCGAACCGCTCGCCTCGGACACAGCTGGAAATGGCGCCAGGACGATCAAAGTCCAGACAGTGGACGAAAAAATTTCATCAAAGGTTTGAAAAAGACGCGCGGCGCTCAACGGCGGCGGCGCAATCCTTCGACAATCCCGCGCAACACCATGAGCGCCGCCATTAATGGCGAGAACATAGCAACGGCAGCGCGCTCACGCGGCGTGCGGGCCGCGCGCGCCAGATACCGGGACAAACCCCGCGCGGCGCGACCGGCCGCAGCGGCGCCGGCCCGGGAATTTGCTGAAAACTCAACGCCCTCAGCCCGAGGGGCGAAGCGAATCTGTCCGCCGGCGTCGGCGGCGCGCCGGCAGAGGTCGAACGCCTCGGCGGGCTCGAGTTCCGAATCGTCGAAGCCGCCCAAACCAACGAAGTCGGCGCGCGGCGTCATCATCATCTGTCCGCCGACAGCAGCGACGAGCGTCGGCAAGGCGCCAGGCGCAGGCGCCTTGCGCCGCAAGCCAACAGCCGCTGCAAACGAGGAGCCGAGGGTCGGCAACGGGCCACGCGCGTCGAGGCGTTCGCGCCCCTTGGCGTCGAGAACGCGGCCGCCGACGATCCATGGCGAAGCGGCCGAGCGGCCGGCGGCCACCATGCGCGCCACCGCGCCACGCTGCAGCGCTACGTTCGGTTGCACAAACAGGAGCCAGCGGCCCCGCGCATGAATGACGGCTCGATTGCGCGCTTCGGCCACGCCAATCGCCGCGGGAACGCGCATCAGCATGACATCCCGGCGATCGGCCTTGAGCGCGCGCATGGTGGAGCCGATCTGCGCGTCGGCGCCAGCGTCGACAAGGATCAACTCGTCGACCCATGGGTCAGACAGCACGCTGCGCAGACATAAGTCGAGAGACGCCGATCCGGCGTCTTGCGTGACTACGACAATCGCTGAGACGCGCACGTCCGTTTCGGTGGTCGCGGACGTGGATCGCGTGGCTTTGGGATCCATAACCCTGAGCCTAACGCGGAATGCGGCGGCTACAAGACGCCGCATTCCGCTGGAGAGCGCTTATTCGCAACCATGTGCATCGCCAGCACGGAATGAGCCCTGGCCACGGCGCCTGGATGCGGACTGATCGCTTTTCAGGCTCGTCCGTCTGAAGGCGGGCTCACCCCGTCAGTCGACGCCCATCGCCGCCAAGTCGGGCGCCGCCGCCTCGGCCGCCAAGATCCGCGCCGCTTCGTCGAGCGTCAGCACGGTCTGGGCGTCGCCGCCCAATCGCCGCAGCGCGACTTTCCGGTCCTCGGCTTCCTTGCGGCCAACGACGGCGATCACCGGGGTCTTGGCCAAAGACAATTCTCTGATCTTCAGATTGATCTTCTCGTTGCGCAGATCCGTTTCGACGCGCAGCCCCGCCCGACGCAGGGTCGCGGCGACCTCCTCCGCATAGGGCTCCGCGTCCGACGTGATCGTCGCGACCGCAACCTGAACCGGCGCCAGCCAGAGCGGAAAAGCGCCGGCGAAGTTCTCGATCAGGATGCCCATGAAGCGTTCAAACGAGCCGAGAATGGCGCGATGCAGCATCACCGGCCGATGCTTGGCGCCGTCCTCGCCGACATATTCGGCATCGAGCCGTTCCGGCAGGACATAATCCAGCTGGATCGTGCCGCAGGTCCATTCGCGGCCGATCGCATCACGGACGATGAAGTCGAGCTTCGGCGCATAGAACGCGCCGTCGCCCTCGGCGATCACGGGCTCGATGTCGGCCATGCGCGCCGCATTGGTCATCATCGCTTCGGCCTTGTCCCAGAAGGCGTCCGTCCCGGCGCGCTTTTCTGGGCGCGTGCCGAGATTGACGTGGCTTGCGGTCAGTCCGAAGTCGGCGTGCACAACGCGCACGAGCCGAATGAAATCGGCGACTTCCGTTTCGATCTGATCCTCGCGGCAGAAGATGTGGGCGTCGTCCTGCGTGAACGCCCGCACGCGCATCAGGCCGTGAAGGGAACCGGACGGTTCATAGCGATGGCAGGCGCCGAACTCGGCCATGCGCATCGGCAGTTCCTTGTAGGAGCGCTGGCCGAACTTGAAGATCTGAACATGGCCCGGGCAGTTCATCGGCTTGAGGGACAGTGTTTCTTCTTCCGCCGTCTCGCAGACGAACATGTTCTCGCGGTATTTGTCCCAGTGTCCGGACATCTCCCAGAACGTCCGATCAAGCACTTGCGGCGTTTTGACTTCAAAGTACCCGGCGGCCTCGAGGCGGCGGCGCAGATAGGTCTCGATCGTCCGCCACAGCGTCCAGCCCTTCTCGTGCCAGAACACCATGCCCCGACCTTCTTCCTGCATATGGAAGAGGCCGAGCTGGCGGCCTAGCCTGCGGTGGTCGCGCTTCTCGGCCTCTTCCAGCCGCGTCAGATACGCTTCGAGTTGCTTCTCGTCGGCCCATGCCGTGCCGTAGATTCGCTGGAGCTGCGCGTTCTTGGCGTCGCCGCGCCAATAGGCGCCGGCGAGTTTCATGAGCTTGAACGCCTTCCCGAGACGACCGGTCGACGGCAGATGCGGGCCGCGGCATAGGTCCTTCCAGTCGGCGCCTTGGCGATAGACCGTAATCGCTTCGCCCGGCGGGATGATGTCGTCGATGATCTGGGCTTTGAAGCGCTCGCCGATCTCGTTGAAATGCGCGATCGCGGCCTCGCGGTCCCAGACTTCGCGGGTGATCGGCAGATCGGCGTCGACGATCTCGCGCATCCGGCGTTCGATCTTCTCGAAGTCGTCCGTCGAAAACGGCGCGTCACGGGCGAAGTCGTAATAGAAGCCGTCGTCGACGACCGGGCCGATCGTCACCTGCGTGCCCGGAAAGAGCTCCTGGACGGCCTGGGCCAGCACATGGGCTGCGTCGTGGCGCAGGACCTCGAGCCCGGCGGGCGTGTCGCGCGTGACGAGTTCAAAGGCGGCGTCCTTCTCGAGGGGCCGGGCGAGATCCCACCATTGACCATCGACCTTGGCGGCGACCGCCTTCTTTGCGAGGCCCTTGGAGATGGACTCGGCGATCGACAGCGGCGTGGAGCCGTCCGGATACTGACGGACCGCGCCGTCGGGGAACGTGAATGAGAGCATGATCTGACCTTCAAAACTTCAGGGGTTGCGGACGCCGCCGCGCCAGTCGCCGTACCGCCAGGGCTCGAACCAACGCACGCGAGGGCGGACCAAGGGCGCCGGGTCGAAGCCCGATCCGCCCCACGGATGGCAGCGGCAAAGCCGGGCCGTGCCCATCCAGCCGCCGACCCAGGCGCCATGGGCGCGGATCGCATCAGCGGTGTAGGTCGAGCACGTCGGCAAATACCGGCAATCGCGCCCGATTAGGGGCGACAATGTCCATTTGTAGAGCTGGATCAGCGCGAGGAGTGCGCGGGCGGGCAGGCTCGGCATAGCGATCGTCGATGCGGGACTGGAGCGCGGCGGCGGGAGGCGTTCGTTTCCGGGGATCATCGCAGCCGTTGCGGCGCGCCCGGAACCGCGCCGCCGGCTTCAGCTGGTGGTCGTCGTGGCGGCGACCGCAATCACGCAGGGCGAGGAGCGCGCAAACATGACTCGTTTTACCTGATCGTTCCGGGCGGCGGTAGAGGGCATGGCGCAGATTGACTTTCGGAAACGAAGCAGCCTCCTACGCCGGGCGGAGGCGCCCATGCGGATATCGACCAGTTCGATCGAAGCCTATTTGTGGGCCTTTAGGTTTCATGACGGCGCGCCGTCGCCTCTCGCACCGGGCGCGACCGCGGCGGATTTGAGCGCAGGCTGCGACTGGGCATGGGCGCATTTCGCGCTCAGCGACCAACGCGCGCGGGCCTATCTGGCCGCGGTGCCGGACGTTCCGGAAAGCGCCCGCGACACCCTGCTAGGCGACGACGACGCCCCGCGCGTCCTGTGTGCTGGAAAATGGACGTTTGGCGTGTTGCCGGACTTCGAGATCGAGTTCGACGGCAAACAGACCGGCGCCGGACGCCTTCGCTTCGCGTTCGACGATCGCATGCTCCTCACGGCGCGCCGACACGCCGTCAAAGTGACGCAGGACCTGCGCAAGCGCCTGCAGGCGCCAGGCGCTCGGCTGAACAATCCCCTCGAGGCATTCACGACGCTCGGCTTGACCTATTGCGAAGATGCAGAGAACCAGATCGACGTCCTCGCCGACAAACTCGACGTGATCGAAGACCGTGTGCTCGGCTACAACGCAGGCCTCGAGGAAAAGGCCATTGGCCCTTTGCGCCATGACCTTTCACGTCGCCGACGCGACGCCGCGCTGCTGCGAACGGCCTACACGCGCGCAATGCACCGCCACGGCGTCGCGCTGCCCCCCAACCTCGCGGCCGTGTTGCCAATGCTCGCCCAAAAGGCCGAAGACCTCGATCACGAGATCGCCGCGTTGCAGGATCGCGCCCGCCTGATCCACGAGGAGATCGACACCAAACTGACCGCGGCCACCAACCGCACCCTCCACGCGCTGACGGTCATGACGGCGCTCATGGCGCCGCCGACGATCATCGTCGGCGCTTTCGGGATGAACCTGAAGGGCATTGCGTTCGGGGAAGATCCGCAGGGCTTCGCCATTGTGTGCGCTCTGACGGTCGTGGCCATTCTTGGCGCATTCCTGGCCCTCAAGGCGCTCAAACTCGTCCGCTAGAGACTACAGAACTGAACTTCGTCGTGTCGGCGCGAGAGAATTTGCTGCATGATCCAGCTGATCGCGAGGGGGATTTCGCATGTTTCGAAGCCTGATGTTCACCGCCGTTGCGGCTCTCCTATTGGGCGGCGGCTGGATCGTCGGCTCGATTTATCCGGCGCCGAGCTCGGTGACCGACAGGATCATTCAGCGCGCACGCGGCGCGTTGGAGCTCGCGAAAATCGACGCCCAGAAGCTCGAAACGCTGCGCGGCCAGGTGTCTGCCGAAGATTTCAAGAAAATCACTGACAACGCCGCCGTGATCGCCTCTCAGTCGGGTAAAGCGCTGATCGTCGAACGTGACGCCGGCCCGGTTCAGGACGAGTCCGGCTTTTCTCTCGCCGCAATGGACCAAGCCTCCGCGCCGCCGCCGTCGGCTAGTGAAAAGCCCGCCGCGAGCGGCGCGAAAGCCAAGAACGCCACGTCGGCGCCGCCCACAGCCGGATCCTCCGCGACGCTGCTCGATCAAGTCCGTCTGTGCCCAAGAATGACAATCAGCAATCGTCCGGCCACGGACCCGAACGGCGTGCTCGCCGGCGACCCGCGCCGCATCGACGTCAACGGCGCGGTTCTCATGCTGAATCCCACGGGCGGAGGATGCCTTGCGTCAGGCTTCGGCCCGCGCGGGCAAAAGGTCCATAAGGGGCTCGATTATCATTCGCCCATCGGCGTCGACATCTTCGCCGCCGGAGATGGCGTCATCCTGGAAAAGAAATACCGGCCCGATTTCGGCAATATGATCGTGATCGATCACGGCGGTGGCGTTTACACGCGCTACGGCCATCTTTCGAGCTTCGACTCGTCCCTGGACATCGGCTCCAAGGTCAAGCTGGGCCAGCGCCTCGGCCTGATGGGGAATACAGCCGATTATCCGATCCCGATCCACCTGCACCTGGAATTGCTGCTTGGCGACATCGCCAATCCAAAAGGATCGTTCGGCCTGACCCCGCGCTCGCCCTTCGACTTCATCAAGAAGGGTTGAGGTCGCGAACCGCGAGGCCAACGCAGACGCGGCGGTCTATTGACCGCCCATCCGCGGGCAGGTGCGTTCAAACGAAGCGTCCGGGCGCACGCGCGTTGAATCGAGCGCGCGCGACGCACCAGCGAACCGCAAACTGACGACGAAAAGATCAGAGCAAAAGCCGCGCGGCCTTGGCCGCTCGCACGCTGCGACGAGATAATCGGTGCGCGCCTCGACGGGCGGAACATCACGGCACAGAAAGCCCTGCTTCACGAGGTCGGCCTTGACCGCCTCGACCCCAGGCCGGGCGCCGAACCGGGCAGCGACCTGGGTGGCGAACGCCGCGCCGATCGCAGGAACGTCCTCGCCCGACGCTCTAAGGTCGAGAGCGCCCGACCAGGTCTGCAAACGCCCATTCGGGCTCGGCTCGGTCGCGCAGCCCGCCGCCAAGGCGCAGGCCGCGGCCAGCGCCATCGTCCTCAACGTCTTGGTTCGCGCGCCAATCATCATGCCGATGCACGCCTTGTTTTGTCAGAAGCCGCATCGATCGCGGCGACGGCCGCGTCGAACGCCAACAACGTTGACGCATGACGCGGTGGGTAGTCGCGCACGGCCTCTAAATGGCGGAGTTCCCAAAACCGGCCGGTCGGGGGCGTTCCGCCTTCGCGCAACATCGCCGCAAGCGCATCGCGCGCAGCGCGCACTTCGGCCGCCGACGCGCCGACCGCATTGGCCGCAAAGATCGCCGCCGACGCTTGGCCAAGCGCGCAGGCCTTCGCGTCGAGGCCGATCGCAGCGATCCGATCGCCTTCGAGGTCCACGTCGACCGTGACGACCGAACCGCAAATGCGGCTCACCTTCGTCGCCGCGCCGTCCGGATCGGCGAGCCGCCCGAGGTCCGGCAGGCCAGCGGCCAGTTCAAGTACGCGAGAGTGATAAAGGTCCATCAGCGCAATATGGCCTCGCCTGACCCGTCCGTCACCGGCGGCCCGGGCCGCCGAGCAGTCCGTCGCCGCCGCACTGGCGATCGTAGAGCGCCCGCACGCGCGCCAGCCGACCATTGCGACCCTGATCGAACAGATGGACCTGGAACGTGTGGCCGCAGCCCTGCGCCCGGACCATCCGGCGACAGGCTTTGGCCGGCGGGTCGCCCCGACGGCTCGCTGGTGGCGCGCAAGCGAAGCCGCTCCGACGCAGATCCGCCTCGATCGCCGGCAGCGCTGCGCCGGCCGGATACCTATTTGCAACGACATTCGAGAAGCGCCGCTCGATCGCGAGGGCGCCGGTGCTGAGGTCGCCAAGCTCGAGCGGGGCGGTCGGCATGACGGCGGCGCGCGGCGGAGCCGTCGCCAGCGGCGCGCCGCCGCCGCCTGACGGCAATGACGGCACGGTCGTGCAGGCGGCCAAAGCCAGCGAGAGACCAATAGTTGCGGCGAGGATGCGCATTAGCTCAGTCTCAGCGGATAGGCGCCCGCACGGGCAGACAATGCGCTTCGAAGCGGGCCTTGGGCGGGGCGTTCGATCGCGCGATCTCGACGGTCCAATCATAGCCGCACGCGCCTTCCAGCGCGCTGCGCGCGCAAACGACAGGGCCGCCAGACAGGCGAGGCTCGAAACAGGCGAAGCCATCCGCGCCGAGCGCGCCGCGCAGATCGCCGACGGCGCCAAGACGCGCGATCTCGGCCGCGAAGGCGCCCGCCGTGCGTTGCGGCGCAGCGGTCCGCCAGGCGCCGAAGTCCAGGCCACCGGGCCCACGTCCTTCGGGCGGCGCTTCCGGATCGCGGCCGGGGATCATCGGCGCGAGCGCGGTTTTCGGCTTGCCGGAGGGCGCCTTGACGTCGTCGGCCAGGGCCGGCGGCGCAGCGAGGGCGAGAACGGTCAGAACTGCGGCCAAGGTTTTCATCGCGCCGTTCCACCAGTGCATCCGGGCGGTTGTGGGGCGCATCAGCCGATCCGCCGCCATGTGGAGCGGCCCGCGCCATCCATGATCTCGACGCCGCGCGCCGTCAGTTCGCCGCGCAGGCGATCAGCTTCGGCGAAGTCGCGGGCGGCCCGCGCAGCCGTGCGCGCGGCGACCAAGGCGTCGATTTCGGCGGCCTCGTCCTCGGCGCCGCGAAACCAGGCGTCGGGATCGGACTGCAGAAGGCCCATCAGCGCGCCGCCCGCTAGGATCTGCGCTTTGAGCATGGCCTGCTCGTCCGGATCCTCGCTCTTGTTGAGGGCGGAGGCGAGGCCGAACAGTTCGGCGAGCGCGCGCGGCGTCGCGAGGTCGTCCTCAAGAGCCTCGAGAAAGCTCGCGGATGGCGCGGCCGCGGCTGACTTGACCGCCTTGACCCGCTGCAGCGCCCGATAAAGCCGATCGAGCGCAGCCTTAGACTGATCTAGAAGACCCTCGTTCCAATCGAGGGGCGCGCGGTAATGCGCCGAGAGCAGCGCCCAGCGCAGAACTTCGCTCGGCCAGAGCGCCCGCAGCTCATGGATGCGCGCGACGTTGCCCGTCGATTTCGACATCTTCTCGCCGTCGAAATCGAGAAAGCCGTTGTGCACCCAATAGCGCGCGAACGGTTTGCCCGTCGCGCATTCCGACTGGGCGATTTCGTTCTCGTGGTGCGGGAAAATGAGGTCGTGGCCGCCGGCGTGGATGTCGATCGTTTCGCCGAGATGGGCGCCGGCCATAGCCGAGCACTCGATATGCCAGCCCGGTCGGCCTGGCCCCCAAGGGCTGTCCCACGCCGGCTCCCCGGGCTTGGCCGCCTTCCAGAGCGCGAAATCGGCCGGATTGCGCTTGGCCTCGTCAACCTCGACCCGCGCGCCCGCCTCGAGGTCCTCCTGCGCCCGGCCCGAGAGTTTGCCGTAATCGGCCATGGCGGGGAC
Organism: Caulobacterales bacterium; assembly: GCA_049317545.1. GTDB lineage: Bacteria > Pseudomonadota > Alphaproteobacteria > Caulobacterales > Aquidulcibacteraceae > REEB506. Next base: position 50,238 of record JBMOIB010000002.1, on the reverse strand, counting down.
ATGGAAATTGACGCCCATTGGGTTGGCGTAGGCGTAACCCTTCTCGATCAGGCGCGAAATCAGGTCGATCATTTCGCCGATATGGGCCGTGGCGAGTGGCTCGATCGTCGGCGGAAGGACGCCAAGCCCTGCCGTGTCCTCGCGGTAAATTGCCGCAAACCGTTCCGTGACCGCCGCGATCGGCTCGCCAAGTCTCGACGCTGCAAGGATAATTTTGTCGTCGATGTCGGTAATGTTGCGCGCGAAGACGACGTGCGCCTCGCCGTAGGTCCGCCGAAGTAAACGAAACAGAACGTCAAAGACGACGGCAGGTCGGGCATTGCCGATATGGGCGTAGTCATAGACCGTAGGGCCGCACAAATACATTGTTACGCGTGCGGGATCTTGTGGCTTGAACGCCTCTTTGGTCCGTGTCAGCGTGTTCGTCAGATGGAGCGGCATTCCGAAATCCGGCGGGCGTTGTAACGCGTAGAAAGGCCGGAGCGTGATACGCTTCTGAGCGGTCGGCGCAACTGGCGCCCGGGGTTCCGGGTTCCCAGATGCGCTCCGGGCGGCTCACGATGGAGCCCTGAGGGTACAGTGCGGGCGGGCGTTAAGTCCGGTTTCGACCGGCTCGACTCCCTGCCCCTCAGCCAGGAACGGAATTCAATGGATGGAATGGTGAAGCCGCGGCCGCCTCAGCCGGAGGGGGCCAGCAAGCCCTCGCGTGAAGAAGCGATGGCCGCAGTACGTACGCTCCTCGCCTGGGCCGGCGACGACCCCAAACGCGAAGGCCTGCTCGACACGCCCGGGCGTGTGGTCGAGGCCTTCGACGAATGGTTCAAAGGCTACGCAATGGATCCCGTGAAGGAGCTCGCGCGCACCTTCGAGGACGTCCAGGGCTACGACGACATCGTTCTCCTGAAGAACATGGACGTCGAAAGCCATTGCGAACACCACATGGCGCCGTTCCTCGGAAAGGCCTTCGTGGCCTATCTGCCGACCAACAAGGTCGTCGGCATTTCGAAGATCGCCCGTGTCGTCGAAGTCTTCGCCAAGCGCCTGCAGACGCAGGAGACCATGACGGCGCAGATCGCCGACGCGATCACCGAGGCGTTGAAGCCGGCCGGCGTGGCCGTGCTGATCGACGCGGAACACCAGTGCATGACGACGCGGGGCGTCCATCATAAGGACGTAACGACCGTGACGACCCAGTTCACCGGAGTGTTCAAGTCCGACCGGGAATTGCGGGACCGGTTCCTGCGGCTCTGCGGGTACTGAACCAGAGCCGCGTGCGGAGGAGCGCCGGCGCGCGCCGGCGAACTCTTCTGGATCGCCGGGCGCGACCGGAAGCGCCTGGACCTCGCCTCTCGCTTACGAGATGGCGTGCGACATCGGGGGCGAGTGCATGCACGCGGAGATCGAGTCGAGCCTTACGCTTGCGCCGCGCTTCAACGAAGCGGGGCTCATTCCAGCGATTGCTCAGGACGCCGTCAGCGGCCGCGTTTTGATGCTGGCGTGGATGAATGCGGAGGCTTTGCAACTCACGCTCGCGACCGGAGAAGCTACCTACTGGTCGAGGTCGCGCGCCGCCTTGTGGCGGAAAGGCGAGACCAGCGGGCACACGCAGCGCGTCGTCGAAGCCCGCATAGACTGCGATCAGGACTGCGTTCTGTTGCGCGTCGAGCAGACCGGGCCGGCCTGCCACACCGGCGCGGACGATTGCTTTTATCGCACGATCGCCAAGGACGGAGCGTTGACCCGCATCGACGCGGCATGACCGACGCCGTCGCCGCTGCACCGCCTCCACGCAAAGCCGCCTTCGCCTTCGTCTTCGTCACCGTGCTGCTGGACACGATGGCGCTGGGAATCGTCGTGCCGGTTCTGCCGACGATCGTGCTGGGCTTCGTCGACAACGACACAGCGCAGGCCGCGCATGTGGTCGGCGCGCTCGGCGCCTTTTGGGCGACCATGCAGTTCGTCTCGATGCCGTTCCTTGGCGCCTTGTCCGACCAGTTCGGCCGACGACCGGTCATCCTGATCTCTAATTTCGGGATGGCGGCGGCCTATCTGATCGTCGCGACCGCCCCGAGCCTCATTTGGATTTTCGCGTCGCGAATCTTGTCAGGCATTGCGGCCGCCAGCGTTTCGACCGCCAACGCCTACATCGCCGACGTAACCCCGCCCGACCAGCGCGCGGCGCGCTTTGGCGTTCTCGGCGCGGCCTTCGGCGCCGGGTTCGTGCTCGGCCCCGCGATCGGCGGCCTTCTCGGCGCAGCCGACCCGCGACTGCCCTATTGGGCGGCGGCGATTTGCAGTCTGGTCAACGCGACCTATGGCGTCTTCGTGCTGCCGGAATCGCTCGCCAAGGAAAATCGTCGGACATTCTCCTGGCGGCGCGCCAATCCGGTCGGCGCGTTCGACTTTCTGCGCGAAAGGCCCCAGATCGCCGGACTGGCGGGCGCGCGGTTCCTCGAAGGACTTGCGCAGGTCGTTCTGCCGAGCTCGTTCGTCCTCTACGCCAGCCATCGCTACGGCTGGGACACAGCCACGATTGGGCTGACGCTCGGAATGGTTGGCGTTTCATCCGTGCTCGTCAATGTCTTCCTGGTCCGGCGCGTGGTGCGCGCACTGGGCGAACGGCGCGCCCTGTTGACGGGTCTCGTGTGCGGCGCACTCGGGTTCGCCGTGTACGGGACAGCGCCGACGGGCGCTCTCTTTTGGCTCGGCATCCCTTTGCAATCCTGCTGGGCAATTGGCGGCGCAGCGGCGCAATCGATACTTACGCGCCAGGTTGAGCCCAACGAGCAGGGCCAACTACAGGGTGCGTTGGCGGCGGTCATGGGCGTTGGGGGCATGATCGGACCGCCCCTGTTCACGACGATCTTCGCCATCGGAATCGCAGGCGGCCTCGGCGCGGACCTGCCGGGAGCGCCCTATTACCTGGGCGCGCTCTTTCTCGTCGGGGCCTGGACGATCGCGCGGGCCGCGACGCGTCCAGCCGCCTAACTGAGAGCTTACGCCTTCTCGATCGCGCCAGTGCCTTCGCGCTGAGCGGCGACCTTGAACCGCGCTTCGACCTCGAGCTTGTAGTCCTTCGAGAGGACGTTCGAGACCTTCATGAAGTCGGCCTTCGCCTGGGACTTTGTCAGGGTCAGGAGCAGGTACCCGCGGGCGACCTGATCGGTCCACTTCACGACAGGGTTCTTGCCCATGATGGCGCCGCCGAAATCGACGCCCTTGAACAGATCGCCGAAGCCCGGCGAGGTGACCGATGTCGTGCCGAATTCGACGCCGGCGCGCGCACCGCCGCGCTTCACATCGAGCTCATTGGCCCATGCGGCGTGCGTATCGCCGGTGACGACCAGCGTGTTCGGCGACGACCGCAGGAAAGTCTCAAGGAGGCGGTCCCGCTGCGCGGGATAGCCGTCCCAGGCATCGAGGTTCATCGGCATGCCGAGCTTGGTGAGCGCCAGGAATTTACGGAGCGGCGGGAAGCTCTTTTCGACCGCAGCGATGATGGGTTCGGGCAAGGCCGAGAGGTCCGGCGCATCGACGCGCGCCATGATCACCTGGTTGCCGATGAGACGCCACGTCGTCTTGGCCGCCGTCGACTTGGCGATTTCGGCGTTCAGCCACGCTTCCTGCTCAGCCCCGAGGAGCTGGCGCTCGGGGTTCTCAAGCTTGGCGCGAAACGCCGCAACGTCGGGAAGGAAGAGCACGCCCGGAGGCGGCTTGGCCGGGTCGATCATCTGGACTTTGGCCCAATCGAGGATCGGGACGGGCGCGCCTGAAGAGACGTCGAACGGCGTCGGCTTCACGACCGTCTGGCCCGAAGTCAGCGCGCCCGGCGCGACCGGCTTCGGCGGCTTCGCGGTCATGTCCCACGTCGTCGTCGCCTGCGGCAGATCCTTGGCGTAATCGAGTTGCTCGACGCGCGCGAGCAGGCGCGTTTCGAGCATCGCCAGGGTGACGAGATCGCCGAACTGGAAGGTGCGGTTGATGGCCTCCCAAGGACGCCCAGCCACGGGGTCGCGGATCGGCATCCATTCGAAGTAGGCCTGGATCGCCGCCCGCTTGCGCACCTCCCAATCGCCTTCTTTCGGCTGATGGTTCTGCGCACCCTTCTGCCAGGAATCGTTGGTCGTTTCGTGATCGTCCCAGATGGTGATCCACGGCGCGGCGGCGTGCGCGGCCTGCAGATCCGGGTCCGATCGATACTGCGCAAACCGCGTGCGGTAATCCGCCAGCGTCACGATCTCGTGCGGCGGTTGCACGGCGCGGCCGAGCTTCACGCCGACCTCGCCGCCGTACCCGTCGCGCCCGTATTCATAGATGTAGTCGCCGAGGTGCAGGACGGCGTCGAGCCCGTCCGTTTCAGCGATCGACTTGTAGGCGTTGAAGTAACCGAACGGGTAGTTCGAGCACGAAACGACCGCGAAACGGATCTGTTCGACGCCAGCCTCCGGCAACGTCTTGGCGACGCCGACCGGCGAACGTTCTTTGCCGACGACGAACCCATAATGGTATTTTCGGCCGGGCTTCAGGCCCTGAACGTCGATTTTGACGGTGTAATCGCGCGCTTCGTCGGTCGTGGTCTCGCCGGTCGCGACCACGCGACGCAGCTTCGGGTCGGACGTCACGACCCAGCGCACCGGCACCGGCCCGGGCTTTTCGGGGCTGACGCGGGTCCAGATCACGACGGAGTCCGAACGCGGATCGCCGGACGCAACGCCATGGCCAAATCGCGCCGCGCCTTCATAAGCGGTCGCCCGCGTTGGCGCGCAGGCCGCAGCCGTGCCGGCGAGCGCAGCGCCAAATGCGCCGCGGCGCGTCAGATCCGTCTTGAACATGTGGCCCTCCCCAGAGCGGGGGACGCGCCTGGCGCGCCCGCGCGTGTCTTCTATGCCAACGGCGATGGACTTAGAAGCGTCGCGCCGCATCCGCTTCGAAGGCGCGGGCGCTCGCCAGCACTGAAATCGACGGTTCTTTGGCAGACGCGCGCAACGTTCATGCGTCTCGAGGATGAAGGGTTTTTGACGATGGATGTTCGCTGACGCGCCGATGCGCCTGGATTTCGCCGTCTCGCGGGTCTAGCGCCAAGGTCATGAGTGCATTGGGCGATGAAGACGACGCGGCCGGGGCCGGCGAAACCGACGTTCGCGTCGCCGAGGCGGGCGACGCCGACGCCGGCGGGCGCGTCGATGCATTCCTCACGCACGCCTTTTCAGACCTCTCGCGTGCGCGGATCCAGGGCCTTATCGGCCAGGGACGGCTCCATCGCGACGGCGCGCTTGTGGCGGCGGCCTCCGAGAAGGTCCGCGCCGGGCGCTATGTGCTCGAACTCCCGCCGCCCGAACCGGCCGCGCCCGAACCTGAGGACATTCCGCTTTCAATCGTGTTCGAGGACGCGCACCTCGCCGTCATCGACAAGGCCGCCGGCATGGCCATGCATCCCGCGCCAGGCGCAATGCGCGGGACGCTTGTGCATGCCCTTTTGCACCATTGCCGCGGCTCGCTGTCCGGCGTCGGCGGCGTCGCGCGCCCGGGCATCGTCCATCGGATCGACAAGGACACGACCGGCCTCGTCGTCGTCGCGAAGGACGACGCCACCCACGCAGGCCTCGGCGCCCAGTTCGCCAAACACTCGATCGAGCGCGCCTATTTCGCCGTGACGCGCGGGGCGCCGGCGGCGCGGTCCGGGATCATCGAGACCCGCCTCGCCCGCTCAAGCGACGACCGGCGGAAAATGGCGGTGGTGCGCGATCCCAACAGTGAGGCCGGCAAGCGAGCTGTGACCCATTACTGGATCGTCGAGACGTTCGGACGCCTCGCCGGAGCGCCGATAGGCTTCCCCGCCGCCGCGCTCGTGGAGTGCCGGCTGGAGACCGGTCGTACGCACCAGATCCGCGCGCACATGGCTCATATCGGGGCGCCGCTCCTGGGCGACCCGGTCTACGGCAAGTTTCGCGGCCTGAAGATCGAGGGTTCAGGCGCCGGCGCCGAGGCGGCAAAGGCGGCGGCCGCGGCGTTTTCGCGACAGGCGCTGCACGCGGCGGTCTTGGGCTTCACCCATCCGATCACGGGGGCGGCGCTCCGCTTCGAAAGCCCCCTGCCGGGCGACCTTGCCGGCTTGCTCGAAGCCTTGCGCGCGGCCTGAAGCGACGTAACGGCAAGCGCCTTTTTTTCGCCGCCCGGAGGCGGTATGTTCACTCTACGTTCGCCCCTCGGACGTGGGGGCTTGACGGCCACCCATATAGAGGGGCGAGCCGCTCGCAACCGAGCGGCCCGGCGGTGCGTAGTACGACTGTCGGGCCCCATGCAGGCGGGCTTTAGGGGATTTGATTATGGCCTCAACGGCATTGACCGTCGCACTCTCGCCCGAGCTTGGGCTTCAGCGGTATCTCCAGGAGATCCGCAAATTTCCCATGCTCGCCAAGGACGAAGAATACATGCTGGCGAAGCGCTGGCGCGAGGATGGCGATACGCAATCCGCGCACAAGCTCGTCACCTCACACCTTCGCCTCGTCGCAAAGATCGCCATGGGCTATCGCGGCTACGGCCTGCCGATCGGCGAAGTGATCAGCGAAGGCAATGTGGGCCTGATGCAGGCCGTGAAGAAGTTCGAGCCGGAGCGCGGCTTCCGTCTGGCGACCTACGCCATGTGGTGGATCCGCGCCGCGATCCAGGAATACATCCTGCGCTCCTGGTCGCTCGTGAAGATGGGCACCACCGCGGCCCAGAAGAAGCTGTTCTTCAATCTCCGCCGCCTCAAGGGCGAGATGGCGGCGCTTGAGGAAGGCGACCTTCGCCCCGAGCACGTCAAGACGATCGCGCACAAACTCGCCGTGACCGACGACGACGTCATCCAGATGAACCGCCGCCTCGCCGGCCCAGACGCGAGCCTCAACGCGCCGGTCGGCGTGGAAGGCGACGCCGAATGGCAGGATTGGCTGACCGACGACAACGCCGAGAGCCAGGAATCGACGGTCGCGAATTCCGAAGAATACGACGCGCGCATGGGCCTCCTGAACGCCGCGCTCGCGACGCTCTCCGAACGCGAGCGCCACATCATCCGCGAGCGTCGTCTCAAGGACGAACCGGCGACGCTCGAGGACCTCTCCAAGGAATATGGCGTGAGCCGCGAACGCGTGCGCCAAATCGAAGTGCGCGCATTCGAAAAGCTGCAAAAGGCGATGCGCGAGTCCGCGACGGCGCGCGGCATGATGGAAACGGCTGACGCTTAGGCGGCTAAACGCATTTTGATCGGAAGCCGCAGTAGCGGCCAGCCGATCTAGGCGATCCCGCAAACCTGTGCGACTCCTCGGCTTTCGAAACGAGAAAGCTGGGGAATCGCTCATGTGGAACGGCGCACACGTTTTAGTGACGGGAGCCGCGTCCGGCATCGGGCGCGCTCTGGCGGCGGCTTTCGCCGCAAGGGGCGCACGCGTTTCGACGGCGGACGTCGCGATCGACGCCTTGCGCCTAAAAGCCCAGGCCATCGGCGCGACGGCAATTGCCTGCGACGTCTCGGACCAAGGCCAGGTCGAGGCGATGATCGACGCCGCGATCGCCGCCAACGGCCCGATCGATCTCGTCTGCTCGAACGCCGGAATCGGGCGCAACAAGGCCTTGGCGACGACGACCGAAGCCAATCTCGATCTGCTGTTCGGCGTGAATTTCAACAGCGCGCTGTTCGTCGCGCAGGCCTATTTGCGTCGCCTCCAGGCGGCGGGGCGAACCGGCCGCATTCTATTCACAGCATCGGAAAATTCACTCGGCATTCCCGACGCGGTCCGCGAGATGAAACTCGGGGCCTACGCCGCCACGAAACACGCGCTTCTCATTCTCGTCGAATGGATGCGCGAGGAATGGCGCGACGGTCCGCTGGCACCAGCGCTGCTGTTTCCTGGTCCGGTCCTGACCGAGCCGTTCCAGGCGGCGATGGCGAGCGGGCGATTCGGCGAGGGAATGGATCCCGCGCGCAAAACCGCGTTCGAGAGCCAATTGATCTCGGCGGAAGCGTGCGCCGAACGCGCGATCGCCGGCCTCGAGCGCGGGCTGTTTTACATTCCCACGCAGCCGCACATCCAAACCGATATGCATGCGCGCATATCGGAATTGGACGCCGCATTTGACGCGATGCGCGATCTGTATTGAACGCGCCGCCAGGGCTAGCGAAGCTTCGCCCGGAGCGTCTCGATCTCTTCTTTTATGCGGAGCTTCTGTCGCTTGAGAGCGGCTATTCGAGCGTCGTCCGTGGCCGGTCGTCGGGTCTCTTGCTGGATAGTCGCATCGAGATCGCGATGCCGGCTGTCGAGTTCGCGAAGCCGCGCTTCAAGCGCCATGAGCCGCCTCCATGCTGGTCGGACGCCTCAGTCAATCATTGTCGGCGGAGCCTGTCCGATCACTTCGTGTTACATGGTTCACCGGCGTCAACCTTGCGTCGCCGGGGGCTCCTGTGTGATCTGGTGGAGCTTGAATCATTCCGATCCGACGACCTTCGCGAGCGCGCATGGCGGCCGACAGTGAAACCTTCGACGACACCCCCGACGTACGCGCGCTGCGCGTGCGGCTCGGGGAATTGCGGGAAGAGCACCGCGCGCTCGACGCCGCCATCGCGGCGCTGCAGGATTCGGCGGGCGACGGTTTGCAGATCGCACGGCTGAAAAAGCGCAAGCTCACACTGCGCGATCAGATCCAATGGATTGAAGATCAGCTGATGCCGGACATCATCGCCTGACGAAGGCTCAGCCGGCGCGGGCCAAGCGCGGCTTCGTCGCGTACATGGCCTCGTCGGCGCGCGCGATCGCGCCTTCCACATCATCCGGCGCTTGCAGCACGTGCCAGCCGATCGAGGCGGCGATCGAGTGGCTGACGCCTTCGAAGGTGAGCGGCGTTCGCGCAATCAATTCGCGCAGTGCGTGGGCCTTCGCCGCTGCCTCTGCGGGCCCAGCTTCCGCGAGAATCAGGCCGAACTCATCTCCGCCGAGCCGCCCGACGCTGTCGCTTTCACGCACGTTGTCGAGGAGGAGGCGCGCAATGTGGCGCAGCACCGCGTCGCCGGCCGCGTGGCCGTAGCGATCGTTGACCGATTTAAAGTCGTCGAGATCGAGATAAAGCACCGCCGACTTCCGGCCGTAGCGTTCGACGTGCGCCAAGGCCCGCTGCAACGTGCGGTGGAAGGCCCGCCGGTTCAGGACCGGCGCCAGTGGGTCGTGATCGGCGAGATCCTCGGCGTCATGCAGCGCATCGATGACGGCGGCAAACGCGTCCTGCACGTTCCTGGGCAGCGCCGCCATCTCGAACCCGAAGTGTGCAGCGAGGTCGGCCAGATCATCTTGAACTGAATGGCGCGGAGCGGTCATGGGGGGACCCTGCCTGCACGTGGTAAACGTCAGGTGAATCCCCCTGATTGGCGGCGCGCGACGGCTCAGGGACGAGCCTCATTTTGGGCCGCCCCGGCGCCGCTCGGATACGGCCTACGACGGCTGCGATTCGCTCCCGCGGCGGCTGAGCGCCGAGGCTGCGCGTGCAGCCAGCCGCACGGCGTCGACGTCAAGCGCGCCACGCGGGACAATCCACGACCCGCCAACGCACGCCACGTTGGGCAAAGCGAGATAGTGGGCTGCATTCAACGCCGTGACGCCGCCGGTCGGGCAAAAGCGAACGTCCGGAAACGGACCATGAAAGGCGCGCAGCATATTGACGCCGCCGCTCGCTTCCGCAGGAAAGAACTTGAATTGGCGCAGACCGAGGTCGAGGCCGCGCATGATGTCGCTCGCGCTCGCGACGCCAGCGAGCAAGGGGGCGCGGCGCTGCGCAGCTGCGTTCGCGACATTGTCCGTCAACCCCGGCGAAACCAGGAATCGGGCGCCCGAATCTATGCTGCGCGCGACGTCATCGGCATTGAGCACGGTGCCTGCGCCAACCACCGCTCCCTGGACGTTGGACATGGCGGCGATCGCAGCCGTAGCGGCCGGAGTCCGCAGCGTCACTTCGATCGCGGGAAGGCCTTCTTCGACCAGAGCCTCTGCGATTGCAACGGCGTCGCGCGCATCGTCGATCACGACCACGCAAATCACTGGGCCCAGTCCGAGAATGCGATCCAGTTCCATCGTGCTGGGCTCCTTTGCGCAGTTTGAAGCTGCGGCGTCGCCGGCGTGCTTCGAACGCGTCCGACAGATCTGGCCGGGATGCAATGGCTCGGCGGATGCGTACGCGCGCCAGTCCTTCGCGTCGCTTGCCGCTCCCCGGTCCGCCTCTATAGTGCCGCGCTTCTTTTCGCTCCACCGCGGATGAGCTGATGCCCGATTTCCCCACCGCCGCCGACGCTCCCGCTGTGGGCCTCATCATGGGGAGCCGATCCGATTGGGAGACCATGAAGCACGCGGCCAACGTGCTCGAAGCGCTCGGCGTGTCCTTTGAAGCGCAGGTCGTTTCAGCCCATCGCACGCCGGATCGATTGGTCGCCTATGCGAAATCGGCGAAGGACCGCGGGCTGAAGGTGATCATCGCCGGCGCAGGCGGCGCGGCGCACCTGCCTGGAATGACAGCCGCCATGACGCCGCTGCCCGTGCTCGGCGTGCCGGTGAAGAGCGCGGCGCTCCAGGGCGTCGATAGCCTGTTGTCGATCGTCCAGATGCCGAAGGGCGTGCCGGTTGCGACGCTGGCGATCGGCCCCGCCGGCGCGGCCAATGCCGGCCTCCTGGCGGCTGCGATTCTCGCCCTTTCCGACCCGCAGCTCGCTTCGCGCCTAGATGTGTGGCGCACCGCGCAAACCGAATCAGTCGGCCTCGACCCCACAGAGGACGCGCCTTGAGCATTCTGGCGCCCGGCGCGACGATCGGCATTCTCGGCGGCGGGCAGTTGGGGCGGATGCTTGCGTTGGCGGCCGCCGAATTGGGATTTGACGTCCACATCTACGCGCCGGAGCCTGACTGCCCAGCCTCCAGGGTCGCGGCGCGTCACGTCATCGCCGCGTACGAAGACGAGGCGGCGCTGGCGGCCTTTGGGGCCGCCGTCGACGTCGTCACCTTCGAGTTCGAGAATGTGCCGGCCGCAGCGGTTGAAACGCTGCTCGCCGCCGGCGCGGTGGTGCGGCCTGGAGCCTTGGCGCTCGCAACGGCGCAGGACCGACTTGCCGAAAAGGCCTTTTTGAACGCCGCAGGCGTTCCAACCGTCGCTTATCGCGCCATCGACGGTCCTGCCGACATCGCGTCGGCGCTGCTGGCCCTGGGCGCCCCGGCGCTGCTCAAGACGCGGCGCTTTGGCTATGATGGCAAAGGGCAAATCTGGGTCCGCGACGCCAGCGAGGCCACCGCAGCCTGGGACGCGATCGGCGCGGCGCCGGCGATCCTAGAGGCCGCCGCCGGCTTTGAACGCGAATGCTCGGTCGTCGCCGCTCGAAGCGTCGACGGGGCGGTCCGCTGCTACGACCTTTGCGAAAACCGACACAGCGACGGCATTCTCGTCGAAACGATTGCACCCGCGGCGCTTACGCCGGAAACCGCGGCGCAAGCCTTCTCCTACGCCAGCGCATTGGTGGAGCGACTGGACTACGTCGGCGTCCTCGCGCTCGAATTGTTCGTGCTGCCGGACATGACCCTGCTCGCCAACGAGATGGCCCCGCGCGTGCACAATTCGGGACATTGGACGCCGGACGCCTGCGCAACTGGCCAATTTGAGCAGCACATACGGGCGGTGGCCGGCTGGCCGCTGGGCGATCCGTCCCGCAGAGCGGCGGCGCGCATGATCAATCTGATCGGTGACGATGTCCTCGCGTGGCCAAACTTCGCCGCCGCCTCCAACGCGAAGGTGCATCTGTACGGCAAGCGCGACATCAGGCCGGGACGAAAGATGGGCCATGTCACGGTGCTGGGCGATTCGGTCTGACCAGACTCGCGCCGATCGCGAAAATCGGCCGTAACGTCGCACCGACCGCAATGTGGACAATTCCTCTGTCCAATCTGCGGGCGCTTGTCTAGAATGAGTCGCGTTTAGTGAGGGGTTTGGCCAATGATGAACAGGCCATTGTTGACGGTGCATGAGACGGCTGAGCATCTCAAGGTCAAGGAAAGCACCATCCGGGCCTGGATTCGCCATGGCAAATTGCGGGCGATTAAGTTCGGTCGCGAATGGCGCATTACGGTCAAGGACCTGGAGCGCTTTCTGAACGAGAACGCAAACTTCGCCGCCGCCGCCGACTGAGGCTAAACGCGTAGGCGTATTTGAGAGCCCGTCGCCGTCGGACCATCGGCGGAGCGGGCTTTTTTGTGGGCGCCGCCCTCAGGCGGCGCCATTGCCGTAACGCCAGCGCGCAACCCGCGCCAGCGCGAGCCGCGCCGCAAGACCCACAGTGGCTGCACGCCCCTTCATCTTCTCGAACTGCATCACGTTTTCTATGCGTCGGTCGAGAAAGAACCAAGTGTCCGCGTGTCCGGGACTGGCGTCGACCAGCCAGCGGGCGAACACAGCCGTATGGACGGCCGACAAGATGGCGCGCTTGGAGTAATAATTGCCGTCCGTGCTGACGTCGCCGAGCGCGCGCCAGATCCTGTCGGCGGTCGCCCAGCCCAATCGCGCCGCTAAAGGGGCCATCCGGCGAACCGCCAGAAGCCGGGCGCCGCGGCGCGCGGCGTGTTTGAACGGTTCGGCTGCTTCGAGCCGCAGGCGGATCGCGGCAGTGACCTTTTCGCGGATCTTCATGCGCGGCATATCGAGGCGCGCGAGACCGTCCACCATTTGGTCATCGGCCCAAGCAGCAAAAGCCTCGAGCAGCTCCACCGCGCCGCCCGGCGCTGCAAGGTGCGCTTCGGCCTCGGTAAGACCCGCGGTGCGGGCGGCGGCGGCCACAGCGGCGCCCGTCCACCCCAGGCGCGCGGCCTCGTGCATCATTGCGTCCAGCAAGCGCGCCCGCAGGGCGGCGGAGGGAGTTTCAATCGCCATGGCGACAACTTAGAGCGCCGGCTGCAGGTTCTGAAGGGGCGAAGCGCCGCATTGGAGGCGGCTCGGGCGGCGAAGGGGCGCATGCGCCGTCCGCCCTCCCGGCGATAGACACAAGGCCCGCCTTTTGGTATCGGAGCCCTTCGCGCAGTTCGGCGGTCGCGGAACGGTGGGGATATTCACGTCCCCGCGTCCAAAATCCGTGGCGCATCGAGGAGGACGGGCCCTGGTTCAGATTTTCGTTCGGGACAACAACGTCGATCAGGCGTTGAAGGCCCTCAAGAAGAAGATGCAGCGGGAAGGCACTTTCCGCGAAATGAAGCGCCGCAATCATTACGAAAAGCCTTCCGAAAAGCGGGCGCGTGAGGCTGCTGAAGCGGTTCGCCGGGCCCGTAAGCTGGCGCGCAAGCGGGCGCAGCGCGAAGGTCTCCTTCCGAAAAAGTAAAACCGGCGGGCGGTGGGCTTGGGCCCGCGCCCGGTATGGGTTTTGGTCGAAGCTGAAGCCGGTCGGTCCGACCGGCTTTTGTCTTTGGCGCGACCGTTTCAGCGAACACCGCTGCGGCGTCAGCTTGCCTTCAAGCGCGGCGCGAACCGCTTGCGGATATCGGCTGCGGTTGCCGCACCGCTGACTCCGGCCTGGAAGACCCGCCCCGCGCCGATCAGGATCAGGACGATCGCCGCCCCCATCACCGCAACCAGCCCCGCAGCCTCGACCGGATCGAGCCCGGCCGCAGCGCGCAATGGCGTCAGGAACGGCGTGAAGAGTGGAATCCACGACGCGATCCGCACGACCGGTGAGGCCGGGTTTTCGAAGGCCGGCGCGAACGTCAGGACGGGCATAATCAAGACCAGGATCACTGGCCCGAGCAACGTCTGCGCCTCCTGCATCGACTCGCACAGAGACCCGATCGCCAGGAAGAGCGCGCCGAACATCAGATAGCCGGCGAGAAAGCAGACCGCGAACAGGCCAAGCAATTGCGGGTTCGCGACCGATCGGAACGCTTCCAGCGCGCTGGGCGACGCCGAAGACGCCGCCAACGGCGCGAGCGCTGCGCCTGCAAGTCCCCAGACGCCAAACAGAGTTACGCTCAAGCTCGCCACGCCGAGCAGCTTCCCCGCCAGGATCTGGACGGGCGACGCGCTGGTGAGCAGCGTATCGAGCACGCGGCTCGATTTCTCCTCGATCACGCCCGAGAGCAGCATGTTGGCGATCGAAAAGACCGCCGTCCAAAGCAGGAATGCCGCGAGCAGGGCCGCGACCATCGGCGCGCGATCCTTCGCCGAGACCTCGCCGGCGCCCGGCGCTGCGCGTGGGTCGAACTGGCTGACCTTCGGCGCGAGCTTTTGAATCCAGGCGATGTCGGTCTCGGCGACGCCGCGCGACGCCAGAACGCTACGCCGCATGCTCTCGCCGATCGCCTCTTTGGCCTTTTGCAACGGCGCGCGATCGGTGAGGTTGGCGCTCCAATACTGCAGGTCGACGCCGCTCGCCGTGCGCCGCACGACCAGGGCGCCGAACAGGGCGTCGTCGCCCTGGCCAGTCAACGCCGTGGCCAAGGCTTTCGGATCGGTCTCCGGCGTCCGCACGATCCGGTAGCGGGCGCCAACGGCGCCTTCGCTTTGATCCGAGAAGGCGCGCTCCAGCGCTGCGACATCGGCGGGCTCGGCAATGACCGCGATGCGCCGCTCCGGCTCAGCCTGGCGAAGCAGGATCGGCGCGCCGATCATCACAGCAAGCAGGAGCGGCGTGGTGATCAGCGACAGCCAGAACCCCCAGGCGCCCACGTAGGCCAGATATTCGCGGCGTGCGACGAGCAGAATCTCAAGCATGACGGGCCTCGCGTTCGACTTGGCGCCAGCCGGTCTCCGGATCGGGGCGCGGCGGCGCGGCCTGAGCGCCGACCAGCCTCACGAAAGCGTCGTGCAATGTCGCGCGCGTCGGTTCGAACAAGACGAGGGGCGCGCCGCTCGACACGCAAGCCGCCAGGAGCCGCCGCGAGGAATCGGGCGCGTCCAAGGGCGCGCGCCAACGGATGCGATCGGGAAGGACCCGCTCGCGTTCTAGGTTGAACCCTTGACCGGCGAGCGCAGCGGCGAGGTCAAACGCGCCTTCGGTCTCCAGGTGCGCGACGCGCGGCGCGGCGGCCAGCGCCTCCGAGACCGCGCCTTCAAACGCTAAGCGCCCCTGGGCGATCAGGACCACGCGGTCGCACATGCGCTCGGCGTGTTCCATGATGTGCGTCGAAAACAGCACCGTGCAGCCCTCCTCGGCCAGACCGCGGATCATCGTCTCGACGCCCGCCTGGTTGACCGGGTCGAGGCCAGAAAAGGGCTCGTCGAGGATGACAAGACGGGGCCGGTGCGCGATCGCGGCGAGCAGCTGAATTTTCTGCGCCATGCCCTTCGACAGCGTCTTGATCCGCTTTCGCGCGAAGCCGTCGAGTCCGTGCGCGGTGAGCAACTCCAAGGCCCTGCGCTTCGCGTCGCCCATTTTCATGCCCTTGAGCCGGGCAAAATAGATGAGCGTCGAAAGCGGAGTCATCGTCCTGTAGAGGCCGCGCTCTTCGGGGAGATAGCCGACGGCGCGCAGGGCGCGGCGGTCCAGGGCGGCGCCGCCGAACAGCACCTGGCCCGAGGTTGGCGCGACGATCCCAACGATCATGCGGATCGTCGATGACTTCCCAGCGCCGTTGGGGCCGAGGATGCCGCAAATCTTGCCCGCAGGTGCTGTGAAGCTGACCTCGTCGACCGCGCGGTGCGATCCGTAATTCTTGGTCAATCGGGCGACGTCGAGATCCATACTCATCCGGAAAGTCCAAGACCCGCGCGACGCATCGACGCCGGCAAAACGCCCTACGGGCACGGTTTATGGGGCAGTTTCAAGACCCAAGGCGTCTCTCAGGGCAACACGGTGGTCGGCCCAAGCCGCATCGCCCCAGGGCCCCTCGTCTTCCAGGCGGAAATAGTCGAGGTGAGGAAACCAGCCCCCGACGCGCGGGGTGCGGGCCGCGATATCCTTCACGCCCGGCCCGAAGATGCGCGAGGCCGGCCCGCCGATCAGATCGCCGCGCATGATCCCCTGCATCGGAAAATAGATGTTCGTCCAGCGCACAGCGGCGAACGCGGCCGAATTGTGCGGCGCGCGCGGCTCGGCTTGCGGGTCGTCGGCGAGCCCGGGCTGGCGGCAATAGGAGAAGCGCCGGCGGCCGGAATGGAAGACCTCATACCAGGGCGGCGCAGCGAGCAGCTCGCGGCGCTCTTTGAGGACCTCGAAATCGTCCGGATCCGATGCAATCACGGTGTCGGCGTGGGCGATCGGCGATCCCAGCGTCACGAGATCGCTCACCAGCCAAGTCCCTGCATCACGCAGAGCCGCGGAATAGTCGGACTGCGCATCGCGCCAGGCGTCCTGCAGGCTCTCCGATGCCGGATCGTTCAACAGCGCGAGTCCGGCCTGTTCGACCTTCTCCAGCGCATCGCCGACCGCGCCGCCCCGCGCGAGGTCGCGGTGGCGGCGGCCCCAAAAGTGGCACACGAGTTCATAGGCGATGACGCCGCCCAACGAATGGCCGACGAGCACGATGCGGTCGTACTTGCCGCTGTCGTGCAGCGCCTCGAGCAGTTTGAGGCCGCGCGCGCGGATTTCCTGGCGGCAACCGATATTCTTGGGCGTCGGACGCAAGTACCGCGCGGCGTCCCCGAGCACCGGGCTAACGAACACCTGATCGAGCGCGATGAGGGCGATGAACGCAACACACAACAGGGTAAACAGCACGGCGAACGATGCGCCATGGCCAGTGGCGCCGGTGAAGATGGCTCCGCCGGAAAACACGAACAGGAAGAACGGCGTCGCAAACCCGATCGTGCGGATCGTCATCCAGGCCTTTTGGAGGGGCGGCGGCACCTGCGCCTTGCGGCGGGTCGCAAGGTTCGAGAGCCAGGCGAGGACGTCGCGCCACTCATTGCCGTGCATGAGGTGCGCCCAATAATACTCGAAGAAGTCTGTGCGCTTGCCATAGGCGTTCTGGTTGGTCGAGAGCCGGCGCAGCTCGAACACGCCAGACATTTCGTCCGGCTCCGAATAAACGGCGCGCGGCGGGGCGCCGGGCCTGCGCGGGGCATGCGTCCAGACGAGATCGACGAGCTGCCACAGCGTCGTCATCGGCCGTTGTTCGCCGATGCCGTGGATCAGCACGACAGCTTGCTTCTTGGGCGGCGGCGCGGGCGGGGCGGCGTCGGACATGGCGCCATAAGGCCGATCGCCGTTCGGAGGGTCAATGGAATGCGCGCGACGAGCGGCGCCAGGCGGCCTGGCAGGGGAAACGGCATCCGACCGACGACGCCGCTGATCATTGGTTGACGGGACAGCGCGCCTCGGTGAGCCTGCGCCCGCCTGGATCGCAGGCGTCTCCGGAGGCTTCCATGGCCGACGATCTCGCCCCCCGCCCGCCCTTGACGAGCGTGCTGCAGACCAGCGCCCTCGACCCGGAGGCGCGCGCCGACCCGCATGCGCGGCTGGCCGACCTGCGCGAGACGTGTCCGCATTTCCGCGACGAGATCGCGAAAACCTGGTTCTTCACGCGCCACGCCGATGTGCGCGCGGTCGTCAATGATCGGTCGCTGGCGCGCCATCCGTCCAATGTCGAGGACGGCTCCCACACCAAACTGCTCGCGGTTCGCACGCAAGGCATGCCGAAGAGCTTCGAGGAGGCCGGCACGATCCTGTTCATGGACGACCCGGACCACCAGCGCGTGCGCGAGC
Source organism: Caulobacterales bacterium (assembly GCA_049317545.1). GTDB lineage: Bacteria > Pseudomonadota > Alphaproteobacteria > Caulobacterales > Aquidulcibacteraceae > REEB506. The sequence goes on along the minus strand of JBMOIB010000002.1, from coordinate 32,552 downwards.
CGCTGGCGAAGGCGTTCTATGCGCGCGTCGCGGCGATGAAGCAGCGCATCGAAGCGGTCGTGGACAGCGTGCTGGCCGGCGTGACGTCTGACCGCTTCGATCTCGTGGCGGACGTGGCGATTCCTATCCCAATCCTCGCCATCGCGCGCATTCTCGGCGTCGAGGAACATCGCCTCGCCGAGTTCAGGGAATGGTCCGAAGGCGCGATCCTGGGGCTTTACCCAATGAAATCGGCGGAACAGACGGCGCAGATGGTCGCCGCAGCCGGCGCGCTCGACGACTATTTCCTCGGCCTGATGGCGGCGCGGCGCAGCGCGCCTGAAGACGACCTGATCTCCGATATGGTGCGGTTGCAGGCTGAAGGCGCGCCGCTGTCGGACGCCGAGATCAGCGTTAACTTGGCCGCGCTGCTGATCGGCGGCAATTTGACGACGACCGATCTGATTTCAATGGCCGTGCGCCTGCTCCTCACGAACCCCGACCAACTTGCAGCCTTCAAGGCCGATCCGGGTCTGGCTTCGGCCGTCGTGGAGGAGACGCTGCGGTACGATCCGCCGATCGACATCACGGGCCGCGTCGTCATGGAAGACCGCGATCTCGCCGGCTGCCCGGTGAAGGCGCGCCAGCATGTCATGACGTCGCTGCGCGCCGCCAATCGCGACCCTGCAGTATTTCCGAACCCGGACGTTTTCGATCCCGCCCGCCCGCACACGGCGCCGCATGTGGCGTTCGGCGGCGGATCCCACATCTGCATCGGCGCGCCCTTGGCCCGCATCGAAGCTGCGGCCGCCCTCAAGGGGATTTTCGCACGCTGGCCGAACCTGCGGCTCGCACACGAAGATTTCGAATGGCGCACGTTGCCGTTCTTCCGCGGGCTCGCGCGTCTCGATGTCATTGCGTGAAACTCATCCGGCGCCCCGGAGTTGCGCTGAACGCAATCCGGGACGCCGGGTTTAGTCAGATCAAGCCGCCGGCTTGACGAACTTCAGCACCATGCGGTCGCTTTCGCCAATGGCGAGGAACTTGTCCTTGTCGACGTCGCCGCCGGCGAGCGTCGGCGGCAGGGCCCACACGCCGTTGGCATAGTCCTTTGTGTCCTTCGGATTGGCGTTGATCTCGGATTTGGCGACCAGCTTGAAGCCAGCTGCGGTCGCCAAGGCGATCACTTCGGTTTCGGTGAGATATCCGTTGCCGGAGCGTCCGTTCGGCTTGACGTCGTTCGGCTTGCCTTCGGGCCAGCGGTGTTCCTCGATGCCGAGCACGCCGCCGGGCTTCAGCATGGCGTGCCAATCCTTGAATTGCTGTTCGGCGACCTTGTTGTAGACGAGGTTGTGGACGTTCCGGAATGTCACGACCATGTCGAGCGTTCCGGGCTGGACGCGCTCTTCTTGCGCCCGCCAAGTCCCGGTGAATTGGACTTTGTCGTAGACGTCCTTGTCCTTGGCGAACTTGGCCAGCAGCGTCGACAGGCCCTGGCGACCGCTGGCTGCATTGGGATTGCCGCCTGTGATCGTGAGCTGGCCTTTCTCGCGCAGCGTCGGCGCCAGGATTTCAGTAAACCAGCCGCCGCCTGGAATGACTTCGAGCACCTTCATGTCGGGCTTGAGACCGAAGAAGGCGAGCGTCTCTTTCGGCCGGCGGAACTGGTCGCGCGCCTTGTTCGCCTCAGAGCGATGGGCGCCGGCGATCGCGGCGTCGAGCGCAGCCGCCGTGGTGGGATCGAGCGCTTGAACGGCGACAATCGCCGGATCGACCGGGGCCGGCTTTTTCTTGGTCCTCGCGTCGGCCTCGACCGTCAAGCTCAGCGCGACCAGCGCGGCGGCGCAGCCCGCCATGAAATTGCGTCGGATCGTCATGGTAACCCTCCTCTGACGAGGGAGCGGTACCCAAGGATGGCGCCTGCGTCCATCGCAACGCAGTGACTTTTGCGACATCGCACGCAACGGCGGCCGCGCGTCCGCGCCCAGGATCAGGCGTTGGCGGTCGCGCCGACGTCGCCGTGGCAGTGCTTGAACTTTTTACCCGAACCGCAGGGGCATGGAGCATTGCGCGCGATCTTGCCCCAGGTGCGCGGATCGCCGCGATCGAAGCGCGCGGACGGATCGGAGGCGCCATCCATCTCGTTTTCGCCGGTGATCGGGTCCTGATGGACTTCGATCGTCTGAACGGGCGCGGGCTCGGCCGGGTCCTCGCCGTCGACTTGCAGGCGCATGAGCGACCGCGTCACCGACGTCCGCAGATCGAGCAGCATGCGCTCGAACAAGGTGAAGGCCTCGCTCTTGAACTCATTCAGCGGATCGCGCTGCGCATAGCCGCGCAGATGGATCACGGAGCGCAAGTGATCGAGCAATGAGAGGTGCTCGCGCCAGCGCATGTCGAGGATCTGGAGGAGAACCTGCTTTTCGATCCAGCGCATCCGTTCGGGCCCAAGCGCGGCCACTTTCGAGGCGAAGGCGCGATCGACTTCCTTGACGATCCGTTCGCTGATTTCCTCGTTGGCGATGCCTTCTTCCCGCGCCCAGGCGGGGATCGGCAATGCGAGGCCGAAAATGTCACGCATGTCCTCGTCGAGCCCGCGGATGTCCCACTGCTCGACATAGGCCTTTTCCGGCATGCAGCGCGCGACAAGGCGGTCGGCCACGTCGTGGCGCATGTCGCGCACAATCATCGAAACGTCCGCTGTACGCATGAATTCGATGCGCTGATCGAAGATCGCCTTGCGCTGATCGTTGATGACGTCGTCGAACTTCAGCAGGTTCTTGCGGATTTCGAAGTTGCGTTGCTCGACGCGCCGTTGCGACGTTTCGAGCGCCTTGTTCATCCACGGGTGGACGATCGCCTCGCCCTCTTTGATGCCAAGGCCGCGCATGATCGCGTCAAGGCGTTCGGCCGCGAAGATGCGCAGCAGATCGTCCTCGAGGCAGATGTAGAATTTCGATTTGCCGGGATCGCCCTGACGACCCGTACGGCCACGGAGCTGGTTGTCGATCCGGCGGCTTTCGTGACGCTCCGTGCCAAGCACGTAAAGACCGCCCGCTTCGAGCGCGACCTTCTTCTTCGACTCGATGTCGTTGGAAAGTTCGCGGCGCAGCGCGGCGAGCTCTTCTTGCGCCATCTCGCGCCCCCAGGCGCGCTCGATTTTCTGCCGCTCCTGGCGGATCCGCATATCGAGATTGCCGCCCAGCTGAATATCGGTCCCGCGACCGGCCATGTTGGTGGCGATCGTAACGGCGCCGGGCACGCCCGCCTGGGCGACGATTTCGGCTTCCTGCTCGTGATACCGCGCGTTCAGGACCTGGTGCGGGATGCCCCGCGCCTTCAGGATCTCCGAAAGCTTCTCAGACTTGTCGATCGAGACTGTGCCGACGAGGATCGGCTGGCCGCGCTTGTAGGTCTCTTCGACGTCAGCGAGGATCGCGTCGTACTTCTCGGACGCCGTCCGATAGACCTCGTCGTCGATGTCCAATCGTTGAACCTTCCGGTTCGTCGGAATCTCAACGACGTCGAGCCGGTAGATTTCCTGGAACTCCTGGGCTTCCGTCGACGCCGTACCGGTCATGCCGGCGAGTTTGTCGTAGAGCCGGAAATAGTTCTGGAATGTGATCGACGCGAGCGTCTGGTTTTCGGGTTGAATGTCGACGCGCTCTTTCGCCTCGATCGCCTGGTGCAGGCCTTCCGAGAGACGTCGGCCCTGCATCATGCGGCCGGTGAATTCGTCGATCAGAACGACTTCGTTGTCTTTGACGATATAGTCTTTGTCGCGGAGGAACAGCTTGTGGGCCCGCAACGCCTGGTTGACGTGGTGAACGATCGAGACGTTGCCAGGCTCGTAGAGCGATCCTTCAAGAACGCCGCGGGAGGCGAGTTCCTGCTCGATGAACTCCTGCCCGTTTTCGGTGAAGACGACTTGGCGTTGCTTTTCGTCGATCTCGAAATGTTCGGCCGAGAGATCCGGGATCAAGAGATCGATCTGCCGGTACAGGTCGGAGCGATCGTCCGTCGGCCCGGAAATGATCAGCGGGGTGCGCGCCTCGTCGACCAGGATCGAATCGACTTCGTCGACGATCGCGAAGCGATGGCCGCGCTGAACCATCTCGTTCAGCGCGTACTTCATGTTGTCGCGCAGATAATCGAAGCCGAACTCGTTGTTCGTGCCGTAGGTCACGTCGGCCGCGTAGGACTGGCGGCGCTCGTTGTCATACAAACCATGGACGATCGTGCCGATCGACAGGCCGAGGAATTTGTAGACCTGTCCCATCCATTCGGCGTCGCGCTTGGCGAGGTAATCGTTGACCGTGATGACGTGGACGCCGCGGGCCTCGAGCGCATTGAGGTAAACGGGCAAGGTCGCAACGAGGGTCTTGCCCTCGCCGGTCCGCATTTCCGCAATCTTGCCAAGGTGCAGCACCATGCCGCCCATCAGCTGGGTGTCGAAATGGCGCATGTTGAGCGTGCGCTTGGCGGCCTCGCGAACGGTTGCGAAGGCCTCCGGGAGCAGATCGTCGAGCTTCGCGCCGCGCGCGAGCCTTTGGCGATACTCGTTCGTCTTGTTGCGAAGGGCCTCGTCCGAGAGGGCCTCGAAGTTCTGCTCGAGCGCATTGATGCGCGCGACCGCGCTCTTGAGGTGCCGCACCTTGCGCTCGTTTACCGAGCCGAACAGCTTCTTGGCCAAAGTCAACATGACGCGATCTTAACCCGAAATTGCGCCCTTGGAAGGCGCGCCGCGAAATTGGGCAGGGTGGATGAGAGCGGCCGCACAAGGTGCTGCCGCGCGACCGCATCGCGCGGACGGCGCATGCGAAATTGCTCTCGACTCGCGCATTCGCGAGACTTAAGGACGCTGCAAACCGGTGTCAATGCAACCGGAACCGCGTATGGCGGCGCGGCAGGAGGACGTGGCCCAGCGGCCTCGCTCTTGCAGGGGGCTTCACATAGGGCGGGTGCTCCATGAAGATGAAAATCGCTGCGGCCGCCATCCTTGGATTGGCGTTGGGCGTTGGCCTGATGGCCTGCGATCAGGGTGGCCAGGACGTTTCTACGCTGTCCAAAGAGGTCCGGCGCGGCCAAGACCCGGTCGTCGCTGCGACCGTCAACGGCAAACCGATCTTCGTCGATGACGTGACCGTTGAAGCGGTCGTGCGCGGGCAATTGAAGCTCGGCGAAGAAATCAACCCGAACAGCGATGAGTTTTATCAGATTTTGCAAGACCTTATCGAGACGCGGCTGCTGGCTCAGGAAGCCGAAGCGCGCGGGCTCGACAAATCGTCTGACGTCAAGCACCGCCTCGAAATCGCCCGCGAGCGCATCCTGGCCAACGTGCTGAACGAGCATCTGCGCGACACCATCCTGACCGACGCCGCTGTGAAGCGGTTCTATCGGGAAAACCTCAAGCTGCTTGGGCGCGGCCAGCTCGTCCACGCTCGACACATCCTGTTGGGCACCAAGGAGGCTGCGATCGCGGCCAAACTACGGCTCGATCGCGGCGAACCCTTCGAAACTGTCGCCTACGAAGTCAGCATCGACCGCACGACGGGCGGCGAAGGCGGCGATCTCGGGTTCAAGGTTCCGGATAACTACCCGGAAGCTCTGCAGGACATCATGAAGACCGCGCCGATCGGCCAGGTCGTCGGGCCGGTTCAGTCCGATATCGGCTGGCATCTGGTGCGCGTCGAGGAGCGTCGCCAGCAGGAGCCGCCATCTTTGGAAAGCATGCGCAGCCAGCTTGAGTCTAACCTCTGGTTTCCTGAGCAACGACGCGTCGTGGAGCGGCTGCGCAACGCCGCCCGGATCGAATTGTTCGTCGACGACCAGCGCCGTCCTGGCGTCGCCGCACGCCCCGGCCTCGACGCCCCCGCCGAAGCCGGAACTGGCGAGCCGCCGGCGCCGGCGCCAGCGCCGGTCGATCCGGGATCGGCCGCCGCCGAGCCTGCCCCCGCCGCTGGACCGCAGATCCTACCGCTGCCGCTGCCGCGCCCGCTGCCGCCAGCGCCCGCCAAGCCCCCTGCGGCTCAATCCAAGCCCGGCCCCTTGCCGCTCAAGCCGGCGCCGGAGGAGATTCCGGCTCCGCCTCCCAAGCCCAGCGAGCGCGAAACGTGAGCCATGGCAAATCCCCGCTCGCGCCCGAGCGGTTCCCAGACCTTCCCCCGGTGCGCGGGATGCGCGCTGGCGTCGGCAGGGTTGGTCTCTACAAGCACATGCGCGACGAGTTGCTCGTGGCGCATTTCCCGAATGGAGCCAGCGTCGGCGGCGCGTTCACGACCTCGTCGACGCGCTCTCCCGACGTCGATTGGTGCCGCCGTGCGCTCGTCGCAGGCGGTGGCCGCGCGCAGGCCCTAGTCGTAAATGCCGGCAATTCGAATGCCTTTACGGGAGCCGCCGGCGCCGCGAAGAACGCCGCCACGGTGGCGACGATTACCGGTCTCGCCCACTGTCCATCTGACGAAGTGTTTCTCGCCGCCACCGGCGTGATTGGCCAACCCCTGCCGCCGAACAAGGTGGCCGATTGCATACCGCCCGTGTGGGCCGCGCTCGATGCGCCGGAATGGCCGCGACTGGCCGGCGCGATCGCCACCACCGACACCTATCCGAAAGGCGCGGGGCGTACGGTCGCGATCGACGGCGTCGACGTCCATATCGCCGGGATCGCCAAGGGCTCGGGCATGATTGCGCCGAACATGGCGACGATGCTGGTCTTTCTATTCACCGACGCTGATCTATCGCCGGCGGTTGTCCAGGCGCTCATTTCGAAGCACGTCGATTTGACCTTCAACACGATCACCGTCGACGGCGACACCTCCACGAGCGACACCCTCCTCCTGTTCGCGACCGGCGCCTCAGGCGCGCCGCGGATCGAAGACCCGCGCGACCCGCGTTTGGCGGTCTTCGAAGCCGCTTTGCACGAAACTATGCTCGACTTGGCGCTGCAGGTGGTGAAGGACGGCGAAGGCGCGGAAAAAATCATCCGCATCGAGATCACGGGCGCGGCGAACGACGCCTCGGCCCGTCGCATCGGCCTGGCGATCGGCAATTCCCCGCTCCTCAAGACCGCCGTGGCCGGCGGCGACGCCAATTGGGGCCGCGTCGTGATGGCAGTCGGCAAATCCGGCGAACCGATCGCGCTCGAAAAGCTCGCGATCCGCATGGGCGGCGTCTGGACCGCCCGCGATGGCGGCGCCATCGCCTATGACGAAAAAGCCGTCGACGCGCATTTCGCCGGACGCTCCGTGGACATTCTCGTCGACGTCGGGCTTGCAGCCGGCGGCGCCGTCGTTTGGACCTGCGACTTGACCAAGCGCTACATCGAGATCAACGGCGATTATCGCTCGTGACGCGTCTCGTACTCGTGGTTGCCGCCGCTTTCGTCGACCCCCAATCGCGCATCCTCATCGCCCAGCGTCCGCTCAACAAGCAGCTCGGCGGTTTGTGGGAGTTTCCGGGCGGCAAGGTCGAGGTAGGCGAACGTCCGGAGGACGCGCTCGTGCGCGAAGTCCGCGAAGAACTGGACGTTGAGGTTGACCACGGCGCGCTCGAACCGCTGACGTTCGCGAGCCACGCCTACGATGATTTCCATCTCCTGATGCCGCTCTTCATCGTCCGGCGCTGGCGGGGCGAACCGCGGGCCGTGGAGGCGCCGGCAATCGCCTGGGCAAGTGTCCAGGACCTGCGCGCCTACGCCATGCCCCCGGCCGACGAGCCGCTCGTCGAAGCGCTCTTCCGCGCCCTGGGCTGAGCCCGCGCGCTGGCCAGAAAGGCGCGCAAACGCTGCGGATCGACAGGCTTGCGCACGAGGTCGGCGCCGAGACGCCGCGTCTCGCGCGCCGCGTCAGGCGACGGATCCGCCGTAATGATCGCCGCTCTGCAACCACGCGCCCCGATGTCGAGCGCCGCGAGAATGTCGAGCCCGGTTTCGGGTCCATCGAGGTGGAGATCCACCAGCGCAACGTCGAGATCGAACCCCTCGCATGCCTTTACGGCTTCGGAATATCCGGCTGCCAGGCGCGTCTCGCACCCCCAACCGCGCAGCAACGCCCCCAACCCTTCAAGGATCGCGGCTTCATTGTCGACGCAAAGCACGCGGAGGCCAGCGAGGTCCTCTTCGCCGGCTGCGAGGACCACACGCTGTGGCGCCGGCGCCGCCGCAGCGTCGATCTCGACGGCGAATATGGAGCCCTTGCCGACGCGCGCGGCGAGATAGATCCGCGCGCCCATGACGCGCGCGGCGCGCTCGACGATGGCGAGGCCGAGGCCCGCGCCTTTTTCCGCGCCCGGATGATCGATGCGACGGAACTCCTGAAAAATCGCGGCGCGCATGTCTTCGGGAATGCCAGGCCCGGTGTCCCAAACCTCGATCCGGACGCGCGCACCGCGTCGACGCACGCCGATCAAAACCCCACCTGTTCGCGTGTAGCGCAGCGCATTGGTCAAGAAGTTCTGCAGGACAGAGCGCAGAAGCGTGCGGTCGGCGCGCACGTAGGCGTCGGACGTGAACGATCGCAGCGTAAGCCCGCGCATCGCCGCGGCCGGCTCCAGTTCGGCGAACAATTCCTCGATCAACGTCGCGGCGTTGAAGGTCACGGGGTTGTTGCGGATGCCGCCGGCCTCGAGGCGGGAAATGTCGAGGAGCGCGCGCAACAATTGATCGGCGGCGCCGATCGAACGATCGACTTTGCTGGAGAGCGCCTTCGCCTCGGGGCGGTCGGCGAGCATATCCGCGAGAGCCTGCGAGAAGAGTCGCGCGGCATGCATAGGCTGCAAAAGGTCATGGCTCGCGGCGGCGAGGAACTTCGTCTTGCCGAGCGCCGCCTCTTCCGCAGCGCGTTTGGCGGCCATCAGTTCTTCGGCGAGTTTCTGGTTGCGTTCGGCTTCCATTCGCAGCGCGTCCGTGCGCTCGGCGACGCGTTCTTCCAGACTTTCGTTGGCGGCCTCGAGCTGCGCCTGCGCCTGCTTTTCGGCGGTGATGTCGGTGAACGTCGTCACGTAACCGCCGCCGGGCATTGGATTGCCCAACGTCTTGAGCACCATGCCGTTCGGGCGCAGACGCTCGTAGGCATGGGTCTCGTTGCGTCGCATGGCGGCGACCCGCTTGGCGACGTGCGCTTCGACCTCGCCTGGTCCGCATTCGCCGCGTTCGGCGTTCCATCTGATCACGTCGGCGATCGGACGGCCGACCGCGATGAAGCCAGGCGGAAACTCGAACATCTCGAGATACCGCGCGTTCCACGCCACCAGACGCAGGTCCGAATCGACGACGCTGACGCCCTGTGAAATGGCGTTCATCGTCGAAGAAAGAATCTCGCGCGAGAAGTGCAACTCGTGGCTGGCTTCATCAAGGAGATGCACGACTTCGCCGACGTTCAACGCCGCGCCGGACAACGCCGAAGCGGTGATGACGCGCGCAGACGGCGCGCCGATCACCCCGGCGACCAGACGCTCGGCGAGCCGAGCCGCATCGCCGGTCACAGGCTCAGAGCCCTTGAAGGCGCGACCGCGCTGGTGGGCGAACGCCGCGAATTCGGAATGCGCAGCCTCGCTGCCGACGAAACGCGCCGCGAACCGCTGGAGATCGCCAATCGTGGCGACCGGCCCGAACCGCGAGGCCACCCGCGCCGGCGCCTCCACGGGCGAGGTCCGACCAAACAACGAAAGGCCCACGTAAAGCGCCACGTTGACGCCAAGGCTCCAGACCGCGCCGTGCGTCAGCGGATCTGGTCCGGAAAGATGGAGCAAAGCGTGCGGATGCAGCCATCCGTCGAACACGAGGGCGAACGCCGACGAGGAAACATCGCGCAGCATCGAGGGGATCAGCAGCGTGTAGGCCCACAGGCCAAGCCCGGCCGCCAGGGCGACGCGCGCAGCATGCACGGTTCCGCGACGCCAGAAGACGCCGCCGAGCAGCGCAGGCGCCACCTGCGCCATGCCGGCGAAGGCGATGACGCCGAAGGTGGCGAGCGCCCCTTCCTGGCGCGACGCCATGTGATAGAGCCAGGCGAGGCCGAGAATGACGATGATCGCGCTGCGGCGCGTATGCAGCAGCAAACGCCCGATATCCGCGCCGCGCGCGACGGCGGAGCTACGCAGCAGAATCGGCGCGATAAGGTCGTTGGACACCATGATCGCGAGCGACACGGCGGTGGTAATCGCCATCGCGAACGACGCCGAGAGCCCGCCGATGAAGGCGAAGAGCGCAAGGCCCGGCGCGCCTTCGGCCAGCGGCGTCAAGAGGACGTAGAGGTCAGGCGCAGCGCGCGGTCCGATCACGCCAACGCCGAGCGCGGCAATCGGCAGGGCCGCAAGCGCAAGCACCCCCAGGTAAATCGCAAATGGCCAACGCGCCGCACGCACATGCGCTGGGTCGCGACATTCAACGACGCCGACATAGAACATCCGCGTCAGACAGATGGTGGCCGCCATAGAGAGCGCCGTAATCGTTACAAAATCGAACTTGAGATTGCGCGCCGAGAACAGCGCCTGGACTTCGGCGACGCCGATCCGCAGCGCCGCGCGTTCCGGGCCGAGCAGCGTCACGCAGGCGAAAACTGCAACCGCGATGAGCGCAGCGAATTTCACGACCGAGTCGACCGCGAGCGCCGCGACAAGGCCGCCGTTTCGTCCCGTTGCGTCGTAGCGCCTCGCGCCGAACACGATGGCGAAGCCGGCGAGCGCGATGGCGATCAGCCCAGTCAAATCCCGGGCGCCTTGGACCGCGGCCAGCGTTGCGTCCGGCGCGACGAGCGCGCGCGCGCTCATGTCGACGGCTTTCAGCTGCAGAGCGATGTAGGGGATTGCGCCAAAGATAGCGGTGACGGTGACGAGCGCGGCGATGCGGCGGCATTTCCCGTAGCGGGACGAAACGAAGTCCGCGATCGACGATGTGGCCTCATCGCGGCCGATCTGCGCAATGCGCTGCAGGATCGGCTGACAGAAGAGGAAAACCAGGATCGGCCCGAGATAGATGCCGAGATAGCTCCAACCGTGGGTCGCGGCGGTTCCGACGCCGCCGAAGAACGTCCACGATGTGCAATAGACGCCCAACGACAAGGCGTAGACGTACGCCCAATTGCGCGTGAGCGCGGGCGGTTCCCCGCCCCGGTCAACCCGCCAAGCGACCGCGAACAAGACTGCGACATAGGCCAGCGCCAGCGTCGTGACGAGCCAAAGGCTCATGCGCGATATCCTCTAGCCAGAGGCGCGCACGCCTCTGCGCCTCCAAAAGGCCGATCCGGGCGCCGCGGAGCAAGACCGCCGTTGGTCGCACGCACGCGCGGCCAAGCCGCCGCCATTGACCCTCGCCCGCCCAGCCGCTAGAGCCGCCGCTTCCGGGGAGCCCGACTTGCCGCTTTTGCGGCGCCCGGGCTGAGAGGCTGCCGGCTGCGCACTGCGCGGGGGGCGGCGATCCGCAGAACCTGATCCGGGTCATGCCGGCGAAGGGAGGGGTTCATGCGTATAGGATTCGCCCTTTCTGGGGCTCTTCTCGCCGTTTTCTCCTCGTCCGCGTTCGCAGCCGACGCCTCGTTCGAGATCGTCGTGCTCGGTCGGCCCTCGTCGGCGTTCGAGGCGCCGGGCGCGGTCGTACGGCTCGGCGGCGATGATCTCGCCGGGCGCGGCGTCGGGACCTTGGACGATCTGGCGCCGAGCGTCGCCGGGCTGCATCTCATCCGGGATCAGGATCCGGGCACGAACATTCTCTCCCTGCGCGGCGCAACGACCGACCGCCTCCAGGCGGCGGCGGTGGCGTTCGTCGTCGACGGCGCCGCCCTTCCGGATACGGAGCTCTTCACGGCGCCGCTTTTCGACCTGGCCGACGTCACCGTACTGAAAGGCCCGCAAGGCGCTCTGTTCGGCAAGAACGCGGCCGGCGGCGCGCTGGCGGTCTCGACCGCGCGGGGGCCAGGCGGCTATGTCCGCGCCACGCTGGGCGACGGCGCCAGACGCGAGGCGGAAGGCGCTTATGGCGGCGCCCATTGGCGCGCGGCCGGGCTATGGACCGCCGCCGACGGCTGGATCCGCAACACCACCCTTAAGCGCATCGTAGACGCCGAGGAGCGCAAGGCGCTCCGGCTGTCCGCAACTGGCGAGGTCGGAGGTTTCAGCCTCGACGGCGTCGTGCAGGCCCTGGAGGAGGATGGCGGAGCGGCGTGGGCCTCAAGCGGCGACGTCGAGGGCCGCTTTGGCGGTAAGCTCTCCGGCGCGGCGCTCACAGATCCGCAGGGCGACTTCGAAGGACGTGCCTATCGCCGGTGGCTGCGCGCGACGGCGCGCGCTGAACGCGAGATCGGGTCTGCCAAGCTCTCTCTCGTCGTCGCGCGCGACCAGTACGCCAAGCGGTGGGTCGAAGAGCTCGATTATCGGGCCGGCCCGCTCACCTTCTTCGGCGCGCCGATCTTTCCCAACGGCCTGCAGCCAATCCGCCAGCCGATCGACATCAAAGCCTGGACCGGGCAAATCACACTCGACGCGCCCTTGTCGCGCAAGCTCGACGCCCGCTTAGGCGCGTTCGTCCAGGACATCGAAAATCGCCGCATCGACGATTTCGGTCCGTTGTCGTTCGGCGCGCCGCCTTCGGCCTATCGAACGCAATCGACGCAAACCGGCGTATTCGGATCGATCGATTGGCGCCCCATCGAGGCGCTCTCGCTGTCTGGCGCGCTGCGCTGGGACGGCGATGACCGCACCCAGACGATCCGCGCGGGCGCGAACGGCCCCGTCCTCGATCGGCGCGGCGCTACGTTCGACCGCGTGCAGCCGCAGGCGGCGGCGCGCTGGCGCTTGAACGACGACGCGATCGCATACGCCGCCTACGGCGAGGCGTTCCGCACCGGCGGCTTCAACCCGCTCCCCGGTCCCGCCTCGATCTGGAGCGCGCGCTTCGAGCCAGAGGCGACGAAGAGCCTGGAACTCGGCTTTAAGCTGCGTGGATTGCCGGCCGGCGGGCGCCTCGAACTCGCCGCCTATCGCAGCGACGTTTCGCAGTATCAGAACTACACGTTCCTCGACGGCCAATCCGTTACGCTCAACGTGGATCAGGTTACGATCAATGGTCTCGAAGCCTCCGGCGGCGTGGAGTTCGCGCCTGGACTTGCGATCGACGCCGCATGGGCGCTTGCGGATGCGCGCATCGACCGCTTCACCGCGCCGGATCCGCTCGGCTCGGGAGGCGTGCGCGACTATTCCGGCAAGCGGGTGCCTAACGCGCCCAAATGGACGGCGAACCTCGGCTTGAACGCCCGTGGGGCGATGGCCGGTCACGATGTCGAGCTGCGCCTCGACGGGCATGCGCGCGGACCCACCGTGTTCGAGATCGACAACCGTTTGCATACGCCGACGGTCGTGTGGTTCGACGCCCGCGCCACGATCGGCCGCGGCGCCTGGCGGGCGAGCGCGTGGGCGAAAAATCTGACCGACGAGCGCTGGGCGATCTCCGGTTTCGGCCAAGGGATGCTGCCGCTTCTGCAGGGTCTTGGGCCAGGCGGTCCGTTCGACACCTTCACGATCAACCGAGGCCGGACGATCGGCATCGATCTCAGCCGCCGGTTTTAATCCTTGTCGCTGTTGCGCCCGAAGTTCGGCGCGGCGATGTCTTGGCCGGCGTCGATGACCTCGCGCCGCATGCGCCGGGCGCGCGTGAACGTCGCCTGAAGGGCGTCGGCGTCGCCCCAGCGGATCGCGCGCTGCAGGGCGGCGAGATCTTCCGTGAAGCGGCCGAGGATTTCGAGAACCGCTTCGCGGTTCGCGATGAAGACATCGCGCCACATGATCGGATCCGACGCGGCGAGCCGGGTGAAGTCGCGGAAGCCGCCGGCGGAGTATTTGACCACTTCGCTCTCTGTGATCGCCTCCAGATCCTCCGCTGTCGCCACGATGTTGAAGGCGATGAGGTGCGGCACATGGCTCGTGATTGCGAGCACGAGATCGTGGCGATCGACGTCCATGATCTCGACTGATGCGCCGAGCGCGGTCCAGAAGGCCGCGAGCGCATCCTGGCCGGGCGTCTCTGGCGCAAGCGGCGTGAGAATCATCCAGCGATCGCGGAACAGACTCGCGAAGCCTGCGTCGGGGCCGGATTGTTCGGTGCCCGCGATCGGATGGCCGGGAATGAAATGCACGCTGGCGGGAACATGCGGCGCGACCGCGTCGGCCACCGCGCGCTTCACGGATCCGACGTCGGTCAGAACGGCGCCTGGCTTCAGGTGCGGACCGACTTCGGCGGCGGCTGCGCCCATGGCGCCGACCGGCATGGCGAGGATCACGCAGTCGGCGTCGGCCACAGCCTCCACGGCGGACCCCGCGACATGCCCAAGGCCCATGGCCTGCGCGCGCGCCCGAACCTGCGGGTCGCGGTCATAGAGCCGCACCACTCCGGCCGCGCCCGTCTCGCGCGCGGCCCGCGCGATCGACGAGCCGATGAGGCCGATGCCGAGAATTGCGACCGTCTCGAAGGCGCTCACGACGCGAAGAACTCGCGCATGGCGGCGATGAGTGCGGCATTCTCCGCCGCCATCCCGATCGAGATGCGCAACGCCGCCGGCAGCCCGTAGCCCGCAACCGCGCGCACGATCAGGCCGCGCGATCGCAAATGCGCGTCGACCGCACGCGCCTTCGCCTCGCCGTCGAAATGAACGAGCAGGAAGTTGCAGACGCTTGGCGTCACGCGCAGGCCGAGCGCCGAAAGCTCCGACGCGACGCGCGCGAGCTCCGCCGCGTTCGTCTCGCCCGCGCGCGCCATGAAGTCTGAATCGCCGATCGCGGCGATGGCCGCGGCCTGCGCTGCAGCGGCGACATTGAACGGTCCGCGGACCTTGTGCAGCGCGTCGATCACATGCGCCGGCGCATAGGCCCAACCGACGCGCGCGCCCGCCAGGCCGTGGATTTTCGAGAAGGTGCGCGTCATCACCACATTGTCGAATTCGGAGACGAGTTCGACGCCAGCGGCGTAATCGTTGCGCCGCACATATTCGGCGTAGGCGCCGTCGAGGACGAGAAGAACGTTCTCCGGCAGGCCCGCATGCAACCGGCGAACGGCCTCGATCGGAAGATAGGTGCCGGTCGGATTGTTCGGGTTCGCGAGAAAAACGATTCTCGTCTTCGGTCCGACCAGGGCCAGCATCGCGTCCACGTCGACGACGAAATCAATGTCCTTGGCGGTTTTGACCGTTGCGCCGGATTGCTGCGCAACGAGCCGATAAACGAGGAACGCAAACTCGCTTTGGACGATCTCGTCGCCAGCGGTGAGGTAAGCGCGGCCGAGCAATTGGAAAATCTCGTCGGAGCCCGCCCCGCAAATGATGCGCTCTGGATCGAGCCCGTAACGGTCGGCGATCGCGCGGCGAAGGCCCGCGGACGACGGGTCAGGATAAAGGTTGAGGGTCGCCGCCGCCTGGGCATAGGCGGCTTGGGCCTTCGGCGAGGCGCCCAAAGGATTCTCGTTCGAGGCGAGCTTGATCGGCTTGTCGAAGCCGGGGAGTACGGCCTCGCCCGCCTTGTACGGTTCGATCGCGGCGAGTGTGGGAAGCGGGCGCGGCGGCATGGGGTGTTCCGGG
The DNA here is from genome assembly GCA_049317545.1 of Caulobacterales bacterium. Taxonomy (GTDB): domain Bacteria; phylum Pseudomonadota; class Alphaproteobacteria; order Caulobacterales; family Aquidulcibacteraceae; genus REEB506. The sequence goes on along the minus strand of JBMOIB010000002.1, from coordinate 17,016 downwards.
GAGCAGCGGGGCGGCGCCCCGATCAGATGCGCGCGTAGGACCCCACCACGCGGAACCCGTCAAGCCCTGCCTGGATCAAAGCGAGGACGCGCGGATCATTCTGCGCGAGGAACCCTTCGATGCGCACCAGGATCGCCTCACGCGAGCGGGCGACTTCACGGCCGACGATAGCCGCCTCGGAGAAGGCGCGTGCGGCGCGGTGGTGGTGATCGAAGGCGACGGCGAACGTATAGTCGCCGCCAGCCGGCTCCAGCGCGATGCCTTGGGCCACGATCGCGGCTTCGGGCTCCTGCCCGGCCTCGGCCAGGAGCGGAAGGGCGGCCACCACGGCCAGAGGCCGAAAACGGGTTTCGTTGAAAATCGGCCACCAGGCGCCCGCTCCCGAGACGCCGGGATAGGCGACAACGGCCAAGGTCGTTGGCGATTCCAGCGCCCGCGAGAGCGCCGCGCGCGCGTCATCGGCGCGGATGAGCCGCGCGCTGGCGCCGAAATGGCGGCGCGAGAGGTCGAACAGGCGCAGCGTTTCCAGGCCGGCGCCGGCGACAAGGACCTCGATCGGTCGCTGGCGGCGCACATTAGCGGCGATCAATCCGCGCCAAACGTCGATCACGGCGTCCTGATCGGCTCGATCGGCCTTGGCGATCAATCGCCGCAGCAGCATGACTTCGCGCGCCGGGCGGATCGGCGCGCCGACGCCCGGCTTAAGCGCGGCGATCCGATCGGCCATCGCGGCGCGTTGCTGCACCAGCGCCAGCAGCTGATCGTCGATCGCGTCCAGTTCGGCGCGCGTCTGCGCGAGCGCGTCATCGGCGGTCGTGGGCGGTGGAGATTGCGTCTCGTCCATGATGCGATGTTGACGCGCTCTGACGGCGGCAGCAAGGCGCCGGCGCCGATCAGGGGATGCGCCGCGCCGCCAAGACGCTATTCTGACGAAATGAATCAGGTGCTTTCGCCCGTTGGGCGCTTGGCCGCGGGCGGCGGCTTGAAAACAATCACGTTCGGCCCGGACCACCCCCTGCTGCTGTCAAGCGGCCAGGTCCTTTCGCCGTTGACGATCTCCTACGAAACCTATGGCGCACTCAACGCCGATCGCTCCAACGCCGTGCTGGTTTGCCACGCTTTGACCGGCGACCAGTTCGTGGCGTCCATGAATCCGGTGACCGGCCGACCGCCGTGGTGGCCGCGCACGGTCGGCCCTGGAAAGCCGATCGACACCAATCGCTTCTTCGTCATCTGCGCCAACGTGCTGGGCGGCTGCATGGGGTCGACAGGGCCCTCAAGCTTGGCGCCGGACGGGCAGCCCTACGGGCTGCGCTTCCCTGTGATCACCGTGGCGGACATGGTGCGCGCGCAGGCGATGCTGGTCGAAGCGCTGCAGATCGAAACCCTGTTCTGCGTGATCGGCGGGTCGATCGGCGGGATGCAGGCGCTGCAATGGGCGAGCGCCTACCCCAAGCGGGTGCATTCGTGCGTCGCCATCGCCACCGCGGCGCGGCACTCGGCGCAGAACATCGCGTTCTACGAAGTCGGCCGCCAGGCCATCATGGCCGATCTCGATTGGCGCGACGGCGACTACGCGCGCTTCGACACGCGCCCCGCCAAAGGGCTCGCCGTTGCACGCATGGCGGCGCACATCACGTACCTTTCTGAGACGGCGCTGCGGAACAAGTTCGACCGCTCGCTGCAATCGCGCGAGCAAGTGTCGTTCGGCTTCGACGCGGATTTCCAGATCGAATCTTACCTGCGCCACCAGGGGCGAAATTTCGTCGATCGGTTCGACGCCAATTCCTACCTCTACATCACGCGCGCCGTGGATTACTTCGACCTCGCCGCCGATTACGGCGGCAGTCTCGCGACGGCGTTCCGCGACTGCCCAGCGCGCTTTTGCGTGTTCGGCTTCTCGTCGGACTGGCATTACCCGCCAAACGAAAACAAAGCGATCGTTCGCGGGCTCATCGCCGGCAATTGCGATGCGAGCTACGTCGAGGTCGAGACCGACAAGGGGCACGACGCCTTCCTGCTGGAAGAGCCGACGTTTGAACGCGCGCTCACCGGGTTCATCGACGCCGCCGCCGCGACGCGCGGGCTGCCGTTGAAGACGGAGGCGGCGTGATGGCGCGGGTCGACCATTTGGTCATCGCTGACATGGTTCCGCACGGCGCCAAGGTGCTGGACATCGGCTGCGGCGACGGCGCGCTTTTGGAGCTGCTGGCGCGCGACAAGAACGCCAGAGGCCGCGGGCTAGAGATCAGTCAGGACGGCGTCAACGCCTGCGTGGCGAAGGGCCTTTCCGTCGTCCAGGGCGATGCGGACCGGGACCTCGCCGTTTACCCGGACCGCGCCTTCGACGTCGTCGTGCTCTCCAAAACCATTCAGGCCGTGCGCAATCCAAGGGCCGTGCTCCGCGAGCTGATGCGCGTCGCGGACCGCGCAATCGTGTCGATGCCGAACTTCGGGCATTGGAAGGTCCGCTTCGATCTCGTCACTCGCGGCCGCATGCCGGTCACCGAGAATCTGCCCGCCGCCTGGCACGAGAGCGAGAACATCCATCTGTGCACGGTGCGCGACTTCGTTGATCTCGCGAAGTCGCTCGGCATTCACCTTGAGCGCGCTGTGCCGATCGCCGGCGACGCGGCCGGAGCGCCGTTCGCAAAGTCTTTGTGGCGTGCAAACTTGTTCGCAGAGGACGTGGTCTTCCTGCTGGCGTCGCGCTGACGAGCTAGCTAAGCCTGCCGCTCACGGCCTGACGACGTGCCACGGAGCGCCGCGATGACTGAGACTTGGTCGCAGATCGACCGCGAGGCCGAACGCCTCAAACGCATTCGGATACTCGATCTGTTCGGCGCCGATCCGCATCGCATCGAGACCTTTACGGTCGCCGCCCCGCACATCGTCCTCGACGTTTCCAAACAGCGGATCGACGCCGGCGCGATCGCAGCATTCGCCGCGCACTCCGAAGCGATGGGGTTTGAAGCCGCGCGCACAGCGCTGTTCGAGGGCGGGACTCTCAATTCGACCGAAAACCGCGACGTGCTGCATACGAATTTGCGCGGCCCCGGTCCGCATGCGGCGGAATCCGCAGAGGTGCGTGCGCGCGTCCGGGCTTTCGCCAAGCGCTTCCGCGCCGGCGCGGTTCACGGCGCGACGGGCGCGTCCTTGAATGCGCTGGTCCACATCGGCATCGGCGGCTCCGACCTTGGCCCCCGCCTGCTCGTTGATGCGCTGAAGGCCTATCGCGCGCCGGACGTGACGTTGCGGTTCGCGGCCAATGTCGACGGCGCCGACATCGCCGACGCGCTTGAGGGATTGGATCCCGCGCGCACTTTGGTGGTGGTCGTCTCCAAGACGTTCACGACGCAAGAGACGATGGCGAACGCCGAGGCGGCGCGCGCCTGGCTGCGCGCGTCGCTCGGCCCCGAGGGCGCGGTTCGGCATATCGCCGCCGTCACCGCCGCGCCGGAACGCGCCATCGCCTGGGGCGCCGATCCCGAGCAATTGTTCCCGTTCCGCGATTGGGTGGGCGGCCGCTATTCGCTGTGGTCAGCGGTCGGGCTGTCGGCCGATTGCGCGCTGCGCGAGGGCGCGTTCGACGCGCTGCTGTCCGGCGCCAACGAGATGGACGCGCATTTCCGCGCTTTGCCGCTGGCCCGCAACGCGCCATTCGTGTCGGCCTGCGTGCAGACGCTCAACCGCACGCACTTCGCCGCGCATTCTTACGTCGTTGCGCCCTACGCCCGCCGCCTCGCTTTGTTGCCGGCGTTTCTGCAGCAGCTCGAAATGGAATCGAACGGCAAAGGCGTCGATCGCGCCGGCAAGCCCGTGCGCCACCTTGCCGCCGGCGTGACCTGGGGCGACGTCGGCGCCAACGCTCAGCACAGCTTCTTCCAATTGTTGCACCAGGGCGCAGAGCCGATCCCCGTCGAGTTCATCGTCGATATGGGACCGGGCGAAGGTCCGTCCGGACACCGCCTATTGTTGCGCGCAAACGCGCTGGCTCAGGCCGAAGCGCTGCTGCTGGGCAAAAGCGAAAGCGCTGCGCGCGCTGAGCTCTTCGCTGCGGGCGCCGACGCCGGCGCGGCGACGCGGCTTGCCCCCCACAAGGCCTTTCCCGGCGATCGACCGTCGACCCTGATCGGCCTGGACGCGATCGCGCCAACGACGCTCGGCGCGCTGATCGCCTTCTATGAGCACCGCACGTTCGTCCAGGCGACGTTCATGGGGATCAACGCCTTCGATCAATGGGGCGTGGAATTGGGCAAGGTCCTCGCACAGGGCGTCGCGCGCGCCCTGGAAGGCAAACCGGCCACGCGCCAACACGACCCGAGCACCGCGGCGTGGATTGCGAGGTTGCGGGAGTAGCCTCCCCGCTGGCGCGCCTTAGCGCTTACACCCCTCTTCCGTCTCGCGAGCGTTGCTCGCGATCCACCTTCTCCCACAAGGGGAGAAGGACCTCTGCGGCGCCCTTCTCCCCTTGTGGGAGAAGGTGGCGCGAAGCGCCGGATGAGGGGTGAACCGCCGCCGCCGGAGGTTTCGCGCGCGCTTTTCGGCTAGGCCGCCTGCGCGCTCTTACGGACAGCGTCGGCGATTTCCGAAACGATCGCGCGGATGACGGATTCTTCGTCGCCTTCCGCCATGATCCGCACCAGCGGTTCGGTGCCTGATTTTCGCACGAGAATGCGGCCGCGATTGCCCAGCCGCTTTTCGGCCGCCTTGATCGCCGTGACGACGCCTTCGCTTTCGACCGCGGCGGGATTGGCGACCTTCACATTCTCGAGGACCTGCGGCGTCGGATCGAACAGGTGGCAGACCTCGGAGACGGGGCGTCCGGATTGCACCAAGACGGCGAGTACCTGCAGCGCTGCAAGCAGACCGTCGCCGGTCGTCGAGAAATCCGACAATACGATGTGTCCCGACTGTTCCCCGCCGACGTTGTAGCCCTTCTGGCGCATCGCCTCGACGACATAGCGATCGCCGACTTTGGTGCGCTCGAGCGTGAGGCTGAGGCCCTTCAGATAGCGCTCGAGACCGAGGTTGGACATGACGGTGGCGACGACGCCCGGCTTGGTGAGGGCCCCGGCCTTTTTCCAGGACGTGGCGATCAGGGCCATCAATTGATCGCCCTCGATGAGGCGGCCCTTTTCATCGCACAGGACAACGCGGTCGGCGTCGCCGTCCAGCCCGATCCCAATGTCGGCGCGATACTTGAGAACCGCGTCGCGCAGGGCGCGCGGATCCGTTGAGCCGACTTCGTCGTTGATGTTGAAGCCGTTCGGCGCGTCGCCGACGCGGAACACTTCGGCGCCGAGTTCGAACAGGGCCGTGGGCGCGACCTTGTAGGCGGCGCCATTGGCGGTATCGACGACGATGCGCAGGCCTTGCAGGCTCATGCCGCGCGGGAAGGTCGCTTTGACGATCTCGACGTAGCGCGCCTGGCTGTCGTCGATGCGCTTGGCGCGGCCGAGCGCGCTGGCGTCCGACAGGCCGGAATCGAGCGGTTCGTCCATCAGTCGCTCGATTTCGAGCTCCTTATCGTCGGACAATTTATAGCCGTCGGGTCCGAAAAGTTTGACGCCGTTGTCGTGGTACTTGTTGTGGCTCGCCGAGATCATGACGCCGAGATCGGCGCGCAGCGACCGCGTCATCATCGCGACAGCAGGCGTCGGCAACGGTCCGAGCAGAACCACGTCCATCCCCGTCGCGGTAAAGCCGGCGACGAGAGCGGGTTCGATCATGTAGCCCGAAAGGCGGGTATCCTTACCGATCACCACCGAATGGCGCCGGTCGCCGGATTTGAAGGCCTTCCCTGCCGCGAGACCGACGCGCAAGGCGACTTCTGGCGTCATGGGAAAACTGTTCGCGGTGCCGCGAATGCCGTCAGTTCCGAAATACTTGCGATTCATCATCGGCCTCTGGCGCGGCCCCGCGAGATCAGAAGGTCGATCCCAGCCCAGGCGCGAAATCGGCCAGCGCAAACTTCACGCCAATATCATCTGCCGTGGCGAGAACCTGCTCCGGGACGGCAATATCGGCCGCCGAAAGCGACTGGACCTTGGGCGCAGCGCGGAACAGGTTTTGCGCTTGGGCTTCGGCGCGGGTCGCCATTTGCGCGAGCAGCATGTCGGAGATCGCCAGCGACTTCACCCGTTCGAAACGAGCCCGGATGAGCGGCGATTCCGAAACGGCGACGGCCGAGGCGCGCACCTGATCGGCACGCACGACGACGGCTTCGATCGCCGGGAGGGCCTCTTCGCTCGAATAGACCGGGTTCGGCGCATGCGCGATGCGGGCGGTCGGCGTGAATGTCGGTTCGGCGGTCAGCGCGATAAGCCCGTGCGGAGACGCAGCGTGCGCCAAGAGCGCGCCGCAGCCGATGCTTAGCGCAGCCGTCGTCGCTGCGGCGGCGGCGCGACGCCGGCCCGCGGCGCGCGCGGCGCCGGCCAATTCAGCGTCCATATCAACAACGAAGCGCGACGGAGCGACCCGGAACACATCTTCCAGATCGGTCATCGCCGTCACGGCCGCACGGACGCCGACGTCGTTCAGGCAACCAGGAACCGGCACATTGTCCAGAACCAGAAGGAACGACGGGAGTTCGCGATCGCCGACGGCGTCCGCCATGCGCCATTCCAGTCCATCGAGCGCAGCGCGACGCGTCCAGAGAACGGCCAATTGGAACTGGGGACCGAACCGGCCGACCGACATGGTGCGATCAACCGCGCAGGCCAACGCGATGCGATGATTGCGAGCCGCGAACTCTTCTGCGAGCCCCGCGTCTTGTCTCGCATGAAGTAGGATCACGTTGCGCATGGAAGTCTCCAGGAGCGTGTGGGTAGCATACTCGCGCGGAGAACGAAACGTCTGGTTAAAAATCTTCTCAGGCAGCGGAAATTAAATCTTTTCAATCCCCTAACGCTGACGCCCGCACCTCGGCCGCACGGCGCTCAACCAAATCGACGATGTGCTCGATCATGCCCTCGTTATCGGCCTTGTGATCGGCCCGCCCGGCGACATAGACCATGCCCGCCCCCTTCCCGCCGCCGGTGAAGCCAAGGTCCGTGTAGAGCGCCTCGCCAGGTCCGTTGACGACGCAACCGATGATCGAGAGGGAAATGGGCTCAGCGATATGGGCGAGGCGCGCCTCAAGGATCTCGACGGTCTTGATGACGTCGAACCCCTGCCGGGCGCACGAGGGACAAGCGATGATGTTGACGCCGCGCGTGCGCAGGCCCAGCGACTTCAAGATGTCGTGCCCGACCCGCACCTCTTCCTCGGGCGCGGCGGCCAGGGACACGCGTATCGTATCGCCGATTCCGGCCCAGAGCAGGTTTCCCAGCGCGATCGAGGATTTCACCGTGCCGATCCTGGCCGGGCCAGCTTCCGTCACACCCAAATGCAAGGGGCAATCGATCGCGTCGGCGAGCGCGGTATAGGCGGCGACCGTTAGGAAGGCGTCGGACGCCTTCACCGAGATCTTGAACTCGTGAAAGTCGTGATCGCGCAAGATGTTGGCGTGATCGAGCGCGCTTTCGACCAGGGCCTCCGGGCAGGGCTCGCCGTACTTTTCGAGCAGATCTGCCTCCAATGAACCGGCGTTGACGCCGATCCGGATGGCGCAGCCATGGTCTTTCGCGGCCTGAACCACCTCCCGCACCCGCTCGGCTGAGCCGATGTTGCCGGGATTGATGCGCAGGCACGCCGCGCCGGCCCGCGCCGCCTCGATCGCCCGGCGGTAGTGGAAGTGAATGTCCGCGATGATCGGGACCTTGGCCGCGGCGACGATCGACTTCAGAGCCTTGGTGCTCTCCTCGTCCGGGCAGGAGACGCGGATGAGATCGACGCCGGCCTCTTCACAGCGGCGGATCTGATCGATCGTCGCGCCGGGATCGGTCGTGGGCGTATTCGTCATGGTCTGAACCGTGATCGGCGCATCACCGCCGATCGCCACCGACCCGACATGAATTTTGCGGCTCTTGCGCCGCTCGATCCGCCGCCAGGGACGGATCGCATGCATGTCCGACATCACCGCCTCACGCTTTGACCTCTGCCATCTAGGCCCTCAAACGGGTGAACGGTAGAGCCCAATGAAAGCCAAGCCGATTTGGCTCAAAGGTCGTCAGCCGGCGGCGCGTCCAATGGCGGCCGGCGCTGCTGGGCCGGTTGAGGCGGGATCTGGCGTCGGCGACGCGCCGGTCAGCGGCGGCGCGCTCGCCACGGGCGGCGCAACAGCAGCGGGACGCGGAGGTTTAGGCGCGGCGACTGGCGGCGGCAGCACAGGCGCCGGAGCAGCGGCTGCGATGGCGTCGACCTGGCGGCCGAGCACCGGCGAGCCGTCTTCGCCGAGAGGACCGCGCGAAACGCCGTCGACGATCAGTTCGATGGCGCCGCCGTCCTTGGCGTGGATCGTCCAGCCCGCCCCGACGTCCGGACGGAACCCTTCGCCCGCGCGCAATTCACGAGCGAGGAAAATCGTGCCTTCTGGGCCTCGAACAGCGAGCCAGGCGGTGCGCAAGGCGCGCAATTCAACAACCACACGGGTGAGCGTAGGGCCGGTCGCCTCGGGCTCGGACGCGGCCTGACCCGTCTCAGCGCGTTCGGCGCGATGCGCCGTTCGCGTCGCGCGCGGATCGTGCGAAACGTCCTCGTAGGCGCGCCATCCGAGAAAGCCGGCGATCGCAAGCGCGATCGCCAATGCCGCTAGCCAAGGCCGTTCGCGCCGCGGCTTTGATTCCGGATTGCGCAGTTGCGGGTTCACGTCCTCGCGCGTGAGCGCGGACTCCCGCTGGAATTGCGCCACGATCGCGGCCGGATCGAGTCCAAGGTGGGTCGCGTAGCTGCGCAGATAGGCGAGCGTGTACGCCCGGCCCGGCAACAGCTTGATGTTCATCGCTTCAAGCGCTTCGAGGTAATCCCGGCGCACGCGCAACCGGTCCGCCACGTGCTCCAGGCTCAGTCCGAGATGTTCTCGGGCGCGCGCAAGCTTGTCCCCAGCGCGCAGCGACGGATCGAGCCCGAGAAGCGCCTCGGCCGCAGCGGCGCGCGCCGGCGCCGCGCTTTCGGCGCGGCCGGCTTCGGCAGGGTCCTGCGAGGGCGAAGGCTGCAACATGGGGTGGCACGATACCAGCGGCTCGTGAACGGACGATCAAGGCTTGCCGCGAGACGTGAGAGTACCTCGATCCGCCCCTGTTCATCAACGCCCTAAAGCGCGACTTTTTGCGTTGCAGCGTAAGCGGAAAGCTCTGTTCGGATGGAACTTTTCGTTAACAGCAGAAGCGGCTCGAGAATCCGAGCGCAGTCGCCGGCGTCGAGAGAGCGAATCATCCGCTTGGCCGGACCGACGCCTGAGGCCGGCATCGACAGCCTGTCGAACCCGAGTGCGACCAGCGCCATCGCCTCGAGTGGCCGCCCGGCCGCCTCGCCGCAGATCGACAAGGGCAGCCCAGCCGCAGCGCAGGCCAATCGTATCTCGCGCAGGAACCTTAACGCAGGCGGACTGAGGAGGTCGTAGCGGTCTCCAACGCGCGGATTGTTGCGATCCGCTGCGAAGAAATACTGCATCAGGTCGTTGGTGCCGATCGACACAAAGGCCGCCCGGCCCTTCAGCCCGTCGATCGCGTAAGCGAGCGCCGGGGCCTCGAGCATGACGCCGATGTCGAGGCTCTTGGGACCCTTGGCGCCGCGCTTGCGCGCCCAGGCCATTTCCCGCTCGGTCAAGGCGACGGCGGCGTCGAACTCCTCGATCGTGGTGACGAGCGGGAACATCATCCTGAGCGCACGCCCTTCGGCGGCGGCGATCAGGGCCCGCACCTGGTAGCGAAGCAGCGCCGGTCTATCGAGGCCGATGCGCAAAGCGCGCCAGCCCAGGGCGGGGTTCTCTTCCCGCTCGGCGACCATGTAGGGGAGCACCTTGTCGCCGCCGAGATCGAGCGTCCGGAAGGTGACTGGCTTGTCGCCAGCCTGTTCCAGCACCTCGCGATAGAGGCGGGTCTGAGCCTCCAAGCGCGGCAACGTCTCCGACACCATGAACTGGAACTCGGTGCGAAACAGGCCGATCCCCGCCGCCCCGGCGTCGGCCAGGTGCTGAACGTCGAGCGCCAATCCTGCGTTGAGCAAAAGCTCGATCTTGCGTCCGTCCTTAGTCTCGGCGGGCACGTCGCGCAGACGGGCGAATTCCTGCGCCCGCGCAGACCGCAGTGCGATGCGCTGGTCATAGGCCCTGACGACGTCGTCGCTGGGCCGCAAATGCACCTCACCGCGTTCGGCGTCGACGATGATCCGATCTCCCGGCTCGACGCGCGAAACCAGCGCCGGCGTCCGGCCGACCATGGGAATGCCAAGCGCGCGGGCGACGATCGCGGCGTGCGAGGATTGCCCGCCCTCTTCCAGCGCCAACCCGCGCAGACGGCCGTGCGGATACTCGAGCAGTTCGGCCGGCCCCAGATCGCGCGCGACCAGGATCGCGTCATCGGGCATCGGCTGGGCCCCAAGTTTTTCGGCCTTGCCGAGAGCACGCAGCAGGCGATTGTCGAGATCCTCGAGGTCGTGCAGCCGCTCGCGGAGATAGGGATCTCGGGCCGCCTGCATCTTGGCGCGGTGATCCTGCCGCGCCCGCTCGACCGCAGCCTCTGCGGAAAGGCCCGCCCGCACGCCGTCGCGCAGACGGCCTTCCCAGGCACGGTCCTGGGCGAGCAGGGCGAAAGTTTCGAGCACGTCCCGCGAGACGCCCGAAAGCCGCCCGGGATCGCCGTCGACCATGGCCTGGAGGTCGGCGCGTATGACGGCGAGCGCCTCCTCGAGCCGCTTTTCCTCGCGCGCCGGATCGTCGGCGATCATCCGTCCAATCGGCGCGTGCGGCTCGTGCAGAACGACGGCGCCGACGGCCAGCCCCTCGCTGAATGCACGCCCCACGAGACGCTCGGGTCGGCTCGGGCGGATTTCGACGTCGGCGAGGCCGGACAGGTCGCCGAAGCCGCCTGCGGCGACCATCTCGGCGAGCACCATGGCGACGGTCTGAAGCGCTTCGACCTCGTCGTCGCCGTAGAGTTTCGAGACGCGGTTCTGCACGACGAGCACGCCGAACACGCGCTCAGACCGCACGATCGGAACGCCGAGGAAGGCGTTGTAGGGATCTTCGCCGGTTTCCGGACGATAGCTGAACCGCGGATGGGCCGGCGCATCCGCCAGATTGAGCGGCCGCGCGTTTTCACTCACGAGGCCGACGAGGCCCTCGCCCGGCTTCAGGCGCGTGCGGTGTACGGCGTCTGCCTTGAGGCCTTCTGTGGCGAACAATTCATGGATTTCGCCGCGCTTGAGATAGATCGAGCAGACGTCGGCGACCATCGCCGCCGCAATCATGCGCACGAGGGCGTCGAGGCGCGCCTGCGCATCGCCGGCGGCGGCCATGATCTCGCGCAGTTTGCGCAGGATCAGGCGCGAGCCGCCGCCCCCTTGGATACCCGACGGACTCACGCGCCGGATCCGTTCATGCCGCGTCCAATCCGTACGCCGTATGCAGCGCACGCACGGCGAGCTCGGTGTACTGGGCGTCGATCAGCACGGAAATCTTGATCTCGGACGTCGCGATCGCCTCGATGTTGATGGATTTCGCCGCCAACGCCGCAAACATCGTGCGCGCGACGCCAACCTGGCTGCGCATGCCGATGCCGATCACCGAGACCTTCGCCACGTCGCGACGGATCTGGATCTCTTCGAGATGGATCGCCTCGCCGAGCAATTGGAGGTTTTCCTTGGCCCGCGGCGCATCGCGATCCGGGCAGGTGAAGACGATGTTCTGGCGGCCCTCAGTGCGGGCGGCGCTCTGGACGATCATGTCGACGTTGATGTTGGCGTCCGCGAGGCGGCCGAAAATTTGCGCCGCCACGCCCGGCGCATCGGCGATTCCAAGCAGGCTCACTTTCGCTTCGTCGCGCGAATAGGCGACGCCGGACACGATTTGCTTTTCCACGATCTCGTCCTCACCGCATACAAGAGTTCCCGGATTGTCGTCGCCGGGCTCGACGAAGCTCGACAGCACGCGCACCGGCACGCGCTGCGCCATGGCGAGCTCGACCGACCGCGTCTGCAGCACCTTGGCGCCGAGCGAAGCCATCTCGAGCATTTCCTCGTAGCTGATCTTGTCCAGCCTTTGCGCTTTCGCGACGATGCGCGGGTCGGTCGTATAGACGCCGTCCACGTCCGTATAAATGTCGCAGCGCTCGGCGCCCAAGGCCGCCGCGATTGCCACCGCCGAAGTGTCCGAGCCGCCGCGTCCAAGCGTCGTGACGCGGCCGCCTGCAGTAATGCCCTGGAACCCCGGGATGATCGCCACCTCGCCGGCGTCGATCGACGCGCCGAGCTGGGCGTCGGAGATCACGTCGATGCGCGCTTTGCTATGCGCGGCGTCGGACGTGATCGGGATCTGCCAATTCTGCCAAGAGCGCGCGGGCACGCCCTGAGCGCGCAGCGCAAGCGCCAACAGCCCCGTCGTCACCTGTTCGCCGGTCGACACGACGACATCGTACTCGTCGTCGAACCCCGCGCCCTGGTCGGCGAGACCGCCGCCGGCGTCGCGCGCCAGCTTGACGAGCTTATCCGTCTCGCCGGACATCGCCGACACGACCACCGCCAGCCCGCGTCCGGGCTTGCGTTCCGCGGCCACAATGCGGGCCACGCGGCGTATACGGTCGACATCGCCGACCGAGGTTCCGCCAAACTTCATCACCAACCGCGACATGTCTCGAATGTCCGCTTTCCGTTCTCGTGTTCGAGCCCGCTGCGCCGTGCGCGGGAGTTTGTCCAGCCCGGCGCCTGCGAGACAGGCGCCGGCGCCCGCGGCTCTATCACGCGCCGCCCCGGCCCCGCCACCGGCTTGACCGGCGGCCAGCGGCAGCCATTGTCCGCGACATGACCAACGCCGCGCCAAGCCTTGACCCCGAAGAGGTCGAGAAGTTCGCCAGGATCGCCGACCAATGGTGGGCGCCGGACGGCCCGTTCGCCCCTCTGCACAGGATGAACCCCAAACGGATCGAAGTGATCCGCGATGCGATCCTGACCCATTTTGGCCGTCCGCAGGGCGGACGACGCGCGCTCGCGGGGCTCGAGATCGTCGATGTCGGCTGCGGCGGCGGCCTCGTGACCGAACCGATGGCGCGCCTGGGCGGGCAGGTCACCGGCCTAGACGCCGCCGAGGAAACGATCAAGGCCGCCAAGGCGCATGCCGCCGGCCAGGGCCTTGCGATCTCCTATCGCCAGGGCTTCGCAGAGGATCTCGCCGCCGAGCGTCCGGCCAGCTTCGACGTCGTCCTGGCGCTGGAAATCGTCGAGCACGTGGCCGACGTCGCCGTGTTCCTGGGCGCCGTTTCAGCCCTGGCCAAGCCCGGCGGCCTCGTTGTCCTATCGACAATCAACCGCACGCCGCAGGCGCGCGCCCTGGCGATCTTCGCCGCCGAGAAAGTCCTGCGCTGGCTGCCGGAGGGGTCGCACCATTACGAGAAGCTCATCACGCCCGTGGAGCTGAGCGCGGCGCTCGAGAGCGCTGGGCTTGAACCTTCGCCCGCCATTGGCCTGGCGTTCAATCTTCTGACGAGGATCTGGTCGGCCGGCGATGACGTGGCCATGAATTACATCATGACCGCAAAGAAAACTGCATAGGCGAGCAGCCCTGTTCGCGCGGCTGCCCGCCGCGCCTCGTCATCCCCGCCGCGCGCAGCGAGAGTGGGAACCTTGTTCCGAGGTTCATCCTCAACGAGGTCCCGGACCGGCGCAGACGCGCGCCGCGGGATCACGAGGATAGAGGCAGCCGCTTATCCTCGGGGGCCGGCGTCGTCGTCAGCCGGGCCGGACTTGACCACCCGTTTGACCCGCAAAAGGCGCTCGTACGCGGCGACATGTCCATATTTGCCCGGCGCGCTCAACACGCCGCGCACTTCCACGCGCACGCCGCCCCAGGGCGAGCCGCCATTGTGCTTGCGCACCGCGGCGTCGAGATCCTTCATCGCGCGCGTTTCGCCCTCGACCCAATAGGGGCCGCCGCCCGTCGCGGGCCAGAAGGCCTGGGTCTCAAATCCGGTTCGGTAGATGCCGGAATAGGTCGCGGCCGGCGGCGCGGCGCCTGCGCAGGCGGAAAGGGCCAGAAGCCCCGCGAGCGCGGCCCAGCGCATCAATTGAGCTTTCGAGGAGGTTCCGGCGCGAATTCCGCCGGCAGCGGCGCGACCGGCACGCCGTCCTCGAGCAGCGCCCGCGCCTCCTGAGGGCTCGCCTCACCCCAGATGGGCTTGTCCGAAACGATGTCGCTCTCGTGAAGCCGGCGCGCCTCCTCCGCGAAGCGTTCCCCCACGTATTCGCAGGACTCGCGGATATGGGACTTGATCGCCTGGGCGACGGCGCGACGGACTTGCTCCGGGCTCGGCGCTTCGCGAGAGCGCGCGACGGCCGGAGCCATCGGCGCCTTGCGGACCTGCTTTGAGCCGCAAACGGGGCACTCGACCAAGTCACGCGCGACCTGCACGTCGAAATCGGCGCTGGAGGAGAACCAAGCCTCGAATTCATCCTCGGCGTCGCAAATCAAAGCATAGCGGATCATCCGGCCGGCCCTTCGAAGGCGCGGCCGCCGCGCCATGCGGGGATTTTGGCGCGCGCTTCGGCGACGCGATCGAGGTCGAGATCCGCGATCAGAACGCCCGGCTCGTCGTGGTCGAGCTGCGCAACGACCGCGCCCCAGGGATCGATGATCATGGAATGGCCCCAGGTGCCGCGGCCGTCGTCGTGCTGCCCGCCCTGGGCCGGGGCGAGGACGAAGGCGCCGGTCTCAATCGCGCGGGCCCGCAACAACACCTCCCAATGCGCCTCGCCCGTCGGGCGTGTGAAGGCGGCAGGCACTGTAAGAATCTCGGCGCCGGCGACGGCGAGCGCGCGGTAGAGGTCCGCGAACCGCAAATCGTAGCAGATCGACAGACCGATCTTGGCGCCCATGGGTCCGTCCACGACCACCGCCTGACTGCCGGGCGCAACGCCGTCGCTCTCGCGGTAGGTCTCCGTTCCGCCGAGGGTGACGTCGAACAGATTAATCTTGTCGTAGCGCGCGCAGGTCTTGCCGTTTGGATCAAACATCAGCGAGCGGTTGAACACGCGGCCCTCATCGGCAGTCACCGCCGTCGAGCCGAGCAGAAGGAACACGCCATGCTCGCGCGCGACCGCGGCCCAGGCTTTGATCTCCGGGTCGCCCGCCTCGGGACCGACAGCCTCGCGCAGGCGGGCCCGATTGCGGTCCATCCGGGTCGTGTTCTCCGGCGTGCAAATGAGACGCGCGCCGGCGGCGGCGGCCTCGCGCACCAGGGGAGTCGCTGCGGCGCGGTTGGCGCCCGCCTCGACCCCGGACCGCATTTGAATAAGCGCGACGCGGACCGGGCGGGCCATCAACCGGCCTTCAGCAGCGGATCGAGTCCGCCGGCGGCGTCGAGCGCGTGCAGGTCGTCGCAGCCGCCGACATGGCGCCCGCCGATGAAGATCTGCGGATAGGTCGAACGGCCGGAACGCTGGATCATTTCGGCCTTCCGGTCCGGGTCCATTGCGGCCACGTATTCCGTCACCTTGGCGCCCTTGCGTTCCAAAAGCGCCAAAGCGCGATCGCAATACGGACAAAAAGGCTTTGTGTAGATTGTGACTTCCGCCATCAGCGCCTCCAGCAAAATGTCATATAGCGACGTCGACTGGGCGCACAACGCGCGCCAGCGTCACCGCGTTGATTTCGACGGCCCCAGCCCTGCGCAGCGCCAGCGCGCAAGCCGCCAATGTGGCGCCGGTGGTGAAGACGTCGTCAACCAGAACGACCCGCTTTCCCGCGACCTGCGCCTGCTTGGCGTCGGGGACGGCATAGGCGCCGGCCGCGTTGCGCCAACGCTGATCGG
This sequence comes from Caulobacterales bacterium, assembly GCA_049317545.1. Lineage (GTDB taxonomy): Bacteria > Pseudomonadota > Alphaproteobacteria > Caulobacterales > Aquidulcibacteraceae > REEB506. The sequence goes on along the minus strand of JBMOIB010000002.1, from coordinate 1,114 downwards.
CCGTAAGTCCCGCCTGGCTGCGCCGCATTCGCGGCCTGTCGAGGAGGTCGAGCCCCACCGGCCTGCCGCTGGCCCGACCGACCGCCTGGGCCAGCCAGGCCGCCTGGTTGAACGTCCGCTGGACGAGGCGGGTCCAGTGCAGCGGCGTGGGGACCAAGACGTCCGCCTCGGCGATCTGCTCGCCGGCGGCCGCGCACATCCAGCTTGCAAATGTGGGAAGTCCGTCCCGCCGGCCGTGGCGCTTCAGATCGAGCACTAGGCGGCGGGCGTGGTCGTCATAGGCGAGCGCAGCGCGCGCGGCGTCGAAATGCGGAGGGTCTACAGCGCAAGCGCCGCACATGGCGTCTGGCGGCGCTTCGGCGTCGAACGGGTAACCGCAGCGGGCGCACCACGGCGGCCCGAGGAACCGCAACTCCCGCCAAAGCGTAGGCTCGATCCGTCCCGGCGCATCGAGCACGGCCTCAGAAAGCAGAGATCGCGGCGGCCAGACAAGATCGACCGCGGCGCCGGCCAGTTTGCGCGCCGCGCGAACCGCGCCATATCGAACACCGGTCCCATTCGATGACATCAGCCTCAGCCTCCGCGCACCGACCCTTCGATCCCCGGCTTGTGCGCCTGCACCGCGCGCGCGCTGCGCGCGCCGGCGACGGCGCCCATTTCCTTGCACAGCGCGCTGCAGACGATGTTTGCGAGCGCCTGGCCGGCGTCAATCGAAGCTTTGCGCGGACGCTCGTTCTGGGTGGTGGAGCGGCCTTCCGCGCCGCCCTCGCGGCGACGCCGGATGCGGCCGCCAAGGTCGGCGATGTCATCGCAATGGACTGGGTCCCGACCTGGGCGGACGGCGGGATCGTTGCGGACCCGGAGCATCTGCCTATCGTTGAAGGTGAATTCGACCTCGTCGTCAGCCTTCTCGCCCTCCATTGGGTGAACGACCTGCCCGGCGCGCTGGTTCAGGTCCGGCGGGCGCTGCGACCGGACGGATTGTTCGTGGGCGCAATGTTCGGCGGCGCCACCTTGACCGAGCTGCGCGCTGCGCTGCTCGACGCCGAGCTCGCGCAGACCGGCGGCGCGAGCGCGCGCATCGCGCCGTTCGCCGACGCGCGCGACCTTGGCG
>JBMOIB010000001.1:0-124633 GCA_049317545.1 Caulobacterales bacterium | reverse complement strand
GCGCCCGCTCGTCATCCCCGACGGAGCGCGCGAGCCACGGAGATCGGGGACCTTGCTCAGGAGAGGACCTGGAACGAGGTCCCGGGTCGGCGCTGCGCACCGCCCGGGATGACGAGGAGGCTGACGCGGCGCGCACCTCCTCCGGTCATCCTCGAACGCGCGGAGCGCGTGAGGGGCGCTTGTTCACGGCCCTGGACCGACGTCCCGGGCGAGCTGACGCTCGCCCGGGATGACGATGTGGAAACGCCTCAGGCGGCGCCCATCACGGCTTTCACTTCGAGGAAGTCTTCGAAGCCGAACTCGCCCCATTCGCGGCCGTTGCCCGATTGCTTGTAGCCGCCGAACGGCGCGTTGAAGTCGGCGCCGGCGCCGTTGAGGTGGACGTTGCCGGTGCGCAGTTTCGCGGCCACCGCCTTGGCATGGGCGGGCTCACCGGAGACGTAGCCGGACAGGCCGTACGGCGTGTCGTTGGCTTCGCGGATCGCCTGCTCTTCGCTGTCGTACGGCAGGATGCAGAGCACCGGCCCGAAGATTTCTTCGCGCGCGATGGTCATGTCGTTGGTGACGTTGGCGAACACCGTCGGGCGCACGTAATAGCCGCGGTTGTGGCCTTCGGGACGGCCAACGCCGCCGGCGACGAGCGTGGCGCCTTCCTCGATCCCCTTCTGGATCATCGCCTGCACCTTCTGGAACTGGTTGGCGTTGGCGAGCGGGCCCATCGGGCGGCCTTCGGCGTCGCGGCCGACGACGATGGCTTCCGCCGTCGCTTTGGCGATCGCGGCGGCCTGGTCGTGCTTGGCGCGCGGGACGAACATGCGCGACGGCGCGTTGCAGCTTTGGCCGGTGTTGACGGTCATGGAAATCATGCCGCCGGTGACGGCCGATTGCAGGTCAGCGTCATCGAGGATGATGTTGGCGCTCTTGCCGCCGAGTTCCTGGGCGACGCGCTTGACGGTGTCGGCGGCGGCCTTGGCCACCAGGACGCCGGCGCGGGTCGAACCGGTGAAGCTCATCATGTCGATGTCGGTATGTTTGGCGAGAACTTCGCCGACGCCCGGACCATCGCCGTTGACGAGGTTGAACACGCCCTTCGGCAGGCCGGCTTCATGGAGGATTTCCGCCATGATGATGGCGTTGAGCGGCGCCAGTTCGGACGGCTTCAGCACCATGGTGCAGCCGGCCGCGATCGCCGGCGCGACCTTGCAGGCGATCTGGTTGATCGGCCAGTTCCACGGCGTGATCAGGCCGCACACGCCTACCGGCTCGCGACGGATCATGGTGGAGCCCTGCATCTTCTCGAAGGCATAATCCTTCAGAACGTTGAGCGTGTTGGCGAAGTGGCCAAGGCCGGCCGGCGCCTGCGCGGCGCGCGCCAGCCACGCCGGCGCGCCCATCTCCAACGAAATGGCCTCGGCGATGTCGCCCATCCGGCGCTGATAGATCTCGATGATCTTCGCGAGGTAGCCGATGCGCGCTTCGACCGAAACGAATTGCCAGGTCTCGAACGCGGCCTTGGCGGCGGCGACGGCCTTGTTCACATCCGCGGCGGAGCCGAGCGAAATGCGCGCGATCGGCTCCTCGGTGGCCGGATCGATGACCTCATGCGAACGCAGCGTCGCCGGATCGACCCAGGCGCCGTCGATGTAGAATTTCAGGTGCTCGCGCATGTTTTCCTCCTCGTCGCCGCCGGCTCGTCGACCAGCGCCCAATTGCGATCAAGGATACAAGCTCAACCGCGTCGCGAGAAGGCGCAAATGACGCCGGCGTCACGCCGGCTTGCGCTCCTGAACGCGTCGTTCACCCTGGGTTCAGTCGCCGATCTTCTAGACTGGCCTGTAATATCCGGAGGTTTCCATGCGCTTTTCATCCCGCTTGGCGGTTGCCGTTGCGACAGCACTCGCCGTCATCGCGGCGCCCGTCAGCGCGTTCGCCGACGATCACGGACGCCGCGGCTATGGCTATGAGCACGGCTACGGCTATGGGCGCGACGGCGGACGCGGCTATGGGTCCGGCTATTACGGTCACGCGCCCGTCTATCGTCACGGCTACACGCACGGCTACGACCGCGGTCGCTATGATGATCGCCGACGGTATGATCGCCATGACGACGACAATGACGCCATTGTCGCGGGCGTCGCAGGCCTCGCCATCGGCGCCCTGATCGGCTCGGCCATCGCCGCCGACCGCAACCGACCCGCCCCGCCGCCGCAGCGGTACGCGCCGCAGCGCTACGACAGCTATCAGTCGCAGGATCGGCGCGCCTATGACCGCGGCCGAATCTGCGTGTCGCGCGAAGAGGTCTGGGACGGCTACCAGCGCCGCTACATCACCGTCGAAACCAGCCGCTATTGCTGAGCGTCGCCCGGCTCAGAACTCTTCCCATTGCTCCGGCTCGGGCGTCGCGCGCGGCTTGAGCGCGGCGCCGCCGCGTCCCGTGTGCTTGAGCGCCGCAGCGCTCGCCGGCGGTGCGGAGCGCGGTGCAGGCGCGCCGAACCCGGACGATGTGCGCGGCGCTTTCGCGCCGGTGTTGAAGGTGGCGAGCGAACGCTCCAGTGCGTCGGCTTCCTCGGCGAGCGAATGGCTGGCGGCCGTCGATTCCTCGACCATGGCGGCGTTCTGCTGCGTCACCTGATCCATCTCGTTGATGGCGGTGTTGACCTGCGCGAGCGCGGCCGCCTGCTCCTGGGCCGAGGCCGAAATCTCGTTGACCAGCGCATTGATCTCGCCGACGCGCGCCACGATGCGCGTCAGCGCCTCGCCGCTCTTGCCGACCAGATCGACGCCGACGTCGACCTGCTGCGTGCTCTGCGAAATGAGCTGCTTGATTTCCTTGGCGGCGTCGGCGGAGCGCTGCGCGAGCGCCCGCACCTCGGCGGCCACGACCGCAAACCCGCGGCCGGCCTCGCCGGCGCGCGCAGCCTCGACGCCGGCATTGAGCGCCAGAAGGTTGGTCTGGAAGGCGATCTCGTCGATCACGCCGATGATCTGGGAAATCTTCTGCGCAGAGCTCTCGATGGCGTTCATCGCCGCCACCGTATTGCGCACGACGGCGCCAGTGGTTTCGGCCTCGTTGCGCGCGACGGCGACGACTGTAGCGGCCTGGCGCGAGCCGTTGGCCGTCTTGTTGACGGTCGCGGTGACCTGATCCAGCGCGGCGGCGGTTTCTTCGAGGCTCGCGGCCTGCTGTTCGGTGCGCCGCGAAAGGTCATCGGCCGCAGCGCTGATCTCGGCTGAACCCGACCTGATCGCCGTCGCATTTGCGGCCACGACATGCATGGCCTCGCGCAGCTTGACGATCGCGCGGTTGAAATCGTCGCGCAGCTTGATGAAGCGCTCGGGCACTTCGTCGCGGATTTCGCTGGTGAGGTCGCCCGCGCTCAGGCGGTCGAGGCCGAAGGCGAGCACGTCGACGACGCGGGCCTGTTCGGCGTTGAAGCGCGCTTCATCGGCTTCGCGTTTGGCGCGCTCGGCGGCGGCGCGCTCTTCGACGGCTTCGAGATAGACCGAAATGGCGAAGTCGATGTCGATCATCGCGGCCTTCTGGAACACCGCGAGCATGCCCTGGACCTTGGCGGCGGCCTTCTTCAGCCCGAACGGCGATGTCTCGGCGAGCTTTTCGATCAGCGCGCCCTGCACACCCGTGACGATGTGGCTGTAGCCGCCGATGTACCATTGCGGATTGAGGCCGATCTTCGCGTGCGCCAGACCGATCTTGCGCACGCTCGTGAGATAAACGTCGTCGAACCGGCCGTCGGCGATCACCAGCCAATGCGCCATCTGCGCGTCGCGCGCATGTTTGATGTGGCGGGCGTCGCGAAACAGCGCACTGACCTGCGGCCATTGCGCAATCTGCGCGTAGAACTTCTCGAGCACGTCGGGGAGTTCGCGCTCGATGATGGGCCGCAGCTCGCGCAAGAGCGCGATATCCGACGGCCCGATTCCCATGAAATTGAGGCGATCTTTGAGCGACGAGGCAGACATCGCGGTCTCCGCGGATGACGGTCAAGCCGACCGACTGCGCGAAGAACAGACCAATTCGCTTATCGAATCGTTAAGTGCGATCGCGTCGCAAGTCGTTTCGCCTTGTTCTGCAGTCTGCGACAAGAAGGCGCAGAGAAATGCCTGCGTATCGACCTGCGAATACGATTCGCATCAGCGCCGTTTGAGGCCGCCGAAGATGCCGCGCACGAGTTCGCGGCCGACGGCGCTCAAAACATTGCCGCCGACCTGTGTTGCGACCCGCGTCGCGGCGCGGCCGACGGCCTTCGTCTGACGCGCGCGGGCGGCGTCTTCGCGGGCCTCTTCGCGGGCGCGCGCGGCGTCCTCTTTTGCGTCGGCCTTGGCCTGGAGCTTGGCGCGCGCGGCGGCGTCCTTTTCAAGTGCCGCGCGGGCGGCGGCGCGCTCGGCTTCGTCGGCGGAGGCGGCGGCCTTTTTGGTGAGCACCTCGTAGGCGCTCTCGCGATCGATGGCGCGGTCGTACTTCAGCGCCATGACGCTCGCCGCGAGGATCTGCGTGCGCTCTGCAGCAGCGATCGGCCCGACCCGCGAGCGCGGCGGCGCGATCAAGGTGCGCGCCACCGGCGTCGGCGCGCCTTTTTCGTCGAGCGTGGAGACCAGCGCCTCGCCGACGTTGAGCTCCTGGATTTCCTTGGCGACATCGACGCCGGGATTGGCGCGGAACGATTGCGCCGCCGCGCGCACGGCCTTCTGGTCGGCCGGCGTATAGGCCCGCAGCGCGTGCTGGACGCGATTGCCGAGCTGGGCGAGCACCGATTCAGGCACGTCCGAAGGCGATTGCGTGATGAAATAGATGCCGATGCCTTTCGAGCGGATCAGGCGCGCCACCTGCTCGATCCGATCGAGCAGCGCCTTCGGCGCATCGTCAAACAGGAGGTGGGCCTCGTCGAAGAAGAACACCATCTTCGGCTTGTCGAGGTCGCCCGCCTCGGGAAGCTCTTCCCAAAGCTCCGACATCAGCCAGAGCAGGAACGTAGCATAGAGCCGCGGGCTCGAGATCAGCTTGTCGGCGGCCAAGAGATTAACGACGCCGCGCCCGTTGGCGTCGACGCGCATCATGTCGGCGAGATCGAGCGCCGGCTCGCCGAAGAAGCCGTCGGCGCCGTCCATTTCCAGTTGCAGGAGCTTGCGCTGGATCGCCGCCGCCGATTGCGGCGAGACGAGGCCATAGGTCTTGCCGATCTCGTCGGTGTTTTCGGCGATGTGGGTCATCACCTGCCGCAGGTCTTTCAGGTCGAGGAGCAGCAGGCCCAGGTCGTCGGCGAGCTTGAAGGCGACAGTCATCGCGCCTTCCTGCGCGTCCGAGAGGTCGAGGATCCGCGACAACAGCAACGGGCCCATCTCGGTCACCGTGGTGCGCACAGGGTGGCCCTGCTTGCCGTACAGGTCCCATAGAACGACCGGGCAGGCTTCGGCGGCGTAGGTCGCGTCGCCCACTTCGGCGGCGCGCTCGACCCAGCGCGGATGCATGTCGCCGAGCGCGGCGATGCCCGACAGGTCGCCTTTCACGTCGGCGGCGAACACCGCGACGCCGGCGCGCGAAAAGCTTTCGGCCAGCACCTGCAGCGTCACGGTTTTGCCGGTGCCGGTCGCGCCGGCGATCAATCCATGGCGATTGGCGCGCTTGAGCGTCAGCGTCTGCGGCCCTTCCAGGCTTTTTCCGATCAGGATCGCGCCGTTCGTCATGCCATGCTCCACAAATTTCCCGGTTTATGGACCGCGCCCCGGCGGTCGCCAAGCCGGGCCCTGCGCCAAATCGTCGATATGGCGCGCTGCGGTTTCGCGTCCGACGCGAAGTGCGCTAAACAAAGGGAAACGAAGAAAATAAGTCCCGCTTTTCAAAGCGGGGAGGATGGATGACTATGGACGACGCCTCTCGCGCGCAAGAATATTCCACAGCCGCGCTGTTTGCGGCCGCCGAGGCTGGCGGCTGGCGGACCGCAGGCGGCGCGATCGCCGCCCCGAGCGGCGCCGAGCGCGACTTCCTCACCCAGATCGCCCGCGATTCAGACGCAGAGGATATGGCGGGCCTGACCGCCGCAGGCCTCGTCGCGCTGGCGAACGAGTTCTGGCTGTGGTCGGCGACGAGCGAAAAGACGCAAACGGCGCGCATTCGCGACGCGGCCGGGCGTTCGATCCTCGAGGTCGCCGGCCCGGACATGCCCTTTCTGGTCGATTCGGTGATGGGCGACGTCGTCGAACAGGGCCTGTCCGTGCGCGCGCTGTTCCACCCGATCGTCGATCGGGGCGGCGGTCGTGAAAGCCTCATTCAGGTTCATCTCCCGGCGCTCACGCCGGCGCGCGCCGGCGCCCTGCTCGACGGCGTGCGCGCAACCCTTGCCGACGTGGCGAGCGCGGTCGGCGATTTCCAGGCGATGACCGCCCGGATGCGCGCCTGCGGCGCGGCGCTGGCCGAAGAGCGCGGACCCGACGAAGCGACGCGCAGCGAGGCGCGCGAATTTCTCGATTGGCTGCTCGACGGCAAGTACGTGTTTCTCGGCGCGCGCGACTACGCGTTCGCCCGCGACGGCGCCGGCGATTTCGCACAGGACGAGCCGATCATCCTCGAAGACACCGGACTTGGCATCCTGCGCGATCCAGATCGCTACGTGCTGCGGCGCGGCTCGGAGCCCGCGATCATCACGCGCGAGATCCGCCGCTTCCTGGAGGAGCCGTCGCCGATCGTGGTGGCGAAATCCAGTTGGCCCTCCCGCGTGCACCGGCGGGCGCCGGCCGATTACATCGGCGTGAAGAGCTATGATGCGAAGGGCGGCGTCGTCGGCGAGACGCGCTTCGTCGGCCTGTTCGCCTCCGACGCATTCAACGAAATGACGCGCGACATCCCGCTCCTGCGCGGCAAGGCGGCGCGGGTCCTGGCGCGGGCGGGCTTTCCGCAGGGCAGCCACAACGCGCGCGTTCTGCAGAACATCGTCGAGACGTATCCGCGCGACGAATTGTTCCAGATCGGCGAGGACGAACTCTATCAGGTCTCCAGCGCGATCCTGCACCTCGCCGACCGGCCGCGTCCGCGCCTGTTCGTGCGCCGCGACCGCTTCAACCGCTTCGTCGTCGCCCTCGCCTATCTGCCGAAGGACCGGTTCAATTCCGCGCTGCGCGAAGCGGTCGGGCGACGGATCACCGCGGCCTATGGCGGGCATGTGGCGGCGTTCTTCCCCGAGCTTGGCGACGGCCCGCTCGCGCGCATCCGCTACATCGTGCAGGACATCGACCGCGACCGTCCGGAACCGGATCTGGCGGCGCTCGAGCGCGAGGTCGCGGCCCTTACGCGCTCGTTCGACGACGATCTCAACGACGCGCTCGCGCAGGCGGGGCTCGACGAACAAGCCGCCCGCTTCGCCGGCGCGTTCGGCGCGGGGTACAAGGAGCTCTACGACGCCGCCGAAGCGGTCGAGGACGTCCGCGTGATCGCCGGGGCCGATGCGGACGCGACCGTGCGGGTGCGCCCGATCCGCGCGCAGGACCCGGCGCGTCTGGGTCTGAAGATCTACTCGCGCTCCGGACCGCTGCCGCTGTCTTCGGTATTCCCCATCTTGGAAAACCTCGGCCTGTTCGTCGAGACCGAGACGCCGTTCAAGGTGCGACCCGCGGGCGGCCCCGAGATCGTGATCCACGCACTCGCGGCGCGAACGCGCGATGGGCGCCCCCTCGCCTTCGACGTGGTCGAGGCTGCGCTCGCCGACGCCTTCGCCGCCATCTGGTCCGGCGAGGCCGACAACGACGGCTTCAATCGCCTTGTCCTCGCGCTCGGCGTGTCCTGGCGCGAAGCGGCCCTGGTGCGCGCGCTCGCGCGCTATCGCCAGCAGACCGGCCTTGATCCGTCCGGCCGCACACAGGAAGACGCCCTCGCCGATCACCCTGAGATCGTGCGCCTGATCCTCGGCCTATTCCGCGTACGTTTCGATCCGGACCTGCACGAGACCGTCGCCGAGCGGGCCGTTTGGGCCGAGCAGCTGGAAAAGCAAATCGAGGCCGCCCTCGATAAAGTGGCGAGCCTCGACGCCGACCGCGCTCTGCGCCGCATCGCGCGCCTCGTCGCCGCCATCCGCCGGACGAATTTTTATCAGCGCGACGCGGACGGCCGCTCCAAGCGCTACATGTCCTTCAAGATCGACAGCCGGGCGCTCGCCGATCTCCCCGAGCCCAAGCCCTACCGCGAGATCTGGGTGTGGTCGCCCGACGTGGAAGGCGTGCACCTGCGCTTCGGCCCGGTGGCGCGCGGCGGCTTGCGCTGGTCGGACAGGCGCGACGATTTCCGCGCCGAAGTGCTCGATCTGGTCAAAGCCCAGCAGGTGAAAAACGCCATCATCGTGCCGGTCGGCGCCAAGGGCGGCTTCTTCCCCAAACGTCTGCCGCCGCGCGGCGCGAAAGGCTTCGCGGAAGCCGGCCTGTCCGCCTACAAGACGTTCCTGCGCGGCCTCCTCGACATCACCGACAATATCGTGGACGGCGGCCTCGTTGCGCCGGCGCACGTCGTGCGCTGGGACGGCGACGATCCCTATCTCGTCGTCGCCGCCGACAAGGGCACCGCGACGTTCTCCGACACCGCCAACGCGATCGCCGCTGAATACAATTTCTGGCTCGGCGACGCCTTCGCGTCGGGCGGCTCGGTCGGCTACGACCACAAGGCGATGGGGATCACGGCGCGCGGCGCCTGGGAGGCCGTGAAGCGCCATTTCCGCGAAATGGGAACGGATATCCAGACGACGCCCTTCACCGTGATCGGCGTGGGCGACATGTCAGGCGACGTGTTCGGCAACGGCATGCTCCTGTCCCGCAAGACGCGCCTGCTGGCGGCCTTCGATCATCGCGACATCTTCATCGATCCGAACCCGGTCGATTGCGAGAAGGCCTGGACCGAACGAAAGCGCCTCTACGACGCGCCCGGCTCGCGCTGGGCGGACTATAACAGCGCGCTGATCTCGCAGGGCGGCGGCGTGTGGAGCCGCGCCGACAAGCTCATTCCGCTTTCGCCGGAAGTGCGGGCGCTGACGGGCCTCGCCGTCGAGCAGACGACGCCGGCCGAACTGATGCACGCCCTCCTCAAAGCGCCGTGCGATCTCCTGTGGTTTGGCGGGATCGGCAATTACGTGAAGGCGTCGCGGGAATCCCATGCCGACGCCGGCGACAAGGCCAACGACGCGATTCGCGTCGATGCGGAGCAGCTGCGCGCCAAGGTCGTCGGCGAAGGCGCTAACCTCGGCGTCACGCAAGCAGGACGCGTGGCGTTCGCGCGCGACGGCGGCCGGATCAATACCGACGCCGTCGACAATTCGGCTGGCGTCGACACGTCGGACCACGAGGTCAACATCAAGATCCTGCTCGACGAGGCCATGCGCACCGGCGCGCTGGACCCGGCCAAGCGCACCGCCCTCCTCGCGGCGATGACCGACGATGTCGCGCGCCTGGTTCTCGCCGACAATTACAACCAGACCCTGGCGCTCTCGCTTGCCGAAGCCACGGCCGCCGCCGACCTCGACGCGCACGAGCGGCTGATCGAGCGGCTGGAGCGGCTGGGCAAGCTCAGCCGCGCGGTCGAGGGCCTGCCCTCTGCAGAGGCGCTGCGTGCGCTCCGCGGCGTGGGTCAGGGGCTCACGCGGCCCGAGCTCTCGAAGCTCATCGCCTACGCCAAAATCGACCTGTTCGATCAGTTGGTGGCGAGCGCAGTTCCGGACGATCCGCACTTCCGCGCCGCGCTGTCGGGCTATTTCCCGCCCGCCCTTCACGGCTTCGAGGCGGCGATGGGCGCCCACCGCCTGCGTCGCGAGATCATCGCCACCGGGCTTTCCGGCGCCATCATCGACGTCGGCGGCCCGACATTCGTGGAACGGGTGCGCGAGACCGCGCGCGTTTCAGCGCCCGCCATCGCGCTGGCTTTCGAGGCGGGGCGCCGCATCTTCGCGCTCGACGCGCTCGCCGGCGAGATCAACGCGCTCGATTCCGCCATCCCCGCGGCCGTGCAGACCGAAATGCACCTTGAGATCGCCGCGGCCCTGCGGCGCATCACGATCTATCTTGCGCGCCGCGGCAGCGACGCGCCCGTCGCCGCGACGATCGCCGCCTATCGCGACGCGGTCATGGCGCAAACGGCGGCGGGCCTCGACCTTCTGACCGCCGTCGAACGTCACCGCGCCGCCGGGCGGGCGCAGAAATTTGTCGCCGCCGGCGTCCCGGAAGACCTGGCGGCCCGGGTCGGAGCGCTTGCCGCCATGGTGAGTGCGCTCGACGTCGCTGACCTCGCAGCCAGGGTTGCGCGCGCCCCCGTCGATGCGGCGCGGATCTACCGCAAGGTCGGCGAAGCGCTCAGCCTGGATCGGTTGCGCGCCGCGGCTGTCGCCCTTCGGCCCGATCAGCATTGGGAGCGCCTGGCCTTGCGCCGCACGCTGGAGGACCTATTCGAGGACCAGCGCGTGATCGCCGAGGCCGCCGCGCGTGCGATCGGCGACGCCCAGGCGATCCCCGCCTGGATCGAAGGCCTCGGCGCAGTGGCGGCCGCCCCGCGCGCGACCCTGGCCGAACTGGAGACCGGCGGCCCCTGGACGTTCGCCAAGACGGTGATCGCCGCGGCGGAAGTGCGCGGCCTGGCCGCCCGCCTCGGCGCTCCGTAGGCGGATATTTTCGCTCCGTAGGCCGATCGTCCTTGCTCGGCGCAATATTGCGAACCTTTCGCTAACCATGAGCGGCCAAGGTCGTCGGCGGCGAGGTGCGCCCATGACGATGTCGACCGCCAGTGTTGAAGGCTCAGCTCCGGGGCTCCTGCCCGCCGGTCAAGCCTTCCGTGCGCGTGCTCGTCAGACGCTCCGGTTCATCGTGGATCGGGAGATCAAGACACACCTCTCCTGGCCCGACGGCTTTGATCTCGCCGCGGCAGGATTCGCCGTGGCCGCGCCGATCATGGCTATGCGCGCCGTCGACGGTGCGCTTGCCAATGACCTTCCAGCCGCGTTCGCCGCCGCGCTTGGCCTGACCGGCGCGATCGGCCTTGAGGCGATTGCGCGTCATTGCCGCAACTGGCGCGACGCAGCCGCAGCCTATTGCGACGCGCCGCGGCGCCCGCGGGCGGAGATGAGCGCCGCCCTCGCCTGCGCCGGCGCAGCCGCGATCCTCAGCCCCGGGGCCGCGCTCGCCGGCGCGGGCCTAATCCTCGCCGCGATGATCGCCATCGTCATCCTCCAGGACGCCGCAGCCGCAACAGGTGCCGACGCAAGGACGTCGCGCGCGAGGGCTTATGACGAGCTCAATGCACCGCTCGGCGCCGCGGCGGCGGTGAAGACCGCCGGTCTTGAAATGGCGTTTGCGCGCCGCTTCGAACAGAGCGACGATTCAGGGCTGTCCGCGCGCCGCGACGCCGCCGGCGCCGCTGCAATCGCCGCGTCGATCCCCTTCCATGCACGCGCCGCGACCGTCGCCGTGGTCCTCCTGGTCGCCCTGGCGCAGCCGGGCGACCTTGCGCCGGGCGTGATCTTGGCGCTTGCGCTCTTCGCCGCCCGCATGGCCGATCCACTCGCAGCGCACGCGCGGCGGCCGCTGGCGGGCTCGCCATGAGCGCAGCGGGCGATCGGCGCAGCGCGCGCGGCTACGATGTCCTGCTGCGCGCCTTTCTCAAGCGGCGCGGATGGCGCGGCGGACGTCGCGCCCTCGCCGACGCGCTCCCCGCCGAGGGGCGACTGAAGGATGGCGACGCCTTCGCCCGAACGCTCGACCGCATCGGCTATCGGTGTCGCTGGCGCTCAATTCTGCCGCCGCTTCTGACGCCCGGCGACCTGCCCGTGCTTGCGGAGAGCCGTCGCGGTCCATTGCTCGTCACCCGGATCGACGCCGAGGGTGCGGTTCTTGCGATTGCGCCGGACGCGCCGCAGACGGAGTTTCCGCTTTCGATCAGCGAGCTTTTGCGGATTCTGATCGTCGTCGATGGCGCCGACGAATGCCGCTCCTCCCTCGCCGCCGCGATCGGCGATCTGCCCCGCATCGCCGCCGCCGCGGCCGGCCTGACCCTTCCGCTGGTTGCGTGCGCCGCCTTCGGGCCATCCCTCGCACGCGCGACCGCAAACGGCGGCGGCGGCGGCGAAGCCGTCGTCCTGGGCGTTCTTGCCCTGGGCGCGGTCGCGGCCGGCATCGTCCGGAACCGGATGTTGGCCCGCGCCTGCACGAAGGCGTCGTCGCGGCTATCAGCCATCGCAGTCGAGCGCGTCCTGCATGCGCCCCTCGAAGCGCCGGCGAATGCGCCGCCGCGATTCGAGGCCATCGACCGATTTGCAATCGGCGGCGGGCTCGGCGCCGTTTTCGACGCGTCGGCGGCGGTCGTCGCGTGCGTCGCCGCGCTGGCGATCGGCGGCGCGCCGGCGATCGCGCCGCTGTTCGCGGTTCTAGCCCTCAGCCTGCTCCTGGTCTCGACGCGGGAACGCTCCGAGGCGCTCGCCGTTGAAGCCGAAGACCAGGACGCGCAGCGCTTTCGCCGCACGGACCGCGCATCCGGCGTCGATGCCGCGGCGCGCGGCGTGGCTGGATTTTCGTTCGCCGCCCTGCTCACGTTCTGGGCGCTGGATACAGCGGCGTTCGCCGACCTCGCCGGGCTTGCACTGGCGTTCTGGCTGGCCACGGGACCGCTGATGGCGCTGGCCGCGCGCGACGTCGACCTTGCCGATGCGACTGCAGCCTTGACTGCGGCCCGCGGGCTCGATGCGCTCCCCATCGAGCGCCGGCGCCTAACCCGCATGGCGATGCGCAACCCAGCGGCCGTCAATTTCCGCGACGTCGCGGCGTACGACCCGCTCGACCCGGCCCACCTGGTGCGCATCGGCGCTCTCGACATCCCGCCCGGCGAAGCGTTCGCGTTCATCGGCGCACGGGGATCCGGCGCCAGCGCGGCGCTCGCCGCAATCGTCGGCCTCGCCGCCGTCGAACGCGGACACATCCTCGTCGGCGGCCGCGACGTGCGCGCGATCGACCGCGTGGCGTTTCGCGTGGAGATCGCCGCGCTCGGCCGCCGCACCATATTGCCGGAAATCGGCGCTCTATCGCTGGTGCGTCGACTGGCGCCATTCGCCGATGATCACGCTGTCGAGGCGGCGTTCGATCGCGCCGGCCTGCGCGGCCTCGGCATTGCGCCGGAAACGATCGTGCGCCCAAACGACCCGCGTTTCGACGCCAGCGTCCGTTGGCGGATCGCGCTTGCCGGCGCCCTGGCGCGGCGCGCGCCGCTTCTGGCCATCGACTGCCCCGACGCCGTGTTCGACGAGGCGCTGGATGCGCTCCTGTGCGATCACGTCAGCGCCATGCGCGGGCGGGCGACGATCATCCTCGCGACGAACCGGCCCGCCCTTGTGCGCAGCTGCGACTCGGTCGCCGCGTTCGAGCGCGGCCGTCTCGCCGCCGTGGGCGGAGCGGACCTCCTCACGCCCAGCGGCGCGCGGACCGCATCGGCGCCCTTCGCCTCGCACCGGCGGGCCTGACGCCCTAAAGCATGGCGGCCGGGCGCGAACACTGTAAGCATGCGGCATGGTGATTTTCGTCGGCAAGCCCGGAACCCAAGTTCCGATCGACCCCGCCGCCGAAGCGGCGCGCGCGGCGCTCAAGGACAAAGCCCCCGTCGTGCTGCTGACGGGGCGTGCCGGAACCGGCAAGAGCTGGTTCATCCGTGAACTCGTCCGCAAGGACCCGCTGACGCCGCAGGTCGTGCTGGCGCCCACCGGGCTTGCGGCGATGAACATCGGCGGTCAGACGATCCATTCGTTCTTCGGCTTCCCGCCGCGGCCGCTCATCGGCCTGGACGACAAGCCCAACTGGTTCTTCACGAAAAACGTCCGCGTTCTGAAGCGCATCATCGTCGATGAAATCTCGATGCTGCGCGCCGACGTGCTCGACGCGATGGACAAGCGCCTGCGTCAGGCGCGCAAATCCGTGCAGCCGTTCGGCGGCGTGCAGATGCTGCTGGTCGGGGATTTCTACCAATTGCCGCCGGTGGTGCGGGGCGAAGAGGGGCGCCTCCTCGAAGACGCCGGCTATTCGAGCGCCTATGCCTTCGCGGCGCATTCGCTGCGCGAAGCGATCGTCAGCCATTACGAACTGACCGAGATTCGCCGCCAGACCGATCCGGTATTCATCGATCTGTTGCAAAGCCTGCGCGATCGCCGGCGCGTCGAGGACGCGGTCGAGGCGCTCAACGCCGAGTGCTACAGCGCGCCGGCCCTTCCCTCTCCGGTCCTGTTGACCGCGACCAATTCAGTCGCCGACCAGTACAACGCCCGAGGGCTTGCGGCGCTGCCCGGCGCGGCGCAGGTCTTCGAGGGCGCGCTGCAGGGCGACGTGCCCAAATCCGGCGCACCTTCCGACAGGCTGCCCGCGCCGATGCAATTGGCGCTCAAGCGCGGCGCGCGGGTGATCTTCACCCAGAACGACGCCGAGGCGCGCTGGGTCAACGGCACGCTCGGCACGGTGACGGCGCTCGGCGGCGAGACCGTCAGCGTGCGGATCGACGGCGCGGAAGAAGACGTCGAAGTGGCGCGGTCGTCCTGGCCGCAGCAGCGCTGGACGTTCGACGAAAAGACCCAGACCATGAAGGCCGAGGAGCAGTTCCGCTTCCTGCAGTTTCCGCTTGCGCCGGCCTGGGCCATCACCATCCACAAGGCGCAGGGCATGACGCTCGAGGCCGTGGAGGTCGATCTCGGCCGCGGGGCGTTCGCGCCCGGCCAGACCTATGTGGCGCTGTCGCGCGCAACGAGCCTCGCCGGCCTGCGCCTGACCAGGCCGCTGTCGCCGCGCGACGTCCAGGTCGATCCGACGATCGCGGAAGGGCTCGCCCGGTTCGACTGACCCCTCGCAAAATTCAAATCCTCGTGTAGGCTCGCACGCGAGCGGCCGCACTCAGACGGCCGGCGGCATCCCGGGGGGATTTCATGCGGCGCATCCTCATCAGCATCGCGCTCGTCCTCGTCGCGCTGGTCGCGGCCGGCGGCGTTTTCTTCATCGGCGCAGGGCGCGGTTTTTTCGGCAAAGAATTGACAGCCGGAACGCCAAATGCTTCTCCTGTGCCTGCTGATGTGCTCGCTGCACGCCTCGCGCCCTCACCGAATGCGGGCGGCGGGGATGACGTCATTCTGTTCGGCGATCTGCACGTCCACACGACCTATTCGACCGACGCCTTCCTTTGGTCGCTGCCGATGAACGGCGGCAAGGGCGCCCATCCGGTCGCCGACGCCTGCGATTTCGCGCGCTATTGTTCGGGTCTCGATTTCTGGGCCATCACCGATCACGCCGAAGCCTCCACGCCGCTGCGCTGGACGCGCACGAAGGAAGCCGTGCGCCAGTGCCAGGCGACCGCCGGCCAGGGTCCCAATCCCGACCTGATCTCCTTCCTTGGGTTCGAATGGACGCAGGTTGGCCGCTTGCCCGACGAGCATTTCGGGCACAAGAACGTGATCTTCGAAAGTCTCGACGATAAGGACGTCGCCGCCCGTCCGATCGCCGCCGCCGGCGTGCCGACGGAAACGCTCCGCCGCCAAGCGACCGGCATCAGCCCGGTCGTGGCGCTGCGCGATTGGCCGAACCGCCAACCCTATTTCGACTTCAACCGCTTCATCCGCAACGCGCAGAAAGTGCCCGATTGCGACGCCGCGAAGCCGTCCAACGAACTGCCGGCCGATTGCTTCGAACAGGCCGCGACGCCGGGCGAACTGGTCAAGAAGCTCGACGAACAGAAACTGAAGCCGCTGATCGTGCCGCACGGCTCGTCCTGGGGTTTCTACACGCCGCCCGGCACGAGCTGGGACAAGGCGCTGGCGCCGGCTGAACATCCCGAGCGCTTCCGCCTGATCGAGGTATTTTCGGGCCACGGCAATTCGGAAGAATTCCGGCCCTGGCAGGACATCGTCGCCTCCCCCGACGGCCGCACCGGTTTCTGCCCGGAGCCGACGAAAACCTACACGCCGTCCTGCTGGCGGGCCGGCGAGATCGTCGAACAGCGCTGCCTGAAGGAAGGCGCGAGCGCGGATGACTGCGCCAAGCGGGCGACGGAGGCCCGCTCCAACGCCGCCAACATGGGGATCGCCTATCACCTGTCCGTCCCCGGCGCCTCGGCCGAGGATTGGGTCGATTCCGGTCAGTGCACGGATTGCTTCGCGCCGCCCTTCATGCACCGGCCGCGCACCTCGGTGCAGTACGGCCTGGCGATCCGCCGCTTCGACGAAGACCCGGCCGCGCCTGGCCGCTTCACCTGGGGCTTCATCTCCTCGTCGGACAATCACCGCGCCCGCCCCGGCACCGGATACAAGGCCGTCGATCGCCGCCAGAACACCGAATCGAGCGGGCCCGTCGATCAATCGACGCGCGAACTGATGCTCGGCAAAGCGAAGGAAAAGGTCGCGCGCTCGGTGCTCATCCCGCAGGAGCAGCTGATGCGGATGGCCGGCTTCCAGCTCACCGAGCTTGAGCGGCAATCGGCCTTCTTTACGACCGGCGGCCTCGCCGCCGTGCACGCCGCGTCGCGATCTCGCGAAGCGATCTGGGATGCGCTCAATGAGCGCCATACCTACGCGACGTCCGGCCCCCGCATGCTGCTCTGGTTCGATCGTGTCGACGGCAAGGCGCGCGATCCGATGGGCGCGCAGGTGACGACCGACAAGGCCCCCACGTTCGAGGTGCGCGCGCTCGGCGCATTCAAGCAGAAACCAGGTTGCCCGGACTTCTCGAAAGCCGGCGTCGATTCCGAGCGGATCAAGACGCTGTGCTCGGGCGAGTGCTACAATCCCTCCGACGTTCGGATGAAGATCACCCGCATCGAAGTGATCCGGATCCGGCCGCAGGCGCAGCGCGGCGAAGCCGTCGAAGCCCTGATCGAAGACCCATTCCTGACCCTGCCCTGCAAGGACGAGGGCATGGGCTGCTCGGTGAAGTTCTCCGACCCGGATTACGGCAAGGCCAAGCGCGATTCGATCTACTATGTGCGCGCGATCCAGGAGCCCGAGCCGATGATCAACGCCAAGCCGATCGAATGCCTTGAGCGCGACGCCGCCGGCCGCTGCCAGAAGGTCAAGCCGTTGTGCGTCGGCGACTGGCGCTCCGGCGACAGCGATTGCACGGCCGCGGCCGAACATCGCGCCTGGTCCTCGCCGATCTACTTCTCTTTCGCGCGCGCGCGTTAAGCCGTGGCAAGTGAGGCAAAGGGCGAGCAGCGCCGCGCGGTCCTGGTCATTTGCGGCGCAGCAGCAGGGCTGATCGCAGCGCTTGCGATCGCACTCGGCGCCGGTCCGCCGCGCCGCGTGCCCACCGACGCCGCAGCGCTCGTCGGCGCGACGCCGATCACGCGCGAGGATCTGGCGCGGGCGCTTTCCGCGATGGAGGCCGACAAGCGCAATCCGCTCACCGAGGCGGACCGCGCGCTCGCTTTGCGCCGTTTGATCGAGGAAGAGGCCCTGGTCCAGCGTGGGATCGAGCTTGGCGTCGCGGCCGAGGACCCGAGCGTGCGCAAGGCGATCGTGCAGGCCATGGTGCAATTCGCGACCGCGCAGGCGCTTGCGGACAAGCCGAGCGAAGCCGACCTGCGCGCGTTCTACGCCGAGCGCCCCGCCCTGTTCGCCGCCGAGCCCCAGATGCGCGTGCATGCGCTGGCGGTTGCGGCCGCCGACGCGCAATCGATCGCCCGCGTTCGCGAGGCGCTGGCCGCCAATTCCCCGCTGAAAACCGTCGCGGCCCAAATCGGCGAACCGCTGGCGCCGGCGCCGGACCGGCTTTTGACGCCCGACGATCTGCGCACCTATCTCGGCCCAAGCGTCGCCGCCGCGGCATTCCAGCTGGCGCCCGGCCAGGCTGCGGGACCGGTCATCGCCGGATCGGCGGCGGTGTTCCTCCAGGCGCTTGAGCGCGTCGAAGCCCAGCCGCCCCCGTTCGAGGCCGCACGCGGCGCCGTGGAAGCCGAATGGCGACGCCGGCGCGAGGACGGCGCGCTCGACCGCTATCTCGACAAGCTGCGGCGCGAGGCTGACGTGCGTTACGCCAAGGACGCGCCGCGGTGAGATTTGCGCTTGCGCTCCTCGCCTGGATCGCGCTGGCGGCGCCAGCCCTGGCGCATACGGCGAGCCGCTCGTTTTCAGCCTGGACAATCGACGGCGCGCGCCTGGACGGCGTCGTGGAGACCGACGCCCGCAGGGTCACGCAGCTTGCCGGGATCGTTCCGGGAACGGATTTTTCGACGCTGTTGTCCAACCATGTCCGATCAAGCGTCCGCGCGATCCAGGGCGACGCCGCCTGCCAAATGGAGGGCCCGACGGCCGCGCCCGCCGATCTCGGTTCGGTGCGCGTCGCAGTGACGTTCGTTTGCCCCCGACCGATCGCGCAAGCCGCCACCCGTCTCGAGGTCAGGGTGTTCGAAGGAATCTCCCCCGGCCACATCCATTATGTGCGCATCGACGGGCCGACGCCGATCGAAGCGGCCTTGAGCCAGGCCAATGCGACGATCGCCGTCTCCGGACCTGCGGGGCCAGGGTCATTCTTCGGCTTTGTCGCCTCGGGAACCGAACATGTGCTCGGCGGCTTCGACCACCTGGCCTTCCTTGCCGCATTGGCGCTGCTCGCGGGCACAGCGTGGCGGGTCGCGCTCGCGGCGACCGGCTTCACGATCGGCCATTCGATCACGCTCGGGCTTGTCACGTTCGGCGTCGTCACGCCCAACGAAGCCGCGGTGGAGATGTTGATCGGCTTCACGATTGCGTTCGCTGCCGCCGAAGCGCTCGGAGGAACAGTCACGCTGCGCCGGGCCCTGGCGATCGCGGGCATCGTGCTTGCGCTCCCGCTGGCGGCGCAGGCATTCGGCTTTTCGCCGCCGCCTTTGCCCGTCTATCTCGGCGCGGCGGTTTTCGCTGGCTGCGCAAGCCTCATCGGCGCGGAGCGGGCGCGGCGCGGCGCGCCTGTACTCGCCGGGCTGTTTGGTCTGGTGCATGGCGCGGGCTTCGCGGGCGCGCTCGGCGTTCTGAAACTGCCGCCGGACCGCATCGTGCCGGCGCTCTTCGGATTCAATGTCGGCGTCGAACTCGGACAATTGATCGCGCTCGGCGTACTCGGCCTTGCCGCCGCCTTGGCGTCGCGCGCGCCGCCGTCCGTTCGGCCGCTGCTGCGCGACGGCTTCGCCGCGATCCTGATAGGGCTTGGGACTTACTGGTTCGCCGAGCGCACCTTCGTTGCGCTGTAGGAGAAAAATGACATGGCTCTGAGCTTCGACATGTTCTGGTCGTTCCGCAGCCCGTATTCGTATCTGGCGACCAAGCGGATCGTCGGCCTGGAGCAGCGCTACGACATGAGCGTCAACGTGCGGCCGGTCTATCCGCTGGCGGTGCGCGTCGACGGCTTCTTCAAGAAGGTCGATCCGCTCTGGGTGCGCTATCTGGCCAGGGATACATTCCGCATCGCGCAGATGGAGGGCCTGCCCTATGGCCCGCCGCGCCCCGATCCGATCGTAATGGACATGGCGACCGGCGACGTCTCCAAGGACCAGCCGTACATCCACCGCCTGACGCGGTTGGGCATGGCCGCGGTGGAGCGCGGACGCGGACTCGCCTTCCTCGACGAAGTCTCGACCCTGATCTGGGGCGGCGGTACGGACGACTGGACGCGCGGCGACCAGCTTGCGCAGGCGACCGCCCGCGCGGGTCTTGAACTCGCCGACCTCGACGCCGCCGCAATCGCCCATGTCGACCGCTTCGAGGCCGCCATTGAAGCGAACCAGAACGCGCTGGCCGATCTTGGCCATTGGGGCGTGCCCACCTTCGGCTTCATGGGCGAGCCGTTCTTCGGCCAGGACCGGATCGACGCGCTGATCTGGCGGATGAAGCAGCACGGCCTCGTCGAGCGGACCTGAGCGCCGCGATCGTCATGGGACTGTGATTGCGCGCGCCGTCGGCGACGTTCATGAGGGCGCATGCGCGCGCTTGAAGTGTTCTTCGTTTTTCTGCGGCTCGGCCTGACGTCATTCGGCGGACCGGTCGCGCACCTCGGCTATTTCCGCGAGGCGTTCGTCGTCCGGCGCGGCTGGATCGACGACGCCGGCTACGCCGACCTCGTGGCGCTGTGCCAATTCCTGCCGGGCCCGGCTTCGAGCCAGGTGGGCTTCGCGATCGGCAAACGCCGCGCCGGGCTCGCCGGGGGGATCGCCGCCTTTCTGGGCTTCACCGCGCCATCTTTCGCGCTGATGGCGGCGCTCGCCCTGAGCCTCGCCCACCTCGATCCCGCACTCGCCGATCCGTGGATCAGGGGTCTCAAGATCGCCGCCGTCGCGGTTGTGCTGCACGCGGTGGTCGGCATGCTGCAGAGCCTGTGTCCGGACTGGCCGCGGCGGGCGTTCGCGGCCTTGATGGGCGTCATCGCCTTTTCGTTCGCGCATCCCTTGGCGCAGATCGGCGTCGTGGCGATTGGACTTGCGGCTGGGCCATTCCTCGTTCGCACGGCGCCCGCTGCGCCTCCGCCGGCGGTGACGAAAGACGGGCGGGCGTTCGCGCTGGCCTGCGGCGCGGCGTTCATCGGATTGCTCGTCGGCCTGCCGATCCTCGCGGCGCGCGCGCCCGACAGTGCGCTTGCGCTGGCCGACGCCTTTTTTCGGACCGGCGCGCTGGTGTTTGGCGGCGGCCATGTCGTGCTGCCGCTGCTCGAAGCGGAAATGACCGGGTCCGGATGGATGTCGGCGTCGGACGTCCTAACCGGCTATGCCGCTGCCCAGGCCCTGCCTGGGCCCCTGTTCGCGCTGAGCGCTTATCTCGGCGCAGCCGCCAGCGCAGGACCTGGCGGGCTGGCGGGCGCAGCGATCGCCACGCTCGCGATCTTCGCGCCGGGCCTGCTCATCCTTCTCGCCGCCGAGCCGTTTTGGGCGCTGCTGCGGGCGACGCCCCTGGCGCAGCGCGCCGTCGCCGGGGCGAACGCGGCCGTCGTCGGGCTGCTCGCAGCCGCGCTCGTCGGGCCGATCGCGCAATCGGCTTTGCCGCGCTGGTCGGATGCGCTGGCCGCGCTCGCGCTTTATGTGCTGCTGCGCTTCGCCAAAGCGCCGCCGTTGGCAGTCGTGGCCCTCGGCGCCGCGATTGGCTTTGCGTTCTCGAAGGTCGCGCTGCCGTTCTAGTCGCCCTCACCGGCCGGGCGAGGCGCGCGCCACGGCGAGCTTGAAGCGGCGCGGATCGGCCGGGGCGTCGGGCTCGCCTTCGCGCAGAGCGGCGATCAGTTCGTCCGTCAGCTTCTGGGCCCGTGCGGGATCGGTGAGTTTTCCCCCGCCCTTGTCCTGGACGTAGAAGACGTCCGCCACGCGCTCACCGTGAGCATCGATGTGCGCCGACACGATCGACAAATCCAATTGCGCCATGACTTGCGCGAGCGCCGCCAGAAGGCCTGGCCGGTCACGACCCGACACTTCGATCACGCTCGACGTTTGCGACACGTCGTCGTCGATCCGCACCCAGGGGTCGATCGCGAACGCCGCCGCGCGCCGCATGGTCGGCCGGCGCGCGGGCGCCCTGAGGGGGCTATCGTCGGCGACGGCGCGCCCGACGCGGGCGAGCAACCTGTCGAGCGCATGCGCGGCGTCGCCGCAGAACGGCTGACCCGCCGCGTCCTGCACTGAAAACAGGTCGAACGCGCGCCCGTCGAGCGTCGTGTGGGCGCGCGCGTCGCGCACGTCGGCGCCGCCCTCCGCCAGCGCTGAGGCCAGACGTGCGAACAGACCCGGACGATCCGGCGCATAGACGAGGATTTCGGTGACGCCCCGGCGCGCGTCGGTGCGCGCCGCCACATGCGCGCTCTGCGAGCCCGAGGCGTGGGCGGCTTCGCGTGCATGCCAGGCGAGCGCGTCGGCGTCGAACGAGACCCAATAGGCGTCGTCGAGGCGCTCGAGCCAGCCCGAAGGCAACGCCGCACCTTGCCCCATCGCCTTGAGCATTTCGTCTTTGGCCTGGCGCGCCTGTTCGGCGAGACGCTCGCGAATTCCGGCCTC
Source organism: Caulobacterales bacterium (assembly GCA_049317545.1). Taxonomy (GTDB): domain Bacteria; phylum Pseudomonadota; class Alphaproteobacteria; order Caulobacterales; family Aquidulcibacteraceae; genus REEB506. The sequence goes on along the minus strand of JBMOIB010000001.1, from coordinate 102,639 downwards.
GTCGGTGCGGCCGCCATGCAGCGCCGCTTCGGTGAGGCGGTAGAGATCGCGCAGCAACTGGCCCTTCCAGCTGTTCCACACGCCCGGCCCGACGGCGCGGATGTCGGCGACCGTCAGCACAAGGAGCAGTCGCAGGCGCTCCACGTCGCCTACGAGAGCCGAAAAACTCGCGACCGTGCGCGGATCGCCGATGTCGCGCTTCTGCGCCACGTCGCTCATGGCCAGATGGTGGCCGACGAGCCAGGCGACGAGATCCACTTCCTCGGCCGGCAGACCCAGGCGTTCGCACGCCGCGCGCGCGCTCTTCGCGCCCTCGATCTGCTGATCGCCGTGACCTTTGCCGGTGTCGTGCAGCAGCATGGCGAGATAGAGCGCGCGCCGGTGGATGATCTTCGGGAAGATCGCCGTCGACAGCGGATGCTCGGCCTGGAACTTGCCGCGCTCGATCTCGGAGATGTTCTCCACGGCGCGCAGCGTGTGCTCGTCCACCGTGTAGTGATGGTACATGTTGAACTGCATCTGCGCGACGATCGAGCCGAACTCGGGAACGAACCGCCCAAGCAGCCCCGCCTCGTTCATCAGCGCGAGCGTCCGCCCCGGCGATTTGCCAGCCGCGCATTCCAGAAACGTCCGCGCCGCCTCCGGATCGCGGCGCACAGAGGGCGTCACCGCGCGCAGGCTGCGCGCGACGAGCGCCATGGCGTCGGGGTGAAGGTCGTAGCCGCGCTGGTCGGCGATCTCGAACAGCCGCAGCAGGTTGATCGGATCGCGATCGAACGCCGCCTGATCGGAGACCGTCACGCGCTGGCCTTCGAGCGCGAACGGCGCGTCGAGGGGTTTCGCCGCGCGGGCCGGGAAGAAGGCGGCGAGGTCCATGCCTTTTGCGGCCCGCGTTTCGAGCCGCGTCGCGAAAATCCGCGACAGCGCGCTGACGTCCTTCGCGGCCAGGAAATAGCGCTTCATGAAGCGTTCGACGGCCGGCTGGGAGCTCCGATCCCCGAAGCCCATGCGCGCCGCCATCTCCGGCTGCAGGTCGAAGGTCAGCCGCTCTTCTGCCCGGCCCGTGAGGTAGTGGAGGTGGCAACGCACCGTCCACAGAAAGTCCGACGCCCGCATGAAGCGCGCCAGGTCTTCGCGCGGAAACACGCCAGAGCGCAGGAAATCGCCGAAATTCTCGAAATGATATTGGTGCTTGATGATCCAATACAGCGTGTGCAGGTCGCGCAGGCCGCCCTTGCCCTCCTTGAGGTTGGGCTCGACCATGTAGGGGCTCTCGCCGGAGCGCGCGTGGCGCAGGTCGCGTTCCTTGAGCTTGGCCTGAACGAAGGCGCGGTGGCCGGGGATCGCCACCTCCTTGCGGAACCGGGCGCGCAGATCCTCCGTGAGCGTCGCATCGCCGGCGATGTGGCGCGCTTCCAGAAGCGCGGTCTGGATGGTGTGATCCTCGCGGGCGAGGCGCAGGCATTCCTCGATCGTGCGCGAGGAATGGCCAACCTTGAGGCTCATGTCCCACAGCGCATAGAGCAGGTATTCGGTGACGCTCTCGGCGAACGGCGTCATTTTGTAGGTGCGCAGGAACAGCAAGTCGATGTCGGACGATGGCGCGAGCTGACCGCGCCCGTAGCCGCCGACCGCAACGATCGCGAACCTCTCCCCCGCCGTCGGGTTGCGCGAGCGGAAGACGTGCACCGTGGTGAAATCATAGAGGGCGCGGATCACTTCGTCGGCGACGCTGGACAGCAGGCGCGAGGTTTCATGCCCCGTGGCGCCGTCTTCGAGCCGCTCCTTGGCGATCATGCGACCGCGGAACAGAGCGCCATGCAGGAGGCGCATGGCCGCCGCGCGCGCGCCCGTCTCGTCGCCAATATGGGCGAGCGCGGCGGCGCTGAGCTGCGCGCGCAGCTTCAACCCATCAACGACGTCCTCGATTTTCGGCGGCTTGAGGCGCACGCGCCGCGTCGACATGCTCATGGCTTGAACGTATGGCGCATGCTGCGCCTAGCCAAGGCGCAATCCGTCCGCATTACGGGCGCCGTCATGGCTCGACGCCGCGCCTGACTTGCCCCAACTTCGCCTTTAACGGATCGTTCATTGGCGTTGCCGGGGGGGCCCGGCCTAGGCTTTAGCATCGGTCCTGCATGGTCGGGACGCCGGGAGGCATACATGCGTCCAGCAGGTCGGGTTCGGTTGACGCCGGTGGAAGAAGCGGCGGGCTATGAAACGACGAAGCACGCGCCGGCCAATGCGCCGCGCGGCTATGATGTCGTGGCCAATCCCGATTTGGCCGCCGAAGCGCGCGCCATGCGCACGCTGATGCGTCGGGAACGGTCTTCCGCCTATTGGTTCGCCGCAGCCAAATGGGGCATGGGCGGTCTCCTCGTCGGCATGACGATGGGCGCAAGCCTCATGTACGTCGCGTCGGTCGCGCAATTGCCGGTAGCGCAGGACGCAGTGGCCCGCGGCGCGGCCATCGCCGCGGCCTCCAATGCCCTGCGCGGCGACAATGGCGCGCCGATCACCCCGCAGCGCTGATCGCATCTCATCATCCCGGGCGCGCGTGAGCTCGACCCGGGATTCCGTTCCAAGAGCGCACCTTGAACAAGGTCCCCGATCTGCGCGCACCGCGCGCAGTCGGGGATGACGCCGGGCGCGCCTAACCCAACAGCTTCTTCAACGCATACAGCGCCTCGAGTGCTTCGCGTGGGCTCAGCGCGTCGGGGTCGAGGGCGGCAAGGCGCGCCTCCACGCCGGAGGGTTCAGGCGGCGGCGGCGCATCGGCGAACAACGGCAGGGCGTCCAGGCCGCCGGTCATGCGCCCGCCCTTGCCGCTTTCCAGCCGCGCGAGCACGGCCTTGGCGCGCTCGACGGCCACGCGCGGGAGACCCGCCAAACGCGCGACCTGGATGCCGTAACTGCGGTCGGCTGGCCCGGGGGCGACTTCGTGCAGGAAGACGAGATCGCCCTTCCATTCCCGAGCGCGCAGGCTCGCATTGGCGGCCGCGGCGAGGCGTTCGGGCAGCGCCGTCATCTCATGATAGTGCGTCGCGAACACCGCCCGGCAGCGATTGACGTCGTGCAGATGCTCGGCGACCGCCCAGGCGATGGCCAGGCCGTCAAAAGTGGCGGTGCCGCGGCCCACCTCATCCAGCACGACGAGTGCGCGCGGGCCGGACTGGTTCAGGATCGCCGCCGTCTCGACCATTTCCATCATGAATGTCGAGCGCCCGCGCGACAGGTCATCCGAGGCGCCGACGCGCGAAAAAACCCGATCGACAACCCCCAACCGCAGCCGTTTGGCCGGGACAAAGGACCCGGCCTGCGCGAGCACGGCGAGCAGCGCGATCTGGCGCAGATAGGTGCTCTTGCCGGCCATGTTCGGCCCGGTGACCAGCAGAAGGCGGGCCCCGGCCTGGCCATCGGCGTCTAGACGCACATCGTTGGCGGTGAATGGTTTTCCTTCGCGGCGAACGGCCTGCTCGACAACGGGATGGCGCGCGGCCTCGGCGATCAGCGCGCCAGTTTCGTCGATCTCGGGCCGCACGGCGTCAACCTCGTCGGCCCATTCGGCGAGCGCTGCCGCGACGTCGAGCGCGGCGAGCGCGTCGGCGGCGGCGCGCAAAGGCGCCTCGAGCGCCGCAACGCGGGCGGCGAGGTCCTGAAACAGCGCGAGCTCGCGCGCCAAGGCGTCGGCCCCGGCGCGTTCGATCCGGCGATCGAGGTCTGCAAGGTCCGTCGTTGTGAACCGCACGGACGTCGCGGTGGTCTGGCGGTGGATGAAGGTCGCGGACAAGGGCGGCGCAATCAGCGCTTCAGCCTGCTTCGGCGTCGCTTCGATATGATAGCCCAGAACCGAATTGTGCTTGATTTTCAGCGGCAGACCGGTGCGTTCGGCGAGTTCCTGCTGCATGGCCGCGACGATGCGGCGGCTGTCGTCGCGCAGACCGCGGGCGGCATCGAGGGCCGCGTCGGCGCCATCGGCGATGAACCCGCCGTCGCGCGCCAGCGCCGGCAAATCGGCGGCGAGCACGCGCGCGAGCTGGGCCGTCAGCGCGCCGAGATCGGGCGCCAGAGCGAGCGTCAAGGCGCGCGCGGCGGCGGCGATTTCGGCTGGGGCGTCGACGATCGCGCCGGCGGCCGTCTCCCCCGCGCGCAAACCGTCGCGCAGCGCGGAAAGATCGCGCGGTCCGCCGCGACCCAAAGCGAGCCGGGTCTGGGCGCGGGCGATGTCGGCGCCGGACTTGAGCGCGGCGCGCACGTCGGCCCGAACCCGGGGGTTGCCGAGGAAATAGGCGACGCCATCGGCCCGGACGCGGATGGCTTCGACGTCCGTCAGCGGCCGCGCAAGGCGTTCGGCGAGCAGGCGCCCACCGGCCGCGGTGATCGTGCGATCGACGGCCGCGAGCAGCGAGCCTTCACGCCCGCCGCGCGCGGAGCGCTCGATTTCCAAAGCAGCGCGCGTAGCGGGATCAATCGCCATGACAGCGCCGGCGGCGGTGCGACGCGGCGGTTTCAAGCGCGGCGCTGCGCCAGCCTGGGTGAGCTCGACGTAGTCCAGCACGAGGCCAATGGCGGCGAGCTCGGCTTCGCCGAAGGCGCCAAAGCCGTCGAGCGTCGCAACCTCGAAGAGCTCGCGCGCGCGCCGCGCGCCGAAACGGGCGTCGGCCTTCGGCCCGGGCCGCACCGTGAGCGCCGCACCGCTTTCCTCGACCGCCGCGCGAACGCGCGCCGCATCGGGCTCAGCGACCAGGATTTCCGCGGGCGCGACGGCGGCGAGCGTTTCCTCCAGCCGCGGCGCGGGGCCAACTTCGAAGGCGCCGGTGGAGACGTCGGCCCAGGCGACCGCCGCGCCGTCAGCCCCGAACGCGATCGCCGCCAGGCGCGCCGACCAGCGCGCGTCGAGCAGCGCATCGTCGGTCAAAGTGCCTGGCGTGACGACGCGGACGACCTCGCGGCGCACGATCGATTTCGCGCCGCGTTTCCGCGCCTCTGCCGGATCCTCCATCTGCTCGACGACAGCGACGCGAAAGCCCTGCCGGATCAACCGCGCGAGGTACGTATCGGCCTGGTGCCACGGCACGCCGCACATGGGGATCGGATCGCCCTGATGCTGGCCGCGCTTCGTGAGCGTGATGTCGAGCGCGGCGGCGGCCTTCTCGGCGTCGGCGAAGAACAATTCGTAGAAGTCGCCCATTCTGAAGAACACCAAAGCATCCGGATGCTCGGTCTTCGCAGCGAAGAACTGGGCCATGAATGGCGTGAGCTTTTCCGGCGCTTCTGCAGAATCGGCCATGGGCTCTGCATACCGGCTCGCGCCCGCGCGGGCGAGCCTCAGACGTAAAGCCGCGGGAGGCTCCGCCTTGATTGACCCCCACGCGACGCGCTTTAGGGTGGCCGCTCTTTTTTGGACGGGCGGCGCGAACAGACATGTCGGAAGAAAAACGTACCTTCACGGACGAGGAAGCCCTCGCCTTCCATCGGTTTCCGACGCCGGGGAAACTGTCGATCACGCCGACCAAGCCGATGGCGACGCAGAGGGATTTGTCGCTCGCCTATTCGCCGGGCGTCGCGGTGCCGGTCAAAGCGATCGCTGAGGATCCCGACAAGGCCTACGATTACACGTCCAAGGGCAACATGGTCGCCGTCATCTCGAACGGCACGGCGATCCTCGGCCTCGGAGATCTCGGCCCGCTGGCGTCCAAGCCGGTGATGGAAGGCAAGGCCGTCCTCTTCAAACGGTTCGCAGACATCGATTCAATCGACGTCGAAGTCTTCACCAAGGACCCCGAAGAGCTCATCCGCACGGTCAAGAACATCGGCCCGACGTGGGGCGGCATCAACCTTGAGGACATCAAGGCGCCCGAGTGCTTCATCATCGAGAGCCGTCTGCGCGACGAACTCGACATTCCCGTCTTCCATGACGACCAGCACGGCACGGCGATCATCGCCGCCGCGGGGTTCATGAACGCCTGCAAACTCACCGGTCGCGACATCAAGGACGTGCGCGTCGTCGTCAACGGCGCCGGCGCGGCGGGCCTTTCGGTGATCGGCCTCCTGAAGCTCCTCGGCGTGCGCCACGACAACGTGATCGTGTGCGACCGCGAGGGCGTCATTTATCGCGGCCGCGAAAAGGGCATGGACCAGTTCAAGGCCGCCCACGCTGTCGACACCAAGCTGCGCACGCTCGCCGAAGCGATGAAGGGGGCCGATTGCTTCATGGGCCTGTCCGTCGCGGACTCGGTTTCGAAGGACATGGTCAAGTCGATGGCGGCGAACCCGATCATCTTCGCGATGGCCAATCCGGACCCTGAAATCCGGCCGGAGGAAATCCGCGAGGTGCGCGACGACGCCATCATCGCCACCGGCCGCTCCGATTATCCCAACCAGGTCAACAACGTCCTCGGCTTCCCCTACATTTTCCGCGGCGCCCTCGACGTGCGTGCGCGCACGATCAACGAGGAGATGAAGCTCGCAGCCGCCCAGGCGCTGGCGCAACTGGCGCAGGAGGACGTGCCCGACGAGGTGGCCGCCGCCTATCATGGGCGACGCCTGAAGTTCGGCCCGGACTACATCATTCCCACCCCGTTCGACCCGCGCCTGATCGCCACCGTGCCGCCGCTGGTGGCGCAGGCGGCGATGGACACCGGCGTTGCGCGCCGTCCGATCGCCGACATGGAGGCCTATCGCGCGAGCCTCGCCCAGCGCCTCGATCCGTCGGCGGCGCTGGTGCAGCGCATCCAGAACGTTGTGCGCGGCGCGCCCAAGCGCATCGTGTTCGCGGAGGGCGAAGAGCCCGCCGTGATCCGCGCCGCCTACGCCTTCCAGGAACAGGGCCTTGGCGAAGCCATCCTGATCGGCCGCGACGAGCAGGTGATGCGCAATATGCGTCTCGTCGGCGTGCCGGAAGATTGCGGCCTCCAGATCATCAACGCCCGGGTTTCCGATCACAATCCGACCTACACGGACTTTCTCTACAGGCGGTCGCAAAGGTACGGCGCGCTCCAGCGCGACGCGCAGCGCCTCGTCAATCAGGACCGCAACGTGTTCGGCGCCTGCATGGTGGCGATGGGCCAGGCCGACGGCATGGTGACGGGCGTGACGCGCCCGTTCTCGGTGGCGCTGGACGACGTTCGACGCGTGATCGATCCAGCGCCGCGGTCGCGGATCCTCGGCGTGTCGATCGTGCTCTCCAAGGGCAAGATGATCTTCATCGCCGACACCAACGTCACCGAAATGCCGGGCGCCGAGGACCTGGCGCAAATCGCAATCCAGGCGGCGCGCACGGCGGCGCGCTTCGGGGTGACGCCGCGGGTGGCGTTCTTGTCGTTCTCGACGTTCGGCAATCCGATGGGCGAACGCGCCGCGAAGGTGCGCGAGGCCGTCGGCCTGCTCGACCGACGCGAGGACGTGGAGTTCGAGTACGAAGGCGAAATGAGCCCGGAAGTTGCGCTGTCGCCCGACGCGCTCCGGCTCTACCCGTTCTCGCGCCTGACCGAGCCCGCCAACGTTCTCGTCATGCCGGCGATCCATTCGGCGTCGATCTCAACGAAGCTCTTGGCCGCCCTTGGCGGAGCGACGGTCGTCGGCCCCTTGCTCGTCGGCCTTGAGGCGTCGATCCAGATCTGTCCGCTCGGCGCGACGGTGTCGGAGATCGTCACGCACGCCACACTCGCGGCGTTCGACAAGGCGACGCGGAAGTGAGCTGCGCGGGGCTGTGACGCGCGTCACAGCCCCGCCGGCCCACCGGCCTTAGTGTCTCTTCATCGGGGCGAGCAAACCGGCCCCGCACAGGAGACCAACATGATCCGCTTTGCTTCCCTCGCCGTCGCCGCCGCCGTGTTCGCCGCCTTCGCGACGCCTTTCCTGACGACGGCCGCGCAAATCGTCGCCTAAGCGCCGCCCTCCTAGGTCGCGCCGGGCCCGACGTGCATGACGCGCATCATGTCATGGTCCTCATGGCTGAGGATGTGGCAGTGCCAGACATAGCGCCCAGGCCGATCGAACGTCGCTTTGATCCGCGTGACCTGGCCTGGCAGCGCAGTGACCATGTCCTTCGGCGCCTTTTCGACGCCGCTGGCGGCGACCGGCGCGCCGGAAAGTGCGACGCCTTCGAGCCGCGAGCCGAGACCCGTCGTTCCATTGTGCAGGGTGATCGGCTGGTCGATCAGCATCGCTGTGTAGTCCTCGCGGTTGAGGATCTCAAAGTTGACGAGATGCAAATGCACCGGGTGCGCATCGACCGTGGCGTTATAGATTTCCCAAACCTCGGTCGCGCCAACGCGCGGATTTTCCGTGGTTGGCTCGTGCCAGGTGAGCGCGCCGTTGACCGTCTGGCCGCGCGCGTTGACCGTCGGTTCGGCGACGCCGAGCATCGGCTGGATACGGCCAAATTCGTCGGTCCCCTCGAACAAGGCCACTTTCCGCACGCGATCCACGCGGCGCGTATTGCCGGCGTAGAAGCCGCGGATCACCGTCGGATCGAACGCCTGATAAGGGCTCGCGAGCCGGCGCGTGACATCGAACGCCATGATGCGATCGGTTTGACGATTGGGGAAAGTCTCGCCTTCAACCAGATCGGCCCCGAACGCGCCGCCGAACGGCGCATCGCCCCCGATATTGGCGGCAATGACGCGGCGGCCCCGGGCGGCGCGGAAATCGACGATGACGTCGTAGCGTTCGCCTGGGCCCATGATCAGCGTGTCGGTCTGCGTAGCTGCGCTCGCAAACCCCTGATCGGAACCGATCACGTGGAACGGGATCGGCGCGCCGGCGGCGTTGAGCGTGGTGTCCGATAGGCCAACCGCACGGAACTGGACGACGAGGAATCGGCTGTCGCAGCCGTTGAGCAGACGCAGTCGATAGGGCCGCGGCTCGACATCGGCCTTCGGCCAGATCTTGCCGTTGACGACCATATGATCGCCGAAGAATTCCGCGAGCCCGGACGGTTGCGGGACGTCGGCGTCGGCGAGCCCCTGACCGGTGATGTAGTCGGCCCAGAACGGATCTCCCGGCAAGCCCGGATAGAAGAGCTCGCCATTGGCGCGGAACATCCGATCCTGAATTGCGTAGGCCAGCTCATAAGGAAAGGCCGGCAGGCCGAGCGGGTTGGACGCCAAGCCCGTATCGAACGCGTCGCGCAGGAAATAGAAGCCCGCGAGGCCGGCGTAGACGTTGAGACGCGTCAGGCCGAGCGTGTGATCGTGATACCAGAGCGTCCCCGCCGGAGGGCGGTTGTCGTAGGTATAGGTCGGGCCGCGCCAAGCCGGTCCCTTGATCTTGAAGTCGGGCGTGAAAAAGGCCTCGGGGAAACCGTCGAAGATCGCCGTCGAACGCCCACCGTGCAGGTGCGGCACGAACGGGACGCCGTCCTTGGCGATGTCGAATTGCTGATAGCCCGCCAGCGAATAGGCGTAGTGGAACGAGCGATCGACCGGCAGCAGATGCGGCAATGGCGTAGCGCCTGCCGAGAGCTTGTTCTCCCAGCGAACCGCGATCGGCTGATTGGCGCGCACGTTGAAGGAATAGCCCGGCCAGGACGGCGCACGCCCCGGTTGGCCAAAGCCCCAGATCGTCGTGCCGACCGGCGCACCGTTCGCGCCGACGAGCCCGGTGAATTGCCGCGCCTGGCCGACCTGCATCTGATAGCCGGCGCCGGCGAAGGGGCGCGTGAAGAACGCCGGATCGGCCGCGTTCGGAACGATCTGGGTGAACTTCGGCTGCAGCGCCGGATCGGACAGTCCGTCCATTAGAACGTCGGCGTTTGCGCCGCGCTTGGCCAGTAAACCAGCCAGCGTGAGAGCGCTGGCGCCGATAACGAGTTCTCTTCGCGACTGCATGTGACTACCCCTTTACCGCAAGTGAATTCGCTCACGATTACGTGAGTTTTTCAGCTAAATTCTTGCGTCAGGGGAATCCGACTAATGTTCGATATGAGGCCTGCGAGAAGAATCGTCGCCCTTCAATCGACCGTCGATGAAGCGATCGATGAGATCGAGAAGTTCCGCTCTACTTTTGAAATAGTTGGCTGTCGTCGTCGGGCAGAATCCAACGAGCATAAACGCAATTCCATGATGCGCGCCGCCTCGTCTGCGCCCCACTTCGGCGTGCGCATAGCGGATGGTGACCACGACATCTGCGACGTTTCGCGGCGCCGACTTTAGTCCAAGTTCGGCCAAATGCGTTTCGGCTGCTTCGGACATTTGCGCCCCGAACATCGCGAACGGTTCGGGGAATGGCCTATAGGAGAGCGAAAAGGTTTTCGGTGGAGACCGCACCGGGCCGCGCGTGCAGGAATAGGTGGGCGTTGGATAGGAGCCGGGCCCGCCGCCGGGCGCGTCCCGCGCATACGCCGCGCCCGGACCAAGCAATGCGCCGGCGAGAAGCGCTGCACTCAAGACTGAAGTCGAGGTCGTCCTCATTGGCGCTTCTCCGCGGGGAGATCTTTCACGACGCGCACCCCGGTTGCAGCGTCACGCACCGTCGGCGCCGCGGTCGGGAGCGGTGCGCCGAGGCCTTTGCCCGAAGCCCAATGACGCCCGGCGCGCTCCCGCAGAACACAGACGCCCGCGGGGTGGGTGGAGATTCGTGCGCAATCGCCGAGCCATTCCGCCGCGCCGGTCTCGAGACCCTCAAGTTTCAGCCCGCCTGCAGCGGCATTGAGCGCCTGCCATTCAGCGCGGGTCGGCAACCGATAGCCGCCAGATCGGGCGCCCCCGGAATTGAGCCAGGCGACATACGCGCGCGCATCGTACCAGGTGAGGCAAACCGCCGGGTCGTTCGCCGATTGGGCGAATCCCGGCGAACGGAAATCCCGCGGCGCGCGTTCTTCCCAGCGCGCCTCTTCAAATGTGCGGCAGTTGACGCCGATGTGATACTGAGTTGACCTCAGAAACGCATCGAACTCGGCGACCGTGACTTCGCGTTGCGCCGCTGCGATCGGACGACCTGGGACGTTCGTCATGACGGGGCAGTTTTCGCAGTCTTTGAATGTCGCCGGCGCCGCGGCAGCGGACGCGGCGCCGAGAACCGCGATGCCGATTGCGCGCAAAAGGCGCTGCGTGAGTGCTTTCGCGGAGACTTCGATCTTCATGACGCGAGATGAGCAAATGGCGCGCACGAGCGATAGGCCGAAAACGGCGTCACGGACGTCGGGGCTTGCGTCGCTTTGGCGCGGCGCCGCGATGATCGTGATGGCGTTCGCGCTCGCTGGCGCCCTTCCAGCCGCGGCCTCGCCCGATGGTCCGCGTCGCGCCGGCCCAACTGTCATTGAGACCAATTTGACCGACGGCCAATGGATCGACTTCAGTCCATTCGCGTTCGTCGTGCAGTTCAGTGAGCCGGTGCGGCTGGAGTCGACTTGGCTGGTCGATAGTCGTGGCGGCCTGACGCCGCTGCCAGGCGCCGGGCTCGAAGGCGCGCGCATCAGCGTGCCGATGCCGGTTTTGGTCCCGCACCATTATCGCCTGCACTATCGGGGTCGCGCGAAGTCGGGCGCCGCTGTCGCGTCCTACGTGCAGTTCGCGATCCGCGGCTGCGAAGGAGAGGCCGGCTTCACGGATCAGGCGCGGCGCTAGCTTTCGCCGCCATGGTCTGCCGCCGCCATTCGACGAAGCACAAAGCGACGGCCGCCATGCCGATCCAGGTTGCGAAGACGAACACGTCGTGGAAGCGCTCGGCCTGGGCCGCCAAACCGCCGTCCTTGGCGGCGTCGATGTAGGATCCGATCCGCGGCCGGAACACCACGCCGACCAACATGGCGAGCGAGGACAGCAGCGCATACTGCACGGCGGCGTACCGCTTGTTCACGATCGAGGAGAGCCAGGCGATGTGCACCGCACTGGCGAAGCCGCCGGCGATGTTTTCCGCCAGGATCACGGCCGTCAGCCGCGCCAGCGACGGCCCGAGCTGGACGCCGTCGAAAATCGTGGCGCCGGAGGCCTTCACGAGCCCGACGAAGCCGGAAAGCCCCGCGTTGAACACGCCGCCAAGCCCCGTCGCGGCGAGGAACGCGTCCGCGCCGACGCCGCCGCGCGCAAGGTCGGCGTAAAGCAGGTTCGTGCCCGCCGCGATCACCCCGCCGACGATCAGCGCGGGCATGCGCCCGATCAACGCGAGCGCTGCGCCGCCTGCAGCGATGCCAAGCAGCGTCGCGAACACGCCAACCATTTTCGAGGCGACGGCGACGTCGGAATTCGAGTGCTGGAGGATCGAGAGGTAAAACGGGTTGGCGAAAGAGCCCCAGATCGAATCGGCGATCCGGTACGTCATGGCCAGAAGCAGAACCGGCAAAGCCCACAACCAATAGCGCCGCACGATATCGGTGAGCGGAGCGAGCACGCGTTCGAACAGGACGTCGGAGAACTTGGCGGCGTTTGCAGGCGCCTCGAGCGCGCCCGGCTTTCTTGCGAGCCAATAGGATACGGCGAGCGGCGCGCCGACGGTGACCAGCAAAATCCAAGGCGTCGCGGCGTCGCGGAAAGCCGCCGCGCTGACCCGCTCGGTCGCGGTGAGCGAGTAGAACATGAAGCCGAGGATCGCGAGACCGGAGCACGCCCACCCGATCGCGACCGGCCCGACGGCGATCGCACGCATGCGGCTCGCCTCCGGGTCGGCCGCCGCGGTGGAGGCCGCGCGCGGCCGCAGAAGGGGCTCAGGCGCCGCAAGCGTCGCCAGGAACGACGCCGCCATGGCGCACGACATGACGAGAAACACCCCCTGCCAGCCGGCGGCCGCGTCAGCGGCGGTTTTCCAGATGTCGGCGAGAAGCAACGCCACCGCCCCGCCCATGATCGCAGCGAGCCGGTAGCCGAGCTGGTAGCGCGTCGACAAATCGTCGAGCGGGGCGGCGTCGGAAGCGGTTTCGATCCGCCAGGCGTCGATCACGATATCCTGCGAGGCGGAGGCGAACGCCGCGAGTGCGGCGAACGCGGCGAAGGCGGCGATGTTGTCGCGCGGGTCGATCGCGGTGATCGCGAACAGGCAGGCGATGATCACAGCCTGGCAGAGCGCCATCCAGACGCGCCGGCGGCCGAGCGTCGCCGTCCCTGGCGGGGTCAGCCAGTCGAAGGCCGGCGCCCAGATGAATTTGAACGCGTAGAAGAGGGCGATGAGCGACAGCGCGCCGATCGCGCCGAAGCTCAGGCCGGCGTTGGTGAGCCAAGCCCCCAGCGAGCCGACCAGGAGGGAGAACGGCAGCCCCGAGGCGAAGCCCAGAGCCGTCATGATCCAGAGGACGCGCGCGTCGCGCGCGCCGCCGGTCGTTTTCGTCGTCATGCAGGCTCCATCCCGTCAGCTGACCGCGAGGGTGGCGGCCTTTCGCCGTTCGGACAAGCGGATCAGAACGGACTCGAGCCTGATCGGGTCGATCGGCTTGGTCACGAAGTCGTCCATCCCGGCCGCGAGAGCCGATTGGCGGTCCTCCTCGCTTGCGTCGGCGGTCAAGGCCACGATCGGCGCCCGCGAAGAGGGCCCGCGCAGCGCCCGGATGCGGCGCGCCGCGCCGAGACCATCGAGCACCGGCATGCGCAGATCGAGCAGGATGATGTCCCAACCGCCCCGCCCAGCCGCGGCCACCGCCTGTTCGCCGTCGCTGACGACCTCCACCACACAGCCCGCGCGGGCGAGCAGCGTCCGCGCCAGAAGCGCGTTCACCGGATTGTCCTCGGCGACGAGAACGCGAAGGTCGAGCGGGGAGGCCTGGACGTTGCGGCGCTCGTCCTGCGCGACGCCGCGACCGCCTTTGAGGCCCTTGGCGGCGACCAGGATGCGCTCGGCCAATGAGCGCCTGCGCAAGGGCTTGAGCACGTAATGGGCGGCGCCCTGTGCCCGATAGGCCTCGAGGAGCCCCCGCTCCTCTTGCGGGGCGAGCAGCACGACGGGCGGCCCCGCCTTGAGCCACGGCCCGGCCTCGCCTTTGGCGGCGCTATCGTCGAGCAGGACGACGTCGCAGGGCTCTCCGTCGCCGCAGATGCGACCACCGCATCCGTCGACGAGGGCGCGGATGCCGTCCGCCAAGATGGTCGAGGGCGTCGCGAGGCGCACCCGCACGCCTTCGAGCTTAGGCATGGCCGCGCTGGAGGCGGCGTCCTCGAATGGCAATTCGGCGAAGAACACCGATCCGACGCCGACGCGACTCGTCAGCCCGACAGACCCGCCCATGGCGGTCGCGAGACGGCGCACGATGGCGAGGCCGAGCCCCGCCCCGCCGTAGCGGCGCGCATGCGAGGCGTCGGCCTGCTGGAACTCTTCGAAAATGACAGCGTGCTTTTCCGGCGGGATGCCGGGGCCGGTATCGCGAACGGAGAAGCGCAGCCAGGTCCGTCCGTCGCCGCGCGGCTGGCTCGGCGCGATCTCGATCGTGACGCCGCCCTGTTCGGTGAACTTCACCGCATTGCCGATCAGGTTGAAGAGGATCTGGCGCACGCGCCCATCGTCGCCGCGGATGCGGCCGGGCAGACGCGCATGCGGCACCAGCATCAATTCCAGGCCCTTGGCGTGCGCCTTCGTGCTTAAAAGCTCCACGACGCCCTGCGCCGTCTCTTCCGGATCGAATTGCGAATCCTCGAGCGCGATGCGCCCGGCCTCAAGGCGCGAATAGTCGAGGATCTCGGTAATCAGATCGAGGAGGTGTTCGCCGGAGCGATTGACGGCGTCGACCCAATCGCGCTGCGCCGGATCGAGCGGCGAGCGGGCGAGGAGGCCCGCCATGCCGATGATGCCGTTGAGCGGCGTGCGCAGTTCGTGCGTGAGCGTCGCGAACAACAACGTCTTGGCGCGGGTCACTTCGTCGGCGGCGCGGACGCGCTCGGTGACGTCGCGGGCGACGGCGATCCGGCGGCCGTCCGAGAGCTGACGCTCGCGCCATTCGAACCGCCGACCGTCGGGGGCGCCGGCGTCGAACGTGCGCTGGCCATCGACGAAGGCTGGCGGCGTCACCCGGCCCCAGGGCGGCCGGTGCACCGTCACGGGCTGGCGGAACGCCAACCTGAACGCCGCATTGGCGGCCAGCGGCGCGCCGTCTGACGTCAGCAGGATGGTTGGGTCGGGAGCGGCTTCGAAGACGTGGTCGGGCGCAAACATCGCGATACGGAAAGACCAGAAAGGTTAACGAGGCGTCGCCAGCGGCGCGGGTTCACCGCCCAATTCGGATTGGCCGCCGGGCCATTGGCGGCGCAAACTAAGCGCTTCGGCGATGTGGACGCGGCGGACGGTTTCCGAACCGTCAAGATCGGCGATGGTGCGGGCCACGCGTAGCGTGCGTCGATAGGCGCGCGCCGATAGCCCGCGTGAGAGCGCGGCCTTGCCGAGCAGGTCCTGTGCGGCGGCGTCGGGGCGGGTGGCGGAGTCGAGGGCTTCCCCGTCGAGCAAAGCGTTGATCAGACCCGGTGCGCCGCCGGCGGAGAGACGCCCGGCCTGTCGGGCGCGGGCGGCCGCGACCCGCGCGGCGACCTCGGCGCTGCCCTCCGTCGCGGGCGGCAAAGCAAGATCGACGGCGGTGACGGGCGGCACGTCGACCTGCAGGTCGATTCGATCGAGGAAGGGGCCGGAGAGCCGCGCCTGGTACTCCACGGCGCAGCGCGGGCCGCGCCTGCAGCCGCCAGCCCCACCGCCGCAGCGGCAGGGGTTCATCGCGGCGACCAATTGGAACCGGGCCGGATAGGTCACGTGGCGGTTGGCGCGGGCGATCACCGCCTCGCCCGTTTCAAGCGGCTGGCGCAGGGCGTCAAGCGTTTGCGGGGCGAATTCGGGCGTCTCGTCGAGGAACAGAACCCCGCAATGGGCGAGGCTCACTTCACCGGGACGGGCATGAATGCCGCCGCCCACGAGAGCCGCCATCGAGGCCGAATGGTGCGGCGCGCGGAACGGCCGGGACCGCGTCAATCGCCCGCGATCAAGCAGACCGGCGACGCTTTGGATCATCGACACTTCGAGTAGTTCGGCCGGCTCGAGCGGCGGCAAAAGCCCTGGTAGGCGCTGCGCGAGCATCGATTTGCCGGATCCCGGAGGGCCGACGAACAGGAGATTATGGCCGCCCGCCGCCGCGATCTCGACGGCGCGTTTGGCCGTTTCCTGGCCCTTCACGTCGCGCAGATCGGGGCTCGCTGGCCCTTCGAGCAGATCGCCACGCGCCGGGACGGGCAGTTTCGAGCCGCCGCGCAGATGATTGACCAGGGCGATCAGCGTGGGCGCCGCCACGACGTCGCCGCCCGCCCAGGCGGCTTCAGGGCCAGAGGCGGCCGGGCAGAGGAAGATGCGTCCGGCTCCATGCGCCGCCATCGCCGCCGGCAAGGCCCCGGCGCAGGGCGCCAACGTCCCGTCGAGCCCGAGCTCGCCGAACGCCAACGCCTCTTCGAGCGTCGATTTTGGGACCGCGCCGATTGCGGCCATCAGGGCGAGCGCGACGGCGAGATCGAAGTGAGATCCGTCTTTCGGGAGGTCGGCGGGCGCCAGATTGACGATCACCCGACCCGCGGGAAGCGCGAGGCCGAGGCTGGCGAACGCGGCGCGGACGCGCTCCCGGCTTTCGCCGACGGCCTTGTCGCCCAGGCCGACGACCACGATTCCGGGCACGCCGCCTGCAATCTGAACTTGTACGTCAACCAGCCGCGCGGCGACGCCCGAGAAGGCTACGGACGCGATCTGCGCGCTCAAAAGAAGGCCGCCATGGGAGTTCCCTTGGCGCGAAAGCTATCCACAGGGCGTTCGCGCTGTGGAGGGCACCTAAACACGGGGGGAACAAAGTTGGAACGGCACGCCAACGGTTTGCCGCCCGGTTCGGGCGACAGCCTAGTTGGTCGGCTGACCGGCCATGCTGATCGGGGCGCCGGAACGAAGCCGGCCCGCCGCGATCGTCGGCGTCTCACGCACGTCAAGGTAGCATACGACGCGCTGCACGCCACGCACAAGACTGGCGATTTCCGCGGCGCGGTCGCGGGCGGCCGCCGATCCGACAAGCCCGGTCAAATAAACCACGCCGTTGTGGGCGCGAATGTCGACGTCGACCGCCCGGACCGTGGGGTCGGAAAGCATCTTGGTTCGGATCATCGCGCTGAGGGCGTCGTCTTTCGCCGATTGCATAACCGACGTTTTGCCGCCGACTTCAATCTCGTTGGCGACCGATCGCGTCTGACGCACCGTCCAGGCGAGGCGTTCGGCTTCGGTCTTGGCGCCCGCTTCCGCGACCGAGCCGCTCAGCAGAACGCGCCCCTCGGAAACCTGAACGCCAACGTCGGCGAACGCCTTGGAATCGGTCCGGAACATCTTGCTTCTGATGTCGGCGGCGGCGGCGGCGTCGTCGATCCCCTGGCCGATCGTGCGTTCCTGAACGCCGAAGACGCCGACCCCGGCGGCGCCGGCGACGGCCATGGGCGCGCATCCGCTCGCGCCGGCGGCGCAGGTGATCGCAAGGGCAAAGGCTAGTTTCGTGCGCATGGGAGGGTTATCGCGCGGCAGGGTTGCCGCCCGCTTAACGCGCCGGTTCCCGCCAGGCGTCACGGACATGGACGGGCCAGCCGCGCGGACGCACGACGACGACGTCCAGCCGGATTGGGGCATGGCCCAGACCGCGGGCATTGGCCAGCCAAGCGGCGGCGCGCGCCAACCGCGCCTGCTGGGTCGGCATGACCGCCGCAAGCCCCGCCGCCAGGCTCGGTCGGGCCTTCACCTCGACCACCACGAGCAGACCTGCCTTAAAGGCGGCGAGGTCGATTTCGCCGAACGGGGTTCGGGCGCGCTGGGCGAGGATCCGATAGCCCTTCAGCGCCAACCAGAGGGCGGCCAGGGTCTCGCCGCGGCGGCCGCGGCGCTCGGCGGCCTGTCGGCGCGGCCTCACTCGGGCGAATCGCCACGCAGCGCCAGCGCGCGCCCATAGACGAGCCGCCGCGGCGCGCCGAGAGCCGCCGCCACTTCGGCGACGGCGGATTTGAGATTTTGTCCGACCAAAGCCCGCGTAAGCGCAGCGTCGATCTGGGCGACGTCGGCGGCCTCCGGCGGCGGCGCGGGGGCCACCACAACGACGATCTCGCCGCGCGGCGGGTCGCCGGCGGCGGCGGCGGCCGCGAGATCGGGCAACGGGCCGCGCACGATCTGCTCGAACATCTTGGTGAGTTCGCGGGCGACCGCGGCCGGACGCGGTCCGAACGCCGCGGCCATATCGGCCAGGCTTTCGGCGAGGCGAGGCCCCGTTTCGAAGAACACCAGCGACCCCGGCGCATCGGCGAATTCTGCGAAAAACTCCCGCCGCGCCTTGGACTTGGGTGGCGCAAAGCCGGCGAAAGTGAAGACCGTGCCGGCGACCCCCGACGCGACCAGCGCCGCCAGAACGGCGGACGCCCCGGGGATCGGGATGATCTTGGCGCCGGCATCGGCGGCGGCGCGCACGATGCGATCGCCGGGATCAGAGACGAGCGGCGTGCCGGCGTCGCTGATGAGGGCAACGCGTTTGCCGGCGGCCAGATCATCGAGAAGACGCGGAATCATCGCGGCGGCGGCGTGCTCGTCACAGCGCTCGACGCGGGTGCGTATTCCGTAAGCGCTCAAGAGCTTGCGCGAGACCCGGGTGTCTTCGGCGAGGATCAGATCGACGCCGGCGAGCACGTCCAGCGCGCGCAATGTCACGTCGCGGAGGTTGCCGATCGGCGTCGACACCACATAAAGGCCAGCTTCCAGCGATGGACTGGCGGTCGGGCCCCCAATAGGGTCGCGCGCGTCGGATTGAGGCGTGAGTGGAGGAGTCGTCATGAAGCGCGCAGGATCATCGAGCGCCACGGGCTCGGCTTCAAGGCCGCACAGCGCCCGTATCGCGGCGAGCGCTGCTTTGCTGGCGCTGACGGCGGCGTGCGCATCGGGCCCGAGCGGACCTCCAACGCCAAACGGGCCGTTCACGCAGCCAAGCGGCGGCGACGTCCGCCCCGTCGGCAAGCCCGGCCTCACCCCACCCTTCATGGCCGGCCGCGACATCACGCGCTTCGGCCTGCTGCTGCCGTTCTCCGCCCAACCGGGTGATGCGGAAGCATTCTACAACGCCGCCGAACTCGCCCTGTTCGACCAGGCAGGGCCCAACGCCCTCTTGATGCCGCGCGACGTCGGCGCCGACGCGGCGAGCGCCGAAAACGCCGCGCGCAGCTTGGTCCGCGACGGCGCAGATATCGTCATCGGACCGATCCGGCGGGAACAGGTCGCCGCCGCCGCGCCGCCGGCCCGCGGCGCCAATGCGCCGATGATCGCCTTTTCGTCCGACAAGGCCGTCGCCGGCGACGGCGTCTACCTGCTGAGCTTTCCGCTCGAAACCGAAGTCGAGCGCATCGCCGGGTTCGCGTCGGCCCAAGGCCTGCGCAGCTTTGCGATCCTTGCGCCGAACACCGAGTACGGCCGCCGCGTCGAGCAGGCCTTCCGCGCGGAAATCACGGCGCGCCAGGGAGTCATCGTCGCCTCGCAGCTCTACGCCCGCGGCCCGAACGACGCCACGTCCGCCAACGCCGCCGCAACGGCGGCGCGTTCGGTGGCCGCGCTTGCGCTGCCGGCCGGCGTGCAGGCGATCCTGATCGCCGACGGCGGCGGGCCCCTGCGCGCCATCGGACCGGCTCTGTTGCAGGCGGGTGTGGATCTTCGACGCGTGCGTCTTCTCGGCACCGGCCAATGGGCAGGCGCGGATGGCGCGGCGCGCGAGCCGACGCTGGCGGGCGGCTGGTACCCGGCTCCCGAGCCCGGCGCCCGCGCCGACTTCGAACAACGCTATCGCACCGCCTATGGAAAGCCCGCGCCGCGCCTGGCGAGCCTCGCCTATGACGCCGTGGCGATCTCTGCAGCCCTCAGCCGCGACCAGGGACGCGTGGCGCTCAACCGCCAGGCGCTGGAGCGCCAGGACGGGTTTCTCGGCTCGGACGGCGTGTTCCGCTTCCGCCGCGACGGCTCGATCGAACGCGGGCTCGCGGTGCTTGAGGTCAAGGCCGGAACGGCTGCCGTCGTTGATCCGGCGCCGAAGCGGTTTGCGCCCGGGAGCTGACGCCGCCGGCGCCTAGGCCTGCATTGTCCAGCCGTCGACGCCTTTGGCGGCTTCGCGGACGGCTTCGGACATGGTCGGGTGCGCGTGACAGGTGCGGGCGATGTCTTCGGCGCTGGCGCCGAATTCCATCGCGACGCAGACCTCGCCGATCAACTCGCCGACGCCGACGCCGATCATGTGAGCGCCGACCACGCGTTTCGTGCGGTCGTCCTCAAGGATCTTCACGAAGCCGTCGGCCTCGTGATTGGTGCGCGCGCGGCTGTTGGCGAGGAACGGGAACTTGCCGACCTTGTAGGTCACGCCCGCGGCCTTCAGCTCCTCTTCGGTCTTGCCGACAGAGGCGACTTCCGGGTTCGTGTAGATGACGTTCGGAATGATGTCGGGGTTCACGTGCCCCCATTGGCCGGCGATCAGCTGCGCAACGGCGCCGCCCTCTTCCTCGGCCTTGTGCGCCAGCATCGGCCCGTAGGTCACGTCGCCGATCGCCCACACGTTAGCGGCGGAGGTGCGCCAGTGTTCGGTGGGAACGAAGCCGCGCTTGTCGACGGCGATCCCGACGCTGTCGAGACCGAGTTCGTCCGTATACGGACGGCGCCCGATCGACACCAGGACGACGTCGGCTTCCAGCGTGCGCTTGGCGCCGCCGGCGGCCGGCTCGATCGTCACCTTCAGATCGTTCTTGCCCTTGTCGACGCTGACGACCTTTTGGCCCAGTTCGAAAATCATGCCCTGCTTCTTGAGGATCTTGAGGAAGGACGAACTGACCTCGCCGTCCATCGTCGGCACAATCCGGTCGAGATATTCGACGACGGAAACCTGCGACCCAAGGCGACGCCAAACCGAGCCGAGCTCGAGCCCGATCACGCCGCCGCCGATCACGATCATGCGCTTGGGCACTTTCGGCAGCGCCAGCGCGCCAGTGGAGGAGACGACGCGCTCCTCGTCGATTTCGATGCCCGGCAACCCGGTCGGCGCCGAGCCGGTGGCGATCACGATATGGCGCGTTTGCAGAGATTGAACGCCGTCGGCGCCGTCGACATCCACGCGGCCGGACCCCGCGATGCGACCGGCGCCTTTGACGTAGGTCACCTTGTTCTTCTTCATGAGGAACTCGACGCCCTTGGTGAGCCCGTCGACCGCCTCGGCCTTTTGACCCATCATCTTGGCGAGATCGAGCTTCACGCCATCGACGAGAATGCCCATGTCCTTAAACGTCGTGGTCGCGGCCTCGAACGCTTCCGAGGCATGCAGCAGCGCCTTCGACGGAATGCAGCCCACATTCAGGCACGTGCCGCCGAGCTTGCCGCGCTTTTCCACGATCGCGGTCCTCAGCCCCAACTGGCCGGCGCGGATCGCGCAATTATAGCCGCCGGGGCCGCCCCCGATGATCACGACGTCGAACTGCTCGGCCATGTACCGCCTCTCGAGTTTCCGATGCGCGCGCACCCTGATCGCGCCGCAGCGTCCGGTCAACGCGACCTTAGCTGGAGCCCGTGCGCCGCTTCACCACAACATATGCGAACGCCCGAGCCATGCCGCCAGAACGGCCATCACGAGCGAGAAAAAGAACGCGTTGATCGTCGAGCGCGCAGGCCGCGCTTCGTCCGCGGCGTCCGCGTCCGACCCGGCCGCGAGTTCGCGCCGACGCTGACGCACGAAATAGAGCATCTGGTGCGCGATGACGCAGCAGAGCGCCGGGATAGAAAGCCAAGAGCCCACGAGCATCGCGGCGCCAGCGAGCGCAGTGAGCGCGCCGCCGGCCAGCATCCAGCGATCGCGGCCGCGATCGTCTTTCTGGTCGGGGTCGCCGCCGATCTGATCGAGCGCGCGCTCGATCTTTCCGAGCGCGAGAAGTTGGCGCGCAAGGAAGATGCCGCCAATCACCCAGAGCGCGCCGACGATGCGGAAAAAGATCAGCGCGCCCGCAGCGAAGGTCATCAATCAGAGTTCGAGCAGCAGGCGCTCGGGATCCTCGAGGCCTTCCTTGACCCGCACCAGGAACGTCACGGCTTCCTTGCCGTCGACGAGGCGATGATCGTAGCTCAGGGCGAGATACATCATCGGACGGATGACGATCTGGCCGTTCACGACGACCGGGCGATCCTGGATCTTGTGCATGCCGAGAATGCCCGATTGCGGGGCGTTCAGGATCGGCGTCGACATCAGTGAGCCATAGACGCCGCCGTTCGAGATCGTGAAGGTCGCGCCCTGCAGGTCCTCGAGCTTGAGCCCGCCGTCGCGCGCCTTAGCGCCGAGATCGCCGATTTCTTTTTCGATTTGGGCGGAGGACTTTTCGTCTGCGCCGCGCAGCACCGGCACGACGAGGCCTTTGTCCGTGCCGACCGCGACGCCGATGTCGAAGTAATTCTTGTAGATGACGTCTTCGCCGTCGATCTCGCCATTGACCGACGGGATTTCCTTCAGCGCCTGCACGCAGGCCTTCACGAAGAAGCTCATGAAGCCGAGCTTCACGCCGTGGCGCTTCTCGAACTGGTCCTTGTACTTGTTGCGGACCGCCATAATGCCGCTCATGTCCGCCTCGTTGAAGGTGGTGAGCATGGCGGCGGTGTTCTGCGCTTCCTTCAGGCGGCGCGCGATCGTCTGGCGCAGGCGCG
The DNA here is from genome assembly GCA_049317545.1 of Caulobacterales bacterium. Classification (GTDB taxonomy): domain Bacteria; phylum Pseudomonadota; class Alphaproteobacteria; order Caulobacterales; family Aquidulcibacteraceae; genus REEB506. The sequence goes on along the minus strand of JBMOIB010000001.1, from coordinate 80,025 downwards.
TCATCTTCACGCGCTCTTCGAGCGGACCAAGTGCGCGCAGCGCGGCGCGCGGGGCCTGGGCAGGCACGGAAGGACGGTTGTCGAGATAGGCCATCGCGTCGCCCTTGGTTACGCGGCCGTCTTTTCCCGTGCCCTGCATTGCGCTGGTCGAGATGCCGTTCTCGGCGGCGATACGCTGAACCGACGGCGGCGCAGCGCTCGCTGCTGCTGGCGCAGGCGCTGGGCGCGCCGGCGCGGGTTGCGGCGCGGCGGCTTTCGCGGCGGGCGCAGCCGCTGCTTTCGCGGCCCCTGCGCCGAGACGGCCGAGCAGCGCGCCAATGCCGACCGTTGCGCCTTCGGCGGCGACGATGTCCGACAGCGTGCCCGCTTCGGGGGCCGAGACTTCGACCGACACCTTGTCGGTCTCCAGCTCGACGAGCGTCTCGTCCTTCTTCACCGCGTCGCCCGGCTTTTTGAGCCACTTCGCAACCGTCGCCTCGGTGACGGATTCGCCGAGCGTCGGCACTACGATGTCGGTCATTTTCAACTCACCCTTGTTCAGATCTCGTGAGGGACGCGGCTCAGCTTGCGAACGCTTCGGCCAGGAACGTCTCCAGCTCTTTCACATGCTTCGACATGAGGCCCGACGCCGTCGACGCGGACGCGGGCCGGCCGACGTAGCGGCCGTGCTTGGCTTTAACGGCGAGCTTTTCGAGCGTGAGTTCGAGCCAGGCGTCGACGAACGTCCAGCCGCCCATGTTCTTCGGCTCTTCCTGGCACCACACGACGTCGGCGTTCGGGAACCGCGAAAGCTCCGCCGAAAGCGACTTGATGGGCCAGGGATAAAACTGCTCGAGGCGCAGGATGTAGACGTCGTTGACGCCGCGCCGCTCGCGGTCTTCCAGCAGGTCGTAATAGACCTTGCCGGAGCACAGGATCACCCGGCGGATCTGGTCGTCGGGCGTGAGCTTGACGCTCGTCAGTCCGTTGCCCAACTGGGCGTCGTCCCACAGGACGCGGTGGAACGAGGTGCCCGGTCCCATTTCGGAGAGCTTGGAAACGCACTTCTTGTGCCGCAGCAGCGACTTGGGCGTCATGATGATGAGCGGCTTGCGGAAGATCCGGTGGATCTGGCGGCGCAGCACGTGGAAGTAGTTCGCCGGCGTCGTGCAATTGACGACCTGGATGTTGTCTTCCGCGCAGGCCTGCAGGAAGCGCTCGAGGCGGGCGGAGGAATGCTCCGGACCCTGACCTTCGTAGCCGTGCGGCAGCAGCATCACGAGGCCGCTCATGCGCAGCCATTTGCGCTCGCCGGACGAAATGAACTGGTCGATCACCACCTGTGCGCCGTTCACAAAGTCGCCGAACTGGGCTTCCCAGAGCGTCAGCGTGTTCGGTTCGGCGAGCGAATAGCCGTACTCGAACCCGAGCACCGCCTCTTCCGAGAGCGCACTGTCGATCACTTCGAAATGCGCCTGACCGTCGCGCAGATTGTTGAGCGGGGTGTAGCGTTCCTCGGTCGTCTGATCGACGAAATGCGAATGGCGTTGGCTGAACGTGCCGCGGCAGCTGTCCTGGCCGGACAGGCGCACGCCGAAGCCTTCGTCAAGCAACGTCGCGAACGCCAAATGCTCCGCTGTCGCCCAATCGATGCCTTCTCCCGATTCAATCGCCTTGTGGCGGGTGTCGATCACCCGCGCGAGCGTCTTGTGGATGTCCACACGCGCCGGGACGTCGGTCATTTTGAGGCCGAGCGTCTTGAGCTTGCCGAGATCGCAGGCCGTGCGCCCGCGGCGATCGTCGTCCTCCGGCAGGCCAAGGCCCGCCCAGGCGCCATCGAGCCAATCGGCCTTGTTGGGCTTGTAGCCCTTCCCGGTGTCGAATTCCTTGTCGAGGAAATCGTCGAATTCTTTGACCCAGCCATCGACTTCCGCGCGCGTCACGACGCCTTCGGAAACCAAGCGGTTGGAATAGAGCGTCAACGTCGAAGGCTGCTCCTTGATCTTCTTGTACATCAAGGGCTGCGTGAAGGACGGATCGTCGCCTTCGTTGTGGCCGAAGCGCCGATAGCAGAACATGTCGACGACGACGTCCTTGCCGAACTTCTGGCGGTATTCCGTCGCGACCTTGGCGGCGAACACCACCGCCTCCGGATCATCGCCGTTCACGTGGAAGATCGGCGCCTGGACCATCAGCGCCACGTCAGACGGATATGGCGAGGACCGCGAGAAGCGCGGGCTCGTCGTGAAGCCGATCTGGTTGTTGATGATGAAGTGGACCGTGCCGCCGGTGCGGTAACCGCGCAGGCCCGACAGCGCGAAGCATTCGGCCACCACGCCCTGGCCGGCGAAGGCAGCGTCGCCGTGGATCAGGAGCGGCAACACGCGCGCGCGCACCTGCCGCAGCTGCTCGTCGGATTCCTTCCAGTTCATCACGCTCGCCTGCTTGGCGCGGGCTTTGCCGATCACGACCGGATTGACGATTTCCAGGTGTGAGGGATTGGCGGTGAGCGACAGGTGGACCTTGTTGTGATCGAAGATCCGATCCGAGGAGGCGCCCATGTGGTACTTCACGTCGCCCGAGCCCATCACCTCTTCCGGCGTGGCGGACCCGCCCTGGAACTCGTGGAAGATCACGCGATAGGGCTTGCCCATCACCGCCGCGAGAACGTTGAGCCGCCCGCGGTGGGCCATGCCAAGGACGATTTCTTCGACGCCGAGAGCGCCGCCGCGTTTGATGATCTGCTCGAGCGCCGGAACCGTAGCTTCGCCGCCGTCGAGACCGAAACGCTTGGTGCCGGGATAGCGCTTGGCGAGGAACTTCTCGAACGTCTCTGCTTCGACGATCTTGCGCAGGATCGCGCGCTTGCCCTCGTGCGTGAACGAGATCTCCTTGTCCGGACCTTCGATCCGGCGCTGGATCCAGTCCTTCTCCTCGGGGTCGAGGATGTGCATGAACTCGACGCCGACCGTGCCGCAATAGGTGCGCTTCAGGATGTCGAGCATCTGGCGCACGGTGGCCGTTTCCAGGCCGAGCACGTGGTCGATGAAGATCGGGCGGTCGAGATCGTCAGGGCCGAAGCCGTAGGACGCCGGATCGAGTTCGGGTTGCGGGCCGTGCTGTTCGATCCCGAGCGGATCCAGATTGGCGGCGAGATGGCCCCGCGTGCGGTAGGCGCGGATCATCATCAGCGCTTTGACGCTGTCGCGTGCGGCGGTTTGGATGTCGGCGATTGACGCGCCGGGTTTGACCTCGGCGATTTTTTTGGTCAGGCGCGTTTCGAGCGCGCCCCAGTTGCCGTCGAGCAGCGCCGTGATTTCGTTGGTCGCCGCCTGGCCGGCGCGCGGGTCCTTCCAACTTGGCCCGGCGACCGCTTTCGCGGCCGCATCGGCGCCCTCGCCGAGCCCGGCGAAGAAGGCGCGCCAGGACGGATCGACGCTCGCCGGGTCCTTCGCGTAACGCGCCTGCATCTCCTCAACGAACAAGGCGTTGGCGCCATAGAGGAAACTCGTCTCGAGCAACGCTGCATTGGGGACGCTGCGGCCGTCATCCGCCATCGGGAATGTCCTTCAATCGACTTCGCGGGAATATGGGTGCTTTTCTCGCACGGCGCATCTTTTAGGCCGCGTTGACGCGTTGCGAAAGAGGCCGCAGAGGAGACGTTTGGCCAAGACGGCCGGTTGCGGCGAAACGCGCATGACGACCTCCGCGACCCTCGAGGATCTCCGCGCTTTGGCGGAAGCGCTGTTGGCGCACACGTTGCCGAAGGCGGAATGGACCCATGAAGCCCATCTCGGCGCGACGCTGTATCTGCTCAGCGCGCGGCCGGATCTCGATCTCGACGTCGAGCTGCCGCAGATCATTCGCTCCTACAACGAAGCGGTCGGCGTTCAGAATACAGCGGCTAGCGGCTATCACGAAACCTTGACCCGGTTTTATCTTCGCCTTTTGCGGCGTGCGCTTGCCGACGCCCCGGCTGACGAACCGGTGGAAAGGACGTTTGCGCGCCTCCTAGCCACGCCAGCGGCGGATCGCGCTTTCCCCTTGCGCTATTTCACGAAAGACCATCTTTTCAGCCCTCTCGCGCGGCGGTCTTTGGTGCAGCCAGATCTTAACGCGCTCGATTTCTGAGACTAAGTCGAGACGCTATGCGCGCGCTGTTTACCGACCGCTAACCTTTCGCGTTTGCGAAGCGGAAGCACCTCATCGGTAAGGAATGAGAGAGCCCAGAATCGGGCTCAATTCCGCTGGGCGCACCCCCGATGTTCGACGGCACTACCGCGCAACCAGAGGCGATAGCGGCCGCGCCAGACCCTTGCGCGCCCAGTTTTTCCATTATCGTTCCGATGCGCAACGCGGCTCGAACGGTCGCGCGCACGGTGGCGAGCCTGCGCCGGCAGCGGCGCGCGCCATTCTGGGAAGCCATATTGGTCGATGACGGATCGACGGACGAAACGATCGCCGCCGCCAATCGCGCGACCCGCGGCGATCGGCGCTTCGTCATCCTGCCCACGTTCGACGCCTCTACGAGCGCGCCGGGCGGGCCTGCCGGCGTAAGCTGCACCCGGAACCGGGGGCTGCGGCAAGCCCGGGGCGAATGGCTGGTTTTCCTGGATGCGGACGACGCCTTGGCTCCCCGCGCCCTGGCCGCGTTCGCCGCATCGATCGCCGCTGACCCATCGGCCGACGTCCATGTCGGGCGGACGCGCTGGATTGATGCCCGCGGTCGCGCCCGTACGTTCCCGCGCGGCGACCTTGCGATCCCTTTTGCGACCCTCGCGCGCCAGAGCGCCTTCGCGCTGCACAGCGCGACCGTGCGCCGAAGAATCGCTTCGGGGCTGGAAGGTTTCGATCTGAGCCTGCGCTCGAGCGAGGACTGGGACTTCTGGATGCGGACGGCGCGAACAGGCGCGCGGTTCGCGACGACAGAGGCGCATGTCGCGGACTACCACGCGACGCCCGGCTCGCTGTCGCGGGAGATCGACGCACTCGCCCGCAATCACCTCGCCGTCCTTGCGCGCGGCGCGCAACGCGATACGCGTGTCGTCGCCGCGGCGCCTGCCCACGCCAACGGGGCCGGCGCGGACGATCTCGCCTATCATCAGCTGACGTTCCTGCTCTGGTCCGGCGCGCGCGCCGCCGTCGCGGGCCTCGATCCGACGGCCGCGTTCGCGTACGTCCAACCCGCTCCCGTCTGGGATCTCGACCCGGACTCGGCGGGCGCGCTGATGGCCGACGCCATGGTGATTTTTGCGACCGGCGACGTCGCCGGTCTGCGCCGCGCCTGGCCGGAGGTGGGGCCTCGCCTTGCCGCCCTTTTGTCGCGCGCATTCCCCGAGGACAGCGCCGCACGCGTGCGCGGCCTCGCCTACTTCGCGGTCAAACGTCGGATTTTTGGAGCTGCGCCGTGGGGGGCGGACGAAGCCGTCGGGACCGTGACCGGCGGCATGCGTCACGCCGCCGCGATCGCTTCGCCGCCGCCCGGCGCGGAATGTCTTGTGGCGCAGGTGTCCGACCGCCGCGGTCCAATCGGCGTCGCGTTGGCGACCGGCTCCGGCGACGGCCCGACGAGCTTCGGAGCGGCCGCGGCTGAAGCCGCGCAGTCCGCGCCGCCGCGGCTTCTGCTCGACCTGGCCCTTCGCACGATGACGCCGCGCGCGCTCGTGGCGGCAGCACGACGCGTGGTCGACATCAAGGGCTACGGACTGCGCGACCGCCGCTTCACCTGGCCGCACGCGCGGGCCCTTCTTGGCCATCGGATTCGACGCGCGCTCCGAGACGCCGTGGCGACGGGCGCCAGTTCCGGAACATGGCCGCCGCCGCCCGCTGCTGACACCGACGAGATTGTTTCGTCCGGAGCGGCGCTGCGCCCATCCAACGTCCGGGCCCGCGACGCGTGGGACTCGTTCTTCGGCGCCGCGGATCCGTGGGCGTATGAAAGCGAATACGAAGTCGAGAAGTACGCGCACGCCTTGTCGCTGCTTCCCGACCAGCCGCGGGCGCGCGTGCTCGAACTGGCCTGCGCCGAGGGGCATTTTACGCAGCGGCTGGCCCCGCGCGTCGGCGCACTCGTCGCCGCCGACATTTCGCAAGAGGCGCTCGCTCGGGCCCGCGCCAGAACGGCCAACGCCGACGTACGGTTCACATGCGTCGACCTTTTCGCAGATCCGCTGCCATCCGGCCCGTTCGACGTGATCTTCTGCGCGGAAGTGCTCTACTACGCGCCCGACCGCGCGGCGCTCGCCGCATTCGCCGCGCGGGTCGCGGAGGCGTTGGCGCCGGGCGGGCGGGTCATCCTCACGCACGCCAATCTCGTCAACGACGATCCGCACGAGCCCGGCTTCGATTGGGGCCATGACATCGGATCGAAGACGATCGGCGCCGTGTTCGCCGAAACGCCGGGACTGGCGCTGGCGCACGAGATTGCGACGCCGCTGTATCGTGTGCAGGCCTTCGTCCGTGGAGCCGCAGCGACGCCGATCCGCACACAGGCGCCATTGACCGCGCAGCTCTCGCCGCGGGTCGCCCGCGACGTCATGTGGGACGGCGCGGCGCTCCCGCGCACGCGCGCCTTTTCCACGCGCGCCGGCTGCGCGACCCCGATCCTCATGTATCACCGCGTCACGGACGCGCCGCACGCCGGTTTGGCGCGCTACGCCGTGTCGCCAGAAACGTTCGAAGCACAGGTGAGGCTTCTTCGCCGCCATGGATTCTGGACGCCCACACTGACGCAATGGGGCGCGGCGATCTCCGCATGCCAGCCGCTTCCGGGACGGCCGGTGATCTTTTCCTTCGACGACGGCTACGTCGACTTCGCCGAGGCGGCCTGGCCGATCCTGCAGCGCCATGGATTTGGGGCTTCGCTCTTCGTCGTGACCGACAAGGTCGGCGGCGTCGCCGATTGGGATGGCGTCGCCGCGCCTTTGCTCGATTGGCCCGACCTTGCCCGCCTGCGCGCGGAAGGCGTTGAAATCGGCGCGCATGGCGCGAGCCACACGCGGCTCACGCGCGCACCCATCCGCCTCGCCCACGCTGAAGCGCGGCGCAGCCGCGCGACCCTGCGCGAGCGACTGGGCGTCGACGCGACAGTGTTCTGCTACCCGCACGGGGGCGGCGACGCCGCGGTTCGCGCGGCGATCCGGGCCAGCGGCTATGCGCTCGGCCTTTGCGCATCGTCAGGGATCAGCGATCTCTCGAACGATCCGCTTGCGCTGCCGCGGATCGAAGTGGATGCGTCGATGTCCCTCGAGACCTTCGGACGCCGCCTTGGCGTCGACGACGCCGCACGATCGCCATGACGACCGGCGACGGATCCGTCGTCGGCGCGGCCGGACGGGCGTTCTCCTGGAATCTCGTCGCGATCGGTGTGGCCCAGTCCGTCGGTTTCGGCGTTTTTCTGGTCCTCGCAGACAAACTCTCGCCCGCTGCGTTCGGCGTCTTCGCGATCGCCGCTCTTGCGGTGGACGTTGTCGCCGCGCAGGGCCGCCAGGCTGTGACGGACCATCTCGTCCAAGCGCGCGACTCGCAGGGGCGGCCCGTCGCGGAAGTCTTCACCGCCGCGCTCGTTCTCGCCCTGCTGGCCTGGGCGGGGCTCGCCCTTCTCGCTGCGCCGCTTGCGCGCGCTATCGATGCGCCGGATCTCGCCCTGGTGTTGCCGCTGCTCGGCGTGACGATGCCGCTCGCCGCCGTGCAAGCGGTTCTCGAAGCTGGCGTCCTGCAGCGGCTCGCGTTCCGGGACTATGCGGCGCGCACCATGGGCGGCGCCCTGGCTGGCGCGGGCGCGGCTTTGGTCTGCGTCGTCTCGCCATTTGCGCCTGCCGCTTTGGCGGTGCAGCGCATCGCGGCGGCGCTCGCCATGATCGCCCTGTTGTACCCCAAGGCAGGCCCAACGCGGCCCGCGTTGGCTGCGCCGTCGGCGCAATTGCGCAGCCGCGCGCCGACGATCATGCGTCTTTGGGGTGCGCACATCGTGAACGGCCTCCTGGCGCGGGTGACGGACGTCATCGTCGGCGCGCGCCTCGGGCTCGAAGCGCTCGGCGTGCTGCGCGTCGCCGATCGCGTGATCGACGCCGCCCACGCCGTCGTCACCGCGCCGTTGAACGTCGCCTGGGCGCCGATCCTGTCGGCGCTGCGCGACGACAGCGCGGGCCGCGCTCGTCAGTATCTGGAGTTGACCAGCCTCGCGGCTTTGCTCTGCGCGCCCGCCTTCGTCGGACTGGCGCTGGTAAGCGCGGAACTCGGTCGACTGCTGTTCGACGACCGGTACGCCGCCGCGGCTTCGCTTCTGCCTCTGGCGGCGCTTGCCGGGCTTGCGGCGCCGTTCGCGCATTTCCGCGCCGCAGTTCTGACCGCGCTCGGGCGTACGCGCGCCGTCCTGATGCTGACGATCGCCGATTTCGTCGTCACGGCCGCAGCGGTCTGGATCGGCGCGGGCGCCGGGCTCGTCGGCGCAGCGACTGGCGCGCTTGTCGCGAGCGTCGCGGGCGCGGGCGCCTCGCTCTTCATCGTTGCGCGCGCGATCGGGGTCAGCCCGATGGCGGGCGTCAGCGCCGCTGCGCCGGCCTTCGTCGCGGCGGCGGCGATGGCGGCGCCGGCTTGGGTCCTGCACGCCGTTGCGCCAACCCTGACGGACCTCGTGCGGCTAACGCTCGTCGCCGCTGGCGGCGCGGCGACGTACGCGGCCGTGCTGGTCTTGGTCTTTCCGCGTTGGACGCGCGCGCGCGTGGCTTTCGTGAGGCCGCCTGCCCCCGCTCCGGGCGAACCCGCGCGAGCTTAGATAGAGCGCGCGAGATACCGGACGGTTTTTGTCCCGCCGTCGGGCGATCCGCGGCCGACTTCGGAAAATCCCAAAGCCGCGTGGAAAGCATCCGAGCCTGGATTGGGCGGCTGCAGGTTGACTTCGCAGGTCACGACGGGACGCCCGGACGCGGCGGTTGCCGCGATCAGATTGAGATAGAGCGCGCGCGCTAGCCCACGCCCGCGGGCATGCGGCGCGACGACGATCCGGTCCACATAGGTGAAGCGCGGATAGCGCGCTGACAGCCAGCGATAGTTCGGGCTGTCGTAGGCGGACCCTTCCGCAAACGCGATCATGAACGCGTCGCCGCCGTCGCCGACCTGCACGGCCTGAAAAGACTCGCTGATCATCCAGGCCAACCGGGCCGCATCGAGCGGCCCGGTCTTTTCAACGACCGCCTCGTTCAACGCCAGGACTGCGGGAAAGTGCGCAGGCTCGATCGGGGCGATCGACACGCCGCCTCAGCCCTTCAGGACTTCGACCATCGTGCGTCCGAGAGCGGCCGGGTGCGGCGCGACTTTGATGCCCGCGGCTTCCATGGCGGCGACCTTCGAGCCCGCATCGCCTTTGCCGCCCGAAATGATCGCGCCGGCGTGGCCCATGCGGCGGCCGGGAGGGGCCGTGCGGCCGGCGATGAAGCCGACCATCGGCTTCTTGCGGCCCTTCTTGGCTTCGTCGGCGAGGAACTGGGCGGCGTCTTCTTCCGCGCTGCCGCCGATTTCCCCGATCATGATGATCGAGTGCGTTTCCGGATCGGCCAGGAACATCTCCAGCATGTCGATGAACTCGGTGCCCTTGACCGGATCGCCGCCGATGCCGACGGCGGTGGATTGGCCAAGGCCTTCGTTCGACGTCTGGAACACGGCTTCATAGGTCAGCGTGCCCGAACGTGAGACGATGCCGACATTGCCCTTCTTGAAGATCGAGCCGGGCATGATGCCGATCTTGCACTCGTTCGGCGTCAAGACGCCGGGGCAGTTCGGCCCGATCAGACGCGAGGACGACTTCTCGAGTTTGGCTTTGACCCGAACCATGTCGAGCACGGGAATGCCTTCGGTGATGCACACGATCAGCGGGATCTCGGCGTCGATCGCCTCTTCGATGGCGGCGGCCGCGCCCGGCGGCGGGACGTAGATCACCGTGGCGTCCGCCCCGGCCTTTTCCTTGGCTTCGGCGACCGAGTTGAAGATCGGCAGGCCTAGGTGCGATCCGCCGCCTTTGCCGGGCGAAACCCCGCCGGTCATCTTGGTGCCGTAGGCGATCGCTTGCTCGGAGTGGAACGTTCCGTTCTTGCCGGTGAAGCCCTGGCAGATGACGCGGGTGGCGGCGGTGACGAGAATCGACATGAGAACCCCGGACGTGGCGAGCGCTGGACGCGCGGCGCGCCTGTCTTAGCCGCGCCGGCGCTCATTGCAACCTCGCTGCGGCCGGTTCTACCAGGCCCCGACGTTGGGCGCGGACGCCCACGGCTCGGCGGGACCAAGGGCCGGCCCCTTCTGGAGCAATTCAATGGAGATGCCGTCCGGCGACCGGACAAAGGCCATGCGCCCATCCCGCGGCGGTCGATTGATCGTTACCCCGCCGGCCTGAAGGCGCGCGCAGGCGGCGTAGATGTCATCGACCTCATAGGCCAAATGACCGAAGTTGCGCCCGCCTTGATAATCCTCAGGGTCGTAATTGTAGGTGAGTTCGACCATCGGCGCGGCGCCGGCGCGGGCGGCCTCGAGGTCGCCGGGAGCCGAAAGAAACACCAGCGTAAACCGGCCGCCTGGATTGTCGAACCGGCGGACCTCTTCGAGACCGAGCTTGGCGCAATAGAAATCGAGGGCGGCGTCGAGGTCCTTCACGCGGACCATGGTGTGGAGATAGCGCATGTGCGCGACGTGGCCCGCCCCGACCATGGCGTCAAGGCGCGAGGCAAAGCTCGCGCGCGATCCGGTCGGTCAAAAGGCGCCCTTCGGCGGTGACGCGAAGCGTAACGCCGTCAAAAACGACGAGCCCTCCACCAATCAGATCGTCCAGCGCCGCGCGCGCGAACGGCCGCCCTCGGCGCGCCTCCAGCGGCGCCAATGCGACGCCATCAAGAAGGCGCAGCCCCATCATCAGTCGCTCCTCGGCCTCGTCGACGGGATCCAGCGGCTCGGTTTCGGCCCAGCCGACGCCGTGCGCCGCCACCGCCGCGACATAGGCGGCCGGCGTGCGCGCCGCGACCGTCGCCGTGCGCACCCCTTCGAGCGGAATGCGCCCGTGCGCGCCAGGCCCCAGTCCGAGCCAGTCGGCGCCCTCCCAGTAGAGGCGATTGTGCCGGGATTGCGCAGCGGGTCCGCGCGCGTGGTTGGAGACCTCGTACGCGGGCGCGCCAGCGGCGTCGCAAAGGGCCTGTGTCAGCGCGTAGAGATCGGCGGCGGCTTCGGCCGGCGGCGGCGCGATCCGGCCGCGACGCACGGCGCGCTCGAAGGCCGTGCCCGTCTCGATGGTGAGCTGGTACAGCGAAAAATGCTCGACCGGCAGCGCCAGCGCAGCGCCAAGCTCATCGGCCCAGGCTTGCGGCGCCTGACCATGGCGGGCGTAGATCAGATCGACCGAAACCCGCGCGCCAGTCGCGGCCGCGTCCTCAACCGCCGCGCGTCCTGCCGCGGAATCGTGGGTGCGACCGAGCGCCGAGAGGTCAGCGTCGACGAGGGCCTGGAGGCCGATCGAAAGCCGCGTCACCCCTGCGCGGACGAAGGCGTCGAACCGCGCGCGGTCCTCTGGGTTCGCCTCGAGCGTGATCTCGACGTCTGCGGCCAGCGGAAAGGCTTGGTCGATCGCCGCGATCAGGCGCGCGACGTCATCGGACTCCATGAGCGAGGGCGTGCCGCCGCCGAGAAACACCGTCGCCGCGGGACGGGCGCCGAGCTGTGCGGCATGGCCAGCGGCGTCGGCGCTGATGGCGGCAAGCAGGTCCCGCGGGTCGGTCCCGCGCTGGCGATAGACGTTGAAGTCGCAATACGGACAGATGCGGGCGCAAAAGGGCCAATGAACGTAGATGCCGAGCGGCGCGTGAGAGCCGCTCACGACAACGCGGCGAGAAGCTTGGCGAAAGCCTGTGCGCGGTGGCTGATCGCGTGCTTTTGCGCCGGTTCGATCTCGGCGAACGTCTTGAACGATCCGTGTGGAACGAAAATCGGATCGTAACCGAACCCAAGCCGGCCTTTCGGCGCCGCGGCGATCGAACCGCGCACCTCGCCTTCCACGACCAATGGATCGGCGCCGGGGGCAACGAGCGCCAACGCGCATACGAACCGGGCGGACCGATCATCTTCAGACGCCAGAAGGCTCGTCACCCGCGCCATGGCCACGTCAAAATTGCGGGTCGGGCCAGCCCAGCGCGCCGAAAAAACGCCGGGAGCGCCGGCCAGGGCCGTAACCTCGAGCCCTGAATCGTCCGCCAGCGCCGGAAGTCCCGACGCCTCGCTGGCGGCGCGGGCCTTGAGCAAAGCGTTGCCGACGAAGCTGTCTTCGGTTTCTTCGGGCTCGGGCAGGCCGAGTTCGCCGGCCGAAACCGCCTCGACGCCCAAGGGCGCCAGAAGATCGCCGATTTCACGGACTTTGCCCGCATTGTGGCTGGCGACGACGAGGCGGCCGGCGAGGCGGGGGAGAGCAAACATGGGGTTGGCTTAATGCGACTGAGCTTTTCTGCATAGACCTCCGGCCTATATCGTTTATCAATAAAGTCGGCGTACACACATTGGGCAAAGTTGCCCCAAGCGTTGGGAGCGCTCGATGAAGGCCCTCGGTCGCGGCTCGATCGCCGCGTATATCAAGATCGGTTTGGACGTGGCGGCGGTGCTGTTTTGGATCGCGGCGCTCGGCATCGGGCTGGCGGCGATCGCTTACGGCGGCCTGCTCCTGGCGGTCCATGGCGGGCTTATGGCCGCTTCGATCTTCTCCACCGGCGCTGCCAACCAATCGGGCAATGTCCGCTACAATCTGACCGTGGACCCCTGGCAGGTTGCTGTGCCCGGGTTGCTTGGCGCCTTGGTGATCGTCACCGGCGGCCTCGTCGTTGTTCAACGGCTCAAGGCGCTGTTCCAGAGTTTCAGCTCGGGCGAGCCCTTTCGAAAGGGCAACGCCGGCCATTTGCGCGCGATCTGGATCGCCCTCATCGGCATCGAATTGGGCCGGATCGCTGTGGCCGGGCTGACCGGGATCCTCGTCATGGCCCTTGGCCAACCGGCCGACGCTCACATCAAGGTCGGCATGAAGATCGACCTCATGGCTTGGTTCACGATCGCGATTGTAGTGGTGCTCGCCGAGGTGTTCCGCGAGGGCGCGCGACTGAAAGAAGAACAAGAATTGACGATCTGAAGATGGCTATTCGCGTGACCCTCGATCGCATGTTGCTTGAACGGCGGATGTCGCTGACGGAATTGTGCGACCGCGTGGGCATCACGCTCGCCAATCTGTCGATCCTGAAGACTGGCAAGGCAAAAGCGATCCGGTTCTCAACCCTGTCGGCATTGTGCCGGGAGCTGGACTGCCAGCCGGCTGACCTTTTGAGCTACGAACCAGGCGAAGAAGACGCGCTCGACGACGCGGCCGAGTGACCGCCTCTTACGGACCGACGTGCAGACCGACAGTGTGCAGGAAACCTGCGGCGGCGTCCGGCCGGTTGAAGATCAGCGCTGCGCCGAGCACCACAATCGTCAGGGCCATGAAGGCGATCAGCTTCAGCGCGATCCGGCCGAGCTTTTGTTGACGCCCGGAACGCGACAACGGCACGCCGATCTGCCGCGAAACACGCGCCTGCGCCTGCGACAATCCGATGGCGCGACGCCACGAAAACGACGCGCCGCGCGATAAACCAGACTTCGCCGCATGGGCCTGCGAATGGGACATGACCGCCTCCTGGACGTTTCTCACGAGGAACGCTGGGCCGCGTTGGTGAACGCGAAGTAAAGGCGCGCGAGGCCGCCCGCCCAACATGGCCGCGTGTCGCAATTGACAAGCGACAACCCCGGCGCGAGCGTCAGGGGTACGAGCTGGGGCCTTGGCTCCATCGGAAGGAGAGGCGCATGCGTGTTCAGGTCGCGGGTCGTCAGGTCGATGTCGGCGAGGCCTTGAAGTCCCGGATAGACGACGAGCTCTCGCGCAGCGTGTCGAAGTACTTCGCAAGCCGACCCGCCGAGGCGCTAGTCACCGTCTCCCGAAACGGTCCGTTTTTCGAGGTCGACTGCGTCGTCCACTTGGATTCCGGCATCAACCTCCAGGCCGAAGCTCAAGGCGGCGATGCCCACGCCGCTTTCACAGCGGCGCTTGAAAAGATCGAGAACCGCATCCGCCGCTATAAGCGGAAGCTCAAGAATCATCATAACGGTCACAAATCTTCGCTATCTGCAGAGACAGCGGTTTCCTACGTGCTCGCCGCATCGGGCGACGACGCGGACGTAGAAGACGTCGAAACTGCCGCTTCGATAGACGCCGGCCCCCTCGTCATTGCCGAAACCCAAGTCAAAGTGCCGACGTTGACGGTCTCCATGGCGGTTTTGCAACTGGACTTGGCGTCGGAGCCAGCATTGTTGTTTCGCAATGCGGCGCACGGGGGCCTTAACCTCGTGTACCGACGTGCGGACGGAAATATCGGTTGGGTCGATCCGCAGCGCACGCAAGACGCCAACTGAACGTCGCGCGGCGCCCGAAACGAGGTTCCGACGACGATGGGCGCACTCGATGACTTGATCCTGACCGAGGCGATCACGCCGCGGCTCGCTGCGACGTCCAAGCGTCAGGCCATCCAGGTCTTGGTAGAGACCCTCGCGCCGCTGGCCGGGGTCGACCCGCGCGCGGCCTTCGACAGCGTGCTCATGCGCGAGCGCCTGTCCGGGACCGGCGTAGGCGACGGCGTGGCCATGCCGCATGCGCGGGTGGCCGGGATAAGGGGGCCGATCGCCGCTTTCGCGCGGCTCGATCCGCCCATCGACTTCGGCGCCATCGATACGCGCCCGGCGGACCTGATGGTGCTCTTGCTTGCCCCAGTCGACCGGGGCGGCGATCATTTGAAGGCGTTGGCGCGCCTGTCGCGGTTCTTCCGTCGGTCGGACCTGCGCGAAAAGCTCCGCGACGCCCGCGGCGTCGACGAAATCGCTTCTGTATTTCGCGGTGCGGCCGCGAGCGACGCGGCCTAGCGCTCAGCCCCCGGCGCCGATCTCAGCGAAAGGAATGGCCTTAGCGAAGATCGGCTGGCCCTGCTTGTCGCGCGCCTCCAGCGTGACGGTCCGCTTGGTCCAGTCGATCGACACGACGCCATAGTTTTCCTGCGTATAGGCGGGCGAGACCATCGTCGGCAGCGTTTCAGATTCGCCAGCGCCCCAGGGCATGTTTATGGCGCTCGAGGTGAAATCGTAGATCGGATAGGGCGCGGCGACTGGCTCCATATTGATCGCCGTGTAGTGGCGATCGCCGGACAGGACGACGACGCCCTTGGCGCCAGTGGATTTCACGAGGTCGAAGAACCGCGTCCGCTCCAGCGGGAAATTGCCCCATTTCTCGTAGCCGTGGCCGAGCGCCGCGATCTGCACCGACGAAACGACAAGACGCAGGTCCGCCGGCTTCTTCAGTTCGCCCGCGAGCCAGCGCCATTGGCCTTCGCCAAGCATGGTCTTGCCCGGGGTCACGTCTTCGACCCACCGCTCCTTGCCTTTGGCGTTGCGCTGATCCGTCGGTTTGAGCGGCGAGCGCCAATAGCGGGTGTCAAGCAGGATGATCTGCACGCGTTGCCCCGCGGGGCCGATCATCCAAGAGCCGTAAACGCCGTCGTCATGGGCGCGCGGATCGCCGGGACCGACGCGCCAGAAGGCGTCGAACATTTTCTGCGCGACGACTCGCCCAGGGAAATCCTCTCCGCCGCCGTCGTTCTTGCCGAAATCATGGTCGTCCCACACAGCCAAGGTCGGCGTGGACGACACCAGCGCCTTGAATTCCTTGCGCCGCGCCTGCTGCCAATAGGAGGCGCGCAGATCCGAGAGCTGGGGATCGTCTTCCGTGCCGGACCCGTAGACGTTGTCGCCCATCAGGATCGCGAGGTCGGCCTTTTCGGCGGTCATGCGCTCGAGCGCCGCCTGGCTCCTGTTCCATTCCTCGTTGAGGCACGAGCCGATCACCAGCTTTGAGATCGGTCCGGTCGGCAATGCCGGCGTCGGCGGGGCCTGGGGAAAATCCGCCAGGGCCGTCAACGCGGGAGCCCGATCGACCTGCGGCGCGGCGCAGGATGCCGCCGCAGCGGCGAGAGCGAGAGCAAGGACCTTCAGGCGCATGGGGGATCTCCGTCGCGACCGAGTTAAAGCAGGGCCGCGACGGTTTGGCGACGCCATCAACCGACGAACACCGCCCATAGCAGCCGGCCGGGAATGAAGGTGAACGCCCCCGCGACGATCAGGCCGCCGATGTAAAGCCCGACCATCGTGCGCCGATGTTGAACGACGCTCCGGTTGCGGATCGCGATGAGACCGAGCGGCAAGGCGATCAGGACCCACCCGGTCAGCAAATGGATGTAGCTCAGCGCGCCGTGGTTGATGGTGCGGATGAAGAGCGAACTGACCGCTGTGCCGGCCATCGCGATCACCCAAACCCAGCCCAGGGTGCGGTGCAGGCCGCCGCCCTTCCGCCGCGCGAGGATGAACGCGCCGATCGCGAGCGCCGCGACGGCGGCGGCGATGTGCAGCTTCACCGCAAGGCTCTGGCGAGCGAGCAGCGCGGCGTCGAAGTGCAGATGCAATCCTTGGCTCGCCGAGGCGAAGACCCCGCGCCAAACCGGACCCATGGCGACGGCCGCCACAGCCAGCGCGATCCCGATCGTGATCGCCATGCGCAGCGCAAAAGCCGGCGGTCTTTGAGGCGAGGGACGCGTTGTCGAACCATTCATTGTGAGGCATCTCCGCTGCGGGCGCGGCGCAATCGCCGCCTGTTTCTGGTGCCCCGCCCGTGGATCGAAGGCTCGTGCGCATGCGTGAATGGTCGCCGCAAATCCGTGAGCCGCAGGGCTTCACCGTTCGCGCTGCGCGAATGGCGTGGGGTCGGCTGACTGATTTTGGAACCGGTTTCGGGGTCGCGGCGCTTGCAGGCGTGTTCATGGCGATCGTCGGCGCATTCGGCACCGGGGACGCCTCGCTCGCGACGCGGCTGCTTTACTGGGTCCCGACCATGGTCGCTGGCGCGGCGATCGGAGCGGTCGCCTCAGGGATGACGGCGACCCGCTCGCCGGGGCAATCCAGGTTGGCCACATGGGCCGCCATCACCCTTCTCATCACGCCGCCGATCACCCTGATGGTTTGGGCCTATACCGCCGCCCTGTTTGGCCTTGCTCCCGGCGCAGGTCGGTACCTGATTGGCGCCGTCCTCACCGTCGCAGCCGCGATGACCGCCATCATGATGCTGGTGCGCCCGCCGACATTGCGGACGGATGCGGCTGCGCCCTCGACCGCTGCAACGCCGGCGTTCCTCAAACGCCTGCCGTCGAAACTCCTGGGCGCGGAGCTCTACGCGGTCGAAGCCGAGGACCATTACCTGCGCCTGCACACCTCTAAGGGCCAGGACCTCATCCTGTTCCGTCTCGCCGACGCCATCGCCGAACTCGAGGGGCTCGAAGGCGCGCAGACGCACCGCTCGTGGTGGACGGCGCGCGCCGCGATCGCCGAAGTCCGCCGCGCGGAGGGGCGTGTCGATCTGGTGCTCAAGAGCGGCGCGACCGTCCCGGTGAGCCGGCGCAACGTCAAATCTTTGCGCGACCTGGGATGGTTCTGATGGCCCCGACCATTTTTATCGACGCCGACGCCTGCCCGGTGAAGGAAGAGGTCTACAAGGTCGCGCGTCGGTGCGGCTGCAAGGTCCACGTCGTCGCCAATAGCTTCATTCGCACGCCGCCCGACATCGCACTCGTCGTTGTCGACGCGGGCCCCGACGCCGCCGACGATTGGATCGCCGAACGCGTGCAACCGCGCGACATCGTCATCACCAACGACATTCCCTTGGCTGACCGCACCTTGAAGGCCGGCGGCCTGGCGCTTGGAGCCACGGGCAAGGCGTTCACCGAAAGCTCGATCGGCGCCGCGCTCGCGCAGCGCGCACTGATGGAGCACCTGCGGTCCTTCGGCGAGGGCGGCGGCGGGCCGAAGCCGTTTTCCGCCGCCGATCGCTCACGGTTCCTCTCCGCGCTCGACGCCGCCGTCCGCAAGGCGATGGCGCCCCGCTAGTCGGGACGGCTCCGGCCCCAATCCGCGCGCGTCGCGCCCCAGATCACATGCGGCTGGCCAGCGTGGAGCGTCGGCGTGCGCGGCGACGCGCCGAGCCGCATCGCCACATTCTGCGAGCGCACATTGTCGACGTGGATCAGGTGGATGACGTCCGTCAGATCGAACGCCTGGAACGCCCAGTCGCCGGCCGCGCGTGCGGCCTCGGTCGCGTAGCCGCGCCCCCAGAACGGCCGCGCCAAGCCCCAACCGATCTCGAAGCCAGGCCAACCTTCCGGCCGCCATGGACCCGCCCGGCCGACGAAGGCGCCGGTCGCACGTTCCTCGACGGCGAACAGGCCATAGCCGCGCAACAGCCAATGGCCGAGGAACCCCGCCAAGGCCCGCCAGGTGGCGCCGCGATCGGCCGGACGCGCGTCGGCGGTGAGGAAGCGGGCGACGTCTGCGTCGGCCATCATCGCGATGAGCGGTTCGACGTCGTCGGCCCGCCACGCCCGCAGGATCAGGCGTTCGGTCGTCAGGACGGGCGCATCATGCATGCACGCGCTTGTAGCAGGACGATTTGGTCCGTGGCATCCAGGGCCAATGACTCAGGCTGATTATTGGAACCACGACGCCGGCTTTGTTTGGGTGGAGGAGAACGAGGCGCTCGACGCCATGCTCGCCCCACTCGGCGCCGCCGCCCTCGCCGCTCTCGCCCCCGCCGCTGGAGAGAACGTGCTCGACATCGGCTGCGGCGCGGGCGCGACGAGCCGCGAGATCGCCGCGCGCGTTGCGCCGGGCGGCGCGGTGACGGCCGTGGACATTTCGGCGCCGCTTGTCGACCTCGCCATGCGCAAAGGCGGCGACATCACCTACATCTGCGCCGACGCCGGGCGCGATCCGCTGCCGCACGCGCCGTTCGACGCGGCCTTCTCGCGGTTCGGCGTGATGTTCTTCGAGGATCCGACAGCGGCCTTCGCGCATATCGGCGCGGCGATGAAGCCCGGCGCACGGCTCGCCTTCATCTGCTGGCGCACGATGGCGGAGAACGCCTGGGCGCGCGAGACGATCATGGCCGGCCTGCCGTTCCTGAAGACCCCGCCGACCCCGCCCGATCCGACCGCGCCGGGCCCGTTCGCCTTCGCCGACAAGGCGCGCACCGCAGGCATCCTCGCCGCCGCCGGTTGGCGCGACATCGCGATCAATCCGCTCGACACGGATTACGTGCTCGGCCCGAACGCACGCGCGACTGCGCCGAAAATGCTGCGCATCGGCCCGCTCGGGAAGCTGATCCGCGAACAGGAGATCGATCCTGCGGGCGTGGTCGGCGCCATCGAGGCGCTGCTGCAGCGCTACGAGACGCCGGCTGGCGTGGCGATGAAGGCGGCGTGCTGGGTCGTGACAGCGGAGCGGTAAGCGCAAGGGCGGCAGCGCCGCGCTTGGTCATCCCGCTTGGCGGATCGGACTCGAGACGGTTTCGGCGTTGTTGCTCACGACGATGGCGATCGCCTCAAGCAGGTCGGCCGGCGCAACAGGTTTGGCGACATGGAGATCACATCCCGCCTCGAGTGCGCGGCGTTGATGATCTTCCATGGCGTTGGCCGTCAGCATGACGATCGGCGTACGGATCAAGTCTTGTTGAGCTTCCAATGCGCGGATTGCGCGTGTGGCGGTCAAGCCGTCCATGACCGGCATCTGCATATCCATGAGGATCAGGTCGAAGCGCTCGGTGCAGAAGGCTTCGACCGCCAATTCGCCATTCTCCACGAACGCGACCTTGGCGTCGATCGTATCGAGAATGAGTCCGATGACGTGGCGATTAGTGGAATTGTCCTCCGCCACGAGTACGCGGAGCGGAGTCTCCCACTGCCCGCCAAGTTGCGGAGCATCGAAGCCCGAAGGCGACGCGGTTTGAGGAGGCTCGGCGCTGCGCGCGCACGGTTCGAGGGGCAACGTCACCGTGAACGTGCTGCCCACCCCGACCTCGGACTCGGCATCGATCGATCCGCCCATGAGACTGACGAGCCCGCGCACGATCGACAGGCCAAGGCCGCTGCCGCCATGCGTACGGGTGATGGAGCTGTCCGCTTGCTCGAAACGTCCGAAAAGTCGGCGCTTGGCTTCTTCGTCGAACCCGATCCCGGTGTCTGTGAACCGAACGACGAAGGCGCCCGCCGCGGATCGAAACGCCTTGATGCGAACGCCGCCCTCCTCAGTGAACTTCACGGCGTTCGAAGCCAGGTTCGCGACGATCTGGCGGATTCGGACCGGGTCCGCATTGAAGTCTCCGCGGGCGCTTTCGGCGATGTCGACCGAGAAGGCGATCCCTTTTTCTTCGGCGCGAACGACCATCAGCGAGGCGGCGGTTTCGATTTCGCGCGCCACGCAGACGGGCGCGTAGCTCATCTCGACTTTGCCGGCGTCGATCTTGGACATGTCGAGAATGTCGTTGAGCACGGCCTGTAGCGTTTCGCCCGAGCTTTGGATCAGCTGCGCCATTTCAAACTGGCGATCGGTCAGTTTGGTTTTCGCGAGCACGCCCGCGATGCCTATGACGCCATTCAGCGGCGTCCGGATTTCGTGGCTCATGTTCGCGAGGAAGCGGGACTTGGCTTCCGCGGCCGCTTCCGCGCGTTTCACGGCCTCGACGAAGTCGGTGACGTCGGTGTTGGCTCCGACCATGACGCTCTCGGAGCCGATGCGCGACAGCATCGCATGGGCGGAAATGTGCCGCACGCTCCCGTCGCTGCGGACGATCCTGAATAGCGACCGGAACGGAATGTCCTCCGCCAATGATACGTCGAGATCTGCCGCCGCGCTCTCACGATCCTCGGGGTGAACGCTGGCGATCCAATCTTCGAACCCACCTTCGAACGTGGCGGGGTCTCGGCCGTAGAGCGCGAACATAGCGTCGTCCCACGCCAGGGCGCCTGACTGGGGCGAATACTGCCAGAGACCGATCGATCCTGCCTGGACGGCAAGGCGAAGTTTGGTGCTGAGATTTTCGGCTGCAGATTTCGCCGCGTTCAACGCCGTTTCGCTCGCCTCGCGCCGTTGACGTTCGCGCATGAGAGAGACGAGGGCGCCGATGACTTCGAGAAGCGGCGAGATCCGCTGGAGAACGTGCTCGTCGTAGCCTCCCGGGCGATTGGCGATGCCCGCCATGGCGACCATGTCGCCGGCGACGATGATCGGCGCACCTAGAAAGCTCGACATCGGAGGATGTCCGGACGGAAGGCCGCCGCTGCGCGGGTCGTGTGCGGGGGTGTTGGCGTAGACGGGCTTGGCTTCGAGCATTGCTGCGCCGAACAGGGTCTTCAGGTTGCGAAACTCGAACCCGGTTTGGCGGCGCTCTTGATAGAACTGGCGCGTTTCGGCGTTCCAGGAGATGTCGGTGATCGCATGGGTGCGAAGGACCGGCGCTCCGGCCTCGATGAAGACTTCGCCGATGAAGCCGTATTCGCTGTCGGTCAGCGCACAGAGGTGGTCGAGGGCGACAGTGAAGGCTTGATGCGCGTCTCCCGCCAGGAAGCGCTCCTGGATTTCCGCTTTGGCGCGTTGGAGGCGTTCGTCGAAGATGCGCGCGTCCATTGCCGCGCGGCGCTCGGTGATGTCCTGAAAGGCGCCGACCAGCTTGACCGCTACGCCATTCTTCAAGATCGGCTTTCCCATCGTGCGGACCCATCGGCGATTGCCGTTGGCCGTGATGATCTCGATCTCGAGGTCAAAATGTTCGCCATTCGCCATTGCGCGCGCGACGGCGTCCGCGATCGCCGGCCGAGCTTCAGGCGCATAGAAGTCGATCGCTGTCTCCAGCGTGGGCTGATAATCGGTCGAGACTTCGTGGATGTGGCAGGTCTGCGCACTCCACACCGGCAGCATCGTCTCGAGATCGAGTTCCCATCCGCCAATGCCGCCGAGCTTTTCCACGGCGTCGAACAGAGACCGTTCGGCCACGAGCCTCTCGTTGAGCGCCATGATCTCGAGCGACAAACGCTCCCCCGCCAGCGCTTTGGCGCGCAGGCGCATGACTTCTGTGACCAGATTGGCCAGGCGCGAGATCTCGTCGATCTCGGCCGGGGTCCAGACACGTGGTTTGTGGTCGATCGCGCAGAGCGTGCCGAGGGCATGACCGTCAGCGTCGACGAGGGGCGCGCCCAAATAGCTCTTTACGAAGGGCGCGCCTTCGACGAGGGGGTTGCCCTGGAAGCGTTCGTCACGGTCGGCGTCTGGCACGACCAGCGGGCCGGATCCGGCGATGGCATGGGCGCAGAACGCCCACTCGCGCGGCGTTTCGGTGGCGTCCAGCCCATGGCGCGCCTTGAACCATTGCCGGGCTTCATCCACCAGGGACACCAGCGAAATCGGCGCTCCTGTGGCGGCGGCGGCGCTGGCTACGATGGCATCGAACGCCGCCTCCGGCGCGGTGTCTAGGATCTGTTGCGCCAGTAGAGCGCGCAGTCGATCCTGCTCGGTCGCGATTTGCGGTGGGCTGCGCATCGACTGCTTCTGTGTTTAAGCGTTGTCGTCGCACAATGATGCTGTTTGCTTAAGCAAGCGTTACTTGCGCAGAACAGATCGGCACGCTGAATACTTGCGCTTAACACGCCCTGCGGCGCGACTTCTTGTTTTTGCTCAATTGCCTGCCGCCGCCGGCGAAAGGCCTATTGGCCAGCTGGGGCGAGCCCCCCTATTTGAACACCCAGCCGCTCTCCGCCGCGATGTAGGCGACCGAGACGTACGCGCTGGTCTGCGCGCGCAGGTTTTCCGGCTTGATCCGGTCCGGCGTGTCCTGAACGGTGTGGTGGATGTCGAAATAGCCGGACATGTCGACGAGGATGTCGACGACAGGCACGCCCGCGCCGGCGAGCACGCTGACGTCGGACGATCCGCGCGCATCATTGCCGCCTTCCGTCTGGCCGATGGCTTTGCGCATCGCCGCGCCGTAGCCGAGCTTTTCGGCCGGGAACTTCGTCGCGAACGCGCGCACCGCGCCGGCCCCGGAATCCGGCTCGAACGCCAGCACGTGCTTGGACAGTGCGTCTTTGTGGGCCTTGGCGTACGCCTGCGCGCCGAGCAGGCCCTGCTCTTCCGCGCCGAACAGCACCAGGCGAATCGTGCGCTTGGGGTTGCGCGGCAGCTGCTCGATCAGCTTGCCGGCGGCCATGATGACACCGACGCCGGCGCCGTCGTCCTGCGCGCCGGGCGTGATGTCCCAGCTGTCGAGGTGGGCGCCGAGCAGCACGATCTCGTCCGGTTTTTCGCGGCCGGGAAGCTCGGCGATGACGTTGCCGGACATTGCGCCCGAGATCGTCTCGGTCTGGATGTCGACGCGGGCGCGCACGGGGCCTTTCGCCAGCAGCGCGGCGAGCGCGTCCGATTCCTCGTTGGAGATCGCGGCCGCCGGCAGCGCGCCCATCAGGCCGCCGCGGGACATCATGCCGGTGTTCACGAAGCGCTCGGTGGTGCCGACGGTGCGGATCAGGCAGGCGAGCCCGCCCTTCAGCGCCGTTGTGGGGCCGCACTCGCGCCGCTTCACGCCAGCGGCGGCGTAGCCGATCCCGGTGGGCGTGCGCTCCATGCGCTCGTCGACGAAGACGATCCGGTCGCGGACGGCCGTTTCCGGCGCGGCCTTGAGGTCAGCGATGGACGCGAAGCGGACGATTTCAGCCTCGGCTTTTCCGGAGGCGGAGTATCCGAGCGCCCGCGCGGAGAGCTTCATCGGCGTCGGCGCGATGATTTCGACGTCATCTTTCACGCGGCGCCACGCCGTCATCGTGAAGGGCTCGACGCGGACGTTCTGGAAGCCGAGCGCTTTCAGACGCGCGACGGCCCAGTCCCTCGCGCGCGCTTCGCCCTCGGTCGCGCCCTGGCGCGGGCCGACGGTCGTGACGAGGTCCTTGACGATATCCAAAGCGGCGTCGTCGGCGACGGCCTTTTTCTGGAGCTGTTGCACCTGCTTTTCGATCTTGCGCGGGATCGGCGCAACTTCGGCGGCGAAGGCGGGGGAAAGCGAGAGCGCGAAGAGCGCGGCGGCGATGGGGGCAAGGCGGTGCGTCATGCCCCCGACCTTACAGACCCCGGACGCGCCCGCGCAATCGCCGGGCCCTACGCGCGGCGCGCGCGCCATTCCGCGGCGGTCTGCCCCCAGATGTCGATCGGCGCCGCCTCGAACGGAGCCGGCATCTGTCCTGGACCGCGATTGACCGATCCGAGCCGCTTCGCGACGGCTTGCGACGGCGTGTTTTCCGGATCGATGCAATGGATGATGTCGGTCCAGCCGAGATGGTCGATCGCCCAGTCGATCGCCGCCGCGGAGCCTTCAGTGGCGTAGCCCTTGCCCCAGGCCGTGCGCACGACGCCCCAGCCGACTTCCGTGCCCGGCCAGCCATACGGGCGCCACGGCCCGAGCCGGCCGACCCAGGCGCCCGTCGCTTTCTCCACGACGCAGAACATCCCGAACCCGTCGATCGCCCATGCGCCGCACATCGACATGAAGCCGCGCCACGCGGCGGCCTTGGCCTGCACGCCGCCGACGAAGCGGGCGGACTCGGCGTCGGCCATGAAGTCCGCCCATGGGTCGAAGTCGGCCGCGATCGGCGGGCGCAGGATCAGCCGCGCGGTTTCGATCGTCGGCCCGACAGCGGCGGTCGCCATCAGCCGACCGTGGGATCAATCGCGCGGCAGGCCGCGAGCAGCCCCTGGACCGCCTCGACCGACTTCGCGAACTGGCCCTTCTCGAGATCGTTCATCGGCAGTTCGACGACGCGCTCCACGCCGCCGGCGCCGATCACGCACGGAACGCCGACGTACATGTCGTTCAGCCCATACTGGCCCGAAAGGTTCGCGGCGCAGGCGAGCATGCGCTTCTTGTCCTTCAGATAGGCCTTGGCCATCACGATGGCGCTCTCGGCCGGCGCGTAGAAGGCCGAGCCGGTCTTCAACAGATTGACGATCTCGCCGCCGCCCTTGCGGGTGCGCTCGACCATGGCGTCGAGCTCGGCCTGTGTGCACCAGCCCATGTCGACGAGCGTCGGCAGCGGCACGCCGCCGACCGTCGAATAGCGCAGCATCGGCACCATGTCGTCGCCGTGGCCGCCGAGCGTATAGGCGTTGACGTCCTCGACCGAGACGTTGAACCGCTCGGCCAGGAACCAGCGCAGACGCGCCGAATCGAGCACGCCGGCCATGCCGACGACCTTGTTGTGCGGCAGCTTCGAGAACTGGCGGAACGCCCACACCATCGCGTCGAGCGGATTGGTCACGACGATGACGAACGCGTTCGGCGCGTACTTGGCGATGCCCTCGCCGGCGGCCTTCATGACCTTCAGATTGATGCCGAGAAGATCGTCGCGGCTCATGCCGGGCTTGCGCGGGACGCCGGCCGTGATGATGCAGACGTCGGCGCCGGCGATGTCGGCGTAGTCGTTTGCGCCCTTGAGGTGCGCGTCCTTGCCGAACACCGGCGAGGCTTCGGCGATGTCGAGGCCTTTGCCTTGCGGGATTCCTTCGGCGATGTCGAACAGGATGACGTCGCCCAGTTCTTCACGCGCCGCGATGTGGGCGAGCGTGCCGCCGATCATGCCGGCGCCGATGAGGGCGATTTTCTTGCGAGCCATGACGTCTCCTCCGCGCGGCGCGGCCGCGTCGCGAACCAGTGCGCGGGGGTCTAGCGCGCACGCGCGCGTCGGGCAATGCGAACCAAGGTCGGGGAGCGCAACGGGAGCCCTCCCCCAGCGGGGGAGGGTCGGGAGGGCGAGATGCGCGCTAGGGCGTGGTGTCGAGTTGGAGAGGTCGGCGCGCCCTCTCCCCACCCCTACCCCTCCCCGCTGGGGAGGGGAGCGCGAGCCCTCCGCCAACGGAGGAGTCGAAAACGGCTCAGGACGCCTTCTGCGCCTTGTCGATCGCCGCAGCGATCTCGGGCGCGTCGGGCTTCACTTTCGACGGGAAGGCGGCGACGATCTTTCCGTCCTTGCCGATGATGATCTTGTGGAAGTTCCACTTCGGCTCGGCGCCCGCGCCGAAGGATGTCAGCGCCCATTTGTAGAACGGGTGCGCCTTCGCGCCGATCACTTCGTTCTTCACCGCCATCGGGAAGGTCACGCCGTAGTTCAGCTTGCAGAATTCGGCGATTTCCTTGGAGGTCCCAAGTTCCTGGCCATTGAAGTTGCCGCTCGGCACGCCGACGATCGTGAAGTTCTTGGCCTTGCGCGCGTCGTAGAGCTTCTGCAGGCCCTCATATTGAGGGGTGTAGCCGCACTTGGAGGCCGTGTTCACGACCATCACGACCTTGCCCTTGTAGGCGTTCAGCGGAACCGCGCCGCCGGTCAGGCCTTCGAAGCTGAAATCGTAAGCCGACTTCGCCGCCGGCGCGCTGACGGGCGCGCCCTGCGCCATCGCCGGCGCCGTTGCGCCGCTCATCATCGCTATCGCTAAAAACGCCGCCCGAAATACTCGCATCGACTGCCTCCATGGTTCTGCTGGCAGGGACATAGAGCGCCGACCGCCGCCGTCATGCCCGCTGCAACCACCGGGGCTGACGCGGCGTATCCGCTGCACTACCTCTAGCGCGAAGGAGACGTCATGTTCGCCAAGTCCAAGAAGCTCGTTCTTCCGACCGCCGCCGAGGCGCTGCCGGGCCGGTCGCAGCCGCTGACCTTCAAGAACGTCCATCACGTCAATGGCCGCCCGATCGCGCCGCCCTTCCCCGAAGGCCTGGAAGAAGCCGTGTTCGGCCTCGGCTGCTTCTGGGGCGCGGAGCGGAAGTTCTGGCAGACGCCGGGCGTGTGGACGACGTCGGTCGGCTACGCGGGCGGGTTCACGCCAAACCCGACCTATGAGGAAGTCTGCTCGGGCATGACCGGCCATACCGAAGTGGTGCGCGTGATCTTCGACCCGAAGATCGTGAGCTACGAGGGCCTGCTCAAAGTGTTCTTCGAGAACCACGATCCGACGCAGGGCATGCGCCAGGGCGGTGATCACGGCACGCAATACCGCTCGGCGATCTATGCGACGACGCCTGCGCAAAAAGCTGCCGCGCTTTCAGCGCGCGACGTCTACCAGGCCGCCCTCGCCAAGGCCGGCAAGGGTGAGATCACCACCGAAATCGACGACGCGCCGACGTATTTCCACGCCGAGGACTATCACCAGCAGTACCTGAGCAAGAACCCTGGCGGCTATTGCGGCATCGGCGGTACGGGCGTGAGCTGCCCGATCGGGGTGGGCGTGAGCGCTTAAACGCGTCATCCCCGACGGCGCGCGCAGCGCGGCGATCGGGGACCCAGTTCAGTCGAAAACTGGAACGCGGTCCCGGCTCTCGCTGCGCGAGGCCGGGATGACGATCGGGTTCGTTTTTAGACCGGCCAGCGCAGACCGACGCGCCGACGCGCCGCCAGCGTCTGCTCCGCCCGCGACAGGGCGCGCATGGCGACTTCGGCGCTCTGCAGGCTTTCGGTCGCGCGCAAGGCGTCGATCGAGGTCTTGAGGATGCCGACAGCTTCTTCGAGCTTGGCCCGATCCGCTTCACGCTCGCCGAGTGCGGCGAGCGCGCGGCCCACCTCCTGCTGCGCGCGGCCCCAGGCGGCTGGATCGGCGGTGCGATCGACGCGGTCGAGGAATTGCCGGCGCGCATCGAGCGCGCGGCCGAGCCATCCGGTGTTGCCGCCGCGCTCGCCGAGGCTCAAGGCGCCGGAGGCGAAGTCCGAAAGGATCTCGAGGCGTGCGGAATCGGAAAGGGTCGCCGGCGGATCGGTGACGAAACGCTCCAGCGCTTCGACGATCGGTTGCAGCTTTTCCGGCTTGTAGTCTTGCGGCTTGTTCAGCACCGGACGCGCGCGGCGCGCGCAGGCATAGGCGACAGCCTCACCGATCGCTTCGAAATCACGGCCCGGCCGGTACTTGAACGACACCATGGTGAAGTCTTCGACGTGGTTCGGGGGCGGTAATGTGGCGATGCACAGATCGACGCGGCCGCCAATGCGGCGACGGCCCCAGATCAAAATGTCGGCGTCAGCCTTCACGAGCGCCTCGACGGCGGCCGCGGCGACGCGTCGGCGGCGCTGGGTCGGCGCGCCCTCATCGAGCGTCGGCAAGCGGATCGGGAACGGATCGACGCGCACCGGCGACTGGAAGGCGAAGGCGCCGAAGTTCTGCTCGATCGCCACCGACAAATCGGCGCGGACGCGGGCGCCGCCGCCGTCGATCTTACCCATCAGCACGAACGCGCGATGGTCCTTCGAAGCGCGCAGCGCCTGCGCCGCCAAAGCCAGACGCGCATTGCGCACACCGTCGACCGATCCGCGAGCGGCCCAATAGCCGCCGACGATCACGGCCGCAGCGACAATAGAGATCACCGCCGCAACGATGTGCGGATACATGAAGAATGCTTCGATGACCTGGCGCGAGAATTGTCGAAGGATGTCGGGCGTCGCCGAGTCCATAGCCGAGTCCTTGTCTGCGCCCGTGGTGGCGAAGCCACAGGCCATAGCCTTTTCGCAACGCTGCGACAACGCCCAGCGGCCGCGAGCCTAACGAAACGTTCACCAAGACTGCGCGAGCGCCGCCTACATGGACACCAAGCGCGCCGATACGGGCGCTTTCGCGGCGCCCGCCCCCACAAATTGCACTCTATTTGCGCTTCGCCGACGCCGCCTTAGCCGGGGCGGGCTTCGCCGCGACGGCCTTTTCGGGAGCAGGCTTTTCCGGCGGCTTAGCCGGCGCGGATTTCGAGGCCGCTTTGGGCTTCACGGCCGAAACCGAAGTCTTGGTCGGCGTCTTGGCGGCGGGCGCTGCGGCGGCAACCGGCGTCGCAACGGGCGCAGGCTTGGCCTTGGCCGGGGGCTCTTTGCGGGCGCTGACCAGCGCTGGAGGCTCGATCGGCTTCTTCGGCGCAGCCATCTTGATGGCGACCGGCTCGGCTTGCGCGGCTGCGATGGACTCGGCCGGCTTGGGCGGGGCGGCCTTCGCAGCTTTCGGCTTGGCGGTGACGGTCTGCTCGAGCTTCTTCCAGGCCATGATCGAGATGCTGCGGTGTCCGAGGACGGCGATCGCGTTCGGGCCGACAGATTCGAAAGTGACGACCAGATCCAGCGGCTTGTCGGTCGAGACCACCGCATCATCGATGAACGCGGTCATCGTGGCGGGGCTGAAATGCGGGCTCATGGCGCCGTTGTGAGAGCCGCCGAGCAGCTTAACGCCGGGGTGATCGTCGGCGAGCTTCGCTGAGAACGACACGTTCGACACGCCAGCGGTGACGGTGATGTTGATCAACCAGTGGCCCGAGCTCAGCGGCAGGCGCAACCGATGGCTGACGGGCGCCCCGAGCTGAAGGCGTTCGACGCCAGCACCGAAGACTTCATGCAGGACGACATAGTCCCGGACGGCCGAACCTTGCATCATCTCATCACCACCAAAGACATACCTGGATGAATCTGAAGCGGCGTTAACCAAACCGCTGGATCGACTCCATCCGAAAACATCTCCGTATGTCACCAAACACTTTAGTGCACCTGAATTCCCAAAAATCGGGAGCTCCAGGCGGCCCATATTCGCGCGTACGCTGCTTGGACGACCAAAACTCACCCCAAAGGGGGCGTTTCAGGCGCCGCTCACGCGCATGCTTTGGATATTTGGGGGTGCGAGGTTGTCCCGATCAAGGCGCCCAACGCGAAACTCGGCAACGATCGGCGGCGGAAAGGTCCGGTTAACCATTGCGTCACATGTTTGTCTCGTAATCGTCACAAATGATCCGAGTCCTCACCGTCGCATTTGCTCCCGAACCCGGGCGTCGAGCCAGCGTCGCCCAGCAGGCGCTCGCGGTGCTCAAGGTCGAGGCCTGGGCGCCGCGCGGCACTGCCGTGCAGTTCATGACCGCCCCCTGCGCCTGGTGGGGCGCAGCCGATGCGATCTTCGAGGCCGCCCAATCCGCCGATGCGGTCGTTTTGCTAGGCGCGACCGACGCAGCGACCGCGCAAACGCCACGATATGCGCGGAACGAAGCCGATCCGAGCCGCGCGGACGCGCTTGGATTGCGCTGGCCCGGCGGCGTGCTGGCCCCTGGGGCGCCGCTTGTCATGCGGACGACGCTTCCGGCGCTCGGGCTCGCGCAGGCTCTGACGTTCGCGGGGCTGCCGACCGAGGCGCCCCCTGAGGCCTGTCGCTTCACGCCCAATCGCTGCCTTTTTGATCTCACGCTGCGGGCGCCGGAAAAGCCAAGCGGCCTGATCCTATTGCCAATGACGCTCGAAGCCGGCCGTCAGGAGGGTCTGGCAGGTCGGACGACGCGCCTGGACGTTCTAGCGGGCGTGCGCGCAGCTCTCACCTTCGCCGCGGCGGCGGCGGAATTGGCGCACGCGTCGGAGGCGCTGATCCCTTGTCAGGCCAGCGGGCGCCGGCGCGCCTCCTAGTCCGCGTCCATCTTGAGCGCGGCGATGAAGGCCTCTTGCGGGATCTCCACCTTGCCGAACTGACGCATCTTCTTCTTCCCCTCTTTCTGCTTGTCGAGGAGCTTGCGTTTGCGAGAGGCGTCGCCGCCGTAGCACTTGGCGGTCACGTCCTTGCGCAGGGCGGAGATGGTCTCGCGGGCGATCACCCGGCCGCCGATGGCCGCCTGGATCGGGATTTTGAAAAGGTGCTGCGGGATCAGCTCCTTGAGCTTCTCGCACATCGCCCGGCCGCGCATTTCGGCGCGCGCCCGGTGCACCAGCATCGAGAGCGCGTCGACCGGCTCGTCGTTGACCAGGATCGACATCTTCACGAGGTCGCCCTCGCGATAGGCCTCGATGGCGTAGTCGAAGCTCGCATAGCCCTTCGAGACGGACTTCAGCCGGTCGTAGAAGTCGAAAACCACCTCGTTGAGCGGCAGTTCATAAACCAGCATGGCGCGCGCGCCGACGTAAGAAAGGTCCCGCTGAACGCCGCGGCGCTCCTGGCAGAGCTTCAGTATCGAGCCGAGGTATTCGTCCGGCGTCAGGATCGTCGCGCGGATCCAGGGCTCGGCGATGTGTTCGATGCGCACGGCGTCCGGCATGTCGGCCGGGTTGTGCAGCTCCAGCACTTTGCCGTCCGTCTGGGTGATCTTGTAAACGACGCTCGGGGCGGTCGCGATCAGGTCGAGATTGAACTCGCGCGTCAGCCGCTCCTGGATGATCTCCAGGTGCAAGAGACCCAGGAACCCGCAGCGGAAGCCGAAGCCGAGCGCCGCGCTGGTCTCCATTTCGAACGTGAAGCTCGCATCGTTGAGGCGCAGCTTGCCCATGGCGGCGCGCAGATCCTCGAAGTTCGCGGCGTCGACCGGGAAGAGACCGCAGAACACCACCGGCTGAACCGGCTTGAAGCCCGGCAGCGCGACCGTGACGCCGCCCTTTTCCGTGGTGATCGTGTCGCCGACCCGAGCGTCGGCCACTTCCTTGATCGAGGCGATGAAGAAGCCGATTTCGCCGGGACCGAGCGCCTCGACGTCCTGCGCTTTCGGCCGGAACACGCCGACCTTTTCCACACCATAGATCGAATCCGCGGCCATCATCTTGATGCGCATGCCGCGCTTCATGACGCCATCGATGATCCGGACGAGGACGACGACGCCCATGTACTGGTCGTACCAGGCGTCGACCAGCATGGCCTTGAGCGGCTTGTCCGGGTCGCCTTCCTTGGGCGGCGGCAAGCGCGTGACCACCGCTTCCAGCACGTCCTCGATCCCGATTCCCGTCTTGGCTGAAATCAGGACGGCGTCGCTGGCGTCGAGGCCGATCACGTCCTCGATCTGGGCCTTGACCCGGTCGGGTTCGGCGGCCGGCAGGTCGATCTTATTGAGGACCGGCACGATCTCGAGATTGTTGTCGAGCGCCTGGTAGACGTTGGCGAGAGTCTGCGCCTCCACGCCCTGCGACGCATCCACCACCAGGAGCGCACCCTCGCAGGCGGCGAGCGAGCGCGAGACTTCGTAGGCGAAGTCGACGTGGCCGGGGGTGTCCATCAGGTTGAGGATGTAGGTCTTGCCGTCCTTGGCCTTGTAGTCGAGCCGGACGGTCTGGGCCTTGATGGTGATGCCCCGCTCGCGCTCGATATCCATGTTGTCGAGGACCTGTTCGGTCATTTCGCGCGCGGTCAGGCCGCCGGTCTGCTGGATCAGCCGGTCCGACAGGGTGGATTTGCCGTGGTCGATGTGGGCCACGATCGAAAAATTGCGGATTCTGTCCCGGGGGTTCATACGCGGGAGGTAGCATTCGTTCGCATACGCGGAAAGAGCGCTCGCTTGCCGGCGTCGCAGAGCCGCCCCAGTCGCGCCGCAACCGCGCACCAAGGTTCAGCCGGTCTCGAGATTGCGCTAAACGGGGCGAGATCCCGCGCGGCGAACGCGCGAACCCATGGAGCACGTCAGTGAGCGATCCCCAATTGACCCGCCGCAGCACGGCCCTGGCGCTGGCCGGCCTCGTCGCAGCGCCGCCGCTGGCCATGGCGAAACCCAAGTCCAGCAAGGACGATACCTTCAGCCAGGACGAAATCGTCACCGCCGTCGCCGGGTTCTTCGGCATGACGGCCAGGGCGGCGGGCGAAGCGGTCGAGCGCATCTTCAAGGATAACGGCCGCCCAACCGGCTACATCGCCGGCGAAGAGATCGCGGGCGCGATCGGGGTCGGCCTGCGTTACGGCGACGGGACCTTGTTCCTGAAGGCCGGCCCGCGGCGAAAAGTCTATTGGCAGGGCCCCTCGATCGGCTTCGACACCGGGGGCAACGCCTCGAAGGTTTTCACGCTCGCCTACAATCTGCGCGACGTCGATCTGATCTACCGCCGCTATCCGGGCGTCGAAGGCTCCGCCTATTTCATCGGTGGCCTCGGCGTGAACTATCTGCGGGCGGACGACATCACGCTTGCGCCGATGCGCGCGGGCGTCGGCCTTCGGGCGGGCGCCAACGTCGGCTACCTCGCCTTTTCGCGCAAACGCCGCGTCGTGCCTCTCTGACCCGCGCCAACATAAGAGACTGTTCCATGATCAAATCCCTCGTCGTGGCCATCGCCGCCGCTTTCGCCCTCACCGCCTGCGCGACCACGCCGCGCGACGCCGCATCGAAAGCGCCGCAAACCGCAGAGAACACCTACAGCCAGGATGAAATCGCCAAGGCCGCCGGCGACTTTTTCGGAACGACGTCGGAAGCCGCGGGCCAAGCGGTCGCGCGCGTCTTCAAGGAACAGGGCCGCCCGGTCGGCTACATCCGCGGCGAGGAAGCGTCCGGCGCGTTCGGCATCGGCGTCCGCTACGGCAAAGGCGCGCTGCAATTGCGCAACGGCGCTACGCGCGACGTCTATTGGCAGGGCCCCTCGATCGGCTTCGAGACCCAGGCGAACGCCTCGAAAGTCTTCATCCTGGTCTATAACCTGGAAGATCCGGACGCGATCTTTCAACGCTTTCCCGGCGTTTCGGGATCGGCCTATTTCGTGGCGGGCGTCGGCGTGAACTACCAGCAAGCCGGATCGATCGTGCTTGCGCCCATGCGCGCCGGCATCGGCCTCGGCGCTGGGGTGAACGTCAATTACATCAGCTTTACCCGCGACCGGCAGGTGCTGCCGCTCTAAGCGGCGCACATCAACCGCGCAGCACCGCACCCGTCGCTTTGCCGACCGCGGCCACGATCTTGGCGGATGTGGCCTCGATCTCGGCGTCGGTGAGCGTCTTTTCGCGCGGCTGCAGACTGACCTCCAGCGCGATGGACTTTTTGCCGTCGGGCACGCCCGGTCCGCGATAGACGTCGAACAAGGCGACGTCGGAGATGAGCGCCTTGTCGGCGCCATAGGCGGCGCGAACCAAATCGGCCGCGGCGGCGCCCTCGTCGACGACGAAGGCGAAATCGCGGGACAGCGGCATCAACGCAGCCCGCTCCAGCGGCGGGCGCGCGCGCGTCGCCTTCGCGCGCGGCGTCGGCAGCGCATCGACATACACTTCGAAGGCGAACAATGGTCCCTCGACATCCAGGGCTGCGAGCGCGCGCGGATGCAGTTCGCCGAACCATGCCAAGGGCTTCGCGCCGAGCTTCAGTACGCCGGAACGCCCGGGATGGAGGAAGGCCTGTGCAGCCGGCGCGGCAGCCAGCGACGCCGTCGGCGCGCCGATCGCATCGAGCACTGCGTAGACGTCGCGCTTGATGTCGAAGACGTCCGACGCCGGCGTGTTCCGCCAATGCCGCTTCGGGCGCGGCTGCCGCACCCCGGCCAGAACCCGCTCCTGCCCTGCATCGGCATCGCTGCGATAAACGGGACCGGCCTCGAACAGTGCGACATCGCCGTGGCCGCGATCGAGATTGCGCTGCGCCGCGCGGGCGAGGTTGGGGATCGGGCTCGGGCGCATGCAATCGAGGTCCGCGGCGATCGGATTGGCAAGCAGGAGATCATCGCCGCCGCCGCCGAACAACCGCGCGGCGGCGCGGTCGCAGAAGCTCCAGGTCACCGCTTCGAAATAGCCGTTCGCGGCGAGCGCACGTCGGGCGAGCCGCAGCCGGCTCTCGCCCACGCCGGTTGGCGGCGCGCGCAGGCCCGCGGCGCGCGGCGGCGCCGCGGCGGGGAGTTTGTCGAACCCAAAGATGCGCGCGATTTCCTCGACGAGGTCAGCCGGGCCGTCCACATCGCGCCGCCAGGTCGGCGGGGTGACCGTCCAGGCCTTGCCCTTGCCGGCGAC
This sequence comes from Caulobacterales bacterium, assembly GCA_049317545.1. Lineage (GTDB taxonomy): Bacteria > Pseudomonadota > Alphaproteobacteria > Caulobacterales > Aquidulcibacteraceae > REEB506. Next base: position 45,372 of record JBMOIB010000001.1, on the reverse strand, counting down.
AGCAAATCCGAGGTCGGACAATATCCGCTTGGACTCCGCGGCGGTCGCGTCCAGGCCGGCGAGCTTCTTCACCCGGTCCGGATCGAAGGTGACGGCCTTCGGCGGCGCCGGCGGTTCGCCGGCGACGATCAGGGTCGAGGCTTCGCCACCGGCGAGCTCGAGGATCATCTGCGTCGCCGCGTCGAGGCCGGCGATCACCGCGCCGGAATCGATCCCGCGCTCGAAGCGATACTTGGCGTCGCTCTGGATGCCCGTCGCGCGGCCTGTCTGGAAGGTGCGCAGCGGATCGAAATAGGCGCTTTCCAGCAGGACATCGGTCGTCTCGTCCGATGAGCCGGAGAACTCCCCGCCCATGACGCCGCCAAGACCCAGAACGCCGCGATCATCGGCGATGACGCACATGTCCGCGCCGATCTCGTACGTCTTGCCGTCGAGCGCCTTGAGCGTTTCACCGGCGCGGCCGAGACGCGCGCGCACGACGCCGTCGAGCTTCGCGGCGTCATAGACGTGCAGCGGGCGCGCCCGGTCGAAGCAGAAGTAATTCGTGACGTCGACGAGGATGCTGCGCGGCCGAAGCCCGATCGCGCGCAGGCGCCGCTGCAGCCACTCGGGCGACGGCCCATTCTTCACGCCGCGAATGAGGCGCGCAGCGAAAACCGGGCAGGCGCCGGCATCGTCGGTGGCGACGCGGACCTCACTTTGGAAGGCGTCCTTGATCGCCGCCGCGGGACGCGGCTTAAAAGTTCCAAGCCCGGCGGCGGCGAGATCGCGCGCGATCCCCTCCACGCCCAGCCAATCGGGGCGGTTGGGCGTCACTTCGAAATCGATCACCGCGTCGTTGAGGCCGAACACGTCGGCGACCGCGGCGCCGACCGGCGTTTCAGGATCGAGCTCGAGGATGCCGTCTGCGTCGGCGTCGATCTCAAGCTCGGCGCCAGAGCACAGCATGCCGTTGGAGACGACGCCGCGCACCGGCCGCGCTTCGAGCGTCACGTCGAGGCCCGGCACATAGGCCCCGATAGGCGCATAGGCGGTCACGAGCCCGGCGCGCGCATTCGGCGCGCCGCAGACGATTTCCTTCGGCCCGTCTTTGGTTTCGACCTGGCAGACCTGGAGCTTGTCGGCGTTGGGATGGCGCGCCGCCGAGACGATCCGCGCGACGGAAAACGCCGCGAGCTTTTCGGCCGGGTTTTCGACGTGCTCGACCTCGAGACCCGCCATCGTCATCGCATCGACGATCTCGGCGACCGTCGCATTCGTCTCAAGATGCTCTTTGAGCCAGGAGAGGGTGAACTTCATCGGTAGGTTCCAGTTTCAGCATCGCCATCCCGGACGGCGCACAGCGCTCATTCGCGACGGCGGGAAAATTCATGGCCGCGGGTTCGTCGGGTCTTTTTTCGGCAAGGCGTCGAGCTCGGCGAACAGGCGCTGGATCGCGCGCAGCGTCTGGCTCCATTCCGGATCGTCGATTCCGGGCTGCGCGCACAGGAGCGGCCGCCAGAAATGCGCGTACTGGCCGAAGAAGCGCTTCAGCAGAGACGGGTTCACCGCGCCGGTTTCGCGCAGCAGAGCCAGCTTCTCGAAGAAATGCACGACCGCGCTGATCGCCACGCGCTCTTGCGTGGTCGCCGCCAGATAGGTCGCGGGCACGCCGGCGCCGTTGCGCTCCAGGGCGCCATAGGCCTCGATCCGGATGTGGTTGAACGCCGGCGCGTGAAACTCCGCGTAGAGTTCCAACGTCAGGTTCAGCCTCCGCTCGCGGCGCGAACGCGTCCAGGAAAGTGCGCTTGCGAGCAACACGCCCAGCACCGTGCCCATGAGGCCCGTGATGACCTGCGATGAGAAATCGATCGGCATGTCAGGCGAGCCCCGAAGCCAGGCCCGGCAGGAGATACGGGCTGAACCCGTAGTGCTTGAGCCACCGAACGTCCGAATTGAAGAAATCGCGCAGGTCAGGCGCGCCGTACTTCAGCATGGCGAGGCGATCGATGCCCATGCCGAAGGCGTAGCCCTGGTAGCGCTCCGGATCGAGGCCGCACTGCCGCAGGACGTTCGGATGGACCATGCCGCAGCCGAGGATCTCGAGCCAATCGGCGCCCTCCCCGATCTTCAATTGTCCGGGCACGGAGCGGTCGCAGCGCACGTCCATTTCCGCCGACGGCTCGGTGAACGGGAAGTGGTGCGGACGGAAGCGCACCTCCACCGCCTCGACCTCGAAGAAGGCCTGCACGAACGCCATCAGCACGCCCTTGAGGTCGGCCATGTTGGTCGTCTCGTCGATCACCAGGCCTTCGATCTGGTGGAACATCGGCGTGTGGGTGGCGTCGCTGTCGCACCGATAGGTGCGGCCCATGCAGATCATGCGGATCGGCGGCTTCTGCTTGAGCATGGTGCGCACCTGCACGGGGCTCGTGTGCGTACGCAGAACCTTGCGCTGCCCTTCAGCGTCGACGCGATCGAGGAAGAACGTGTCGTGCATGTCGCGCGCCGGATGGCGCGGCGGGAAGTTGAGCGCGGTGAAATTGTTGAAGTCGGTCTCGATGTCGGGACCTTCCTCGAGCGCGAAGCCCATTTGGCCGAAGATCGCGCCGACCTCCTCCATGACGGCGCTGATCGGATGGATCGCGCCGATCCGGACCGGCGCCGGCGGCAGGCTGACGTCGACCCGCTCGCCGGCGAGCCGCGCCTCCAGCGCCGCCTCGGCGAGCGCGGCCTTCCTCGCGAGGATCGCTTCGGTCAGCTTGTCCTTCAGGCCGTTGAGCTTCGGGCCCATGGTCTGACGATCGGCCGGGCTCATGGAGCCGAGCGTTTTCATCAAGGCGCTGATCGCGCCTTGCTTGCCGAGCGCCTCAATGCGCACGGCCTCTACCGCCGCTTCGTCTGCGGCGGCGTCGAGGCGGGCGAGAAGGTCGTTCTCGAGCGTCGAAAGATCTGGAAGTGCAGCGTCCATGCGCGGTCCTCGGTCAGTCGCGCCGGGGCCGCATCCGGAAGAGCGTCGGCCCCAGCCCTGGTTTCTCAGGGTGGGGCGCTCGTCTTACGCCAGGGCCAGTGCAGCCTTGGACTTGCCGACGAGCGCCTTGAAGGCTTCGGGCTCGTTCATCGCGAGGTCGGCCATGACCTTGCGGTCCACCGACACGCCCGCTTTCACGAGCCCGTCGATAAATCGGGAATAGGACATCCCTTCTTCGCGGACGGCGGCGTTGATCCGTTGAATCCACAGAGAGCGGAAGTTCCGCTTCTTCTGCTTACGGCCGACATAAGCGTAAATGCCCGCCTTCTCGACGGCGGCGTTGGCCGTGCGGAAGGTGTTCTTGCGCCGGCCGCGGTAGCCGGCGGCTTCGCTGATGATCTTCTTGTGACGGGCGTGCGCTGTGACGCCCCCTTTGACGCGAGCCATGGGTCGACGCTCCTAGTTCAAGTTTCGCTGACGGTCAGTCGAGGCCGTACGGGGTCCACAGCTTCACGCGGTCGCCGTCCGGCTTGGCGAGAACAGTGGTGCCGCGGTTTTGGCGCTTGTACTTCCCGTTGTGGCTGATGAGGCGGTGGCGCTTGCCGGCGACACCATGCTTCACCTTGCCCGTGGCGGTGATCTTGAAGCGTTTTTTGACGCCGCTCTTCGTCTTGAGCTTTTGCTTGGCCATTTCGCTCTCCTAGGGACGATCCCGCCGCGAACGACGGGTCTGTCCGGCATGACGGGCGACCACGGCATGGCTTTAAGCCGGGCCGCCCCAAAGAAGCGGGGCTGGTAGCACGAGCATGGGGCGCGGGGCAAGGCGAACCCTTCGCGCGCCGCGAATTCTCATGAATTCACTTTGCTGACATCATTAACAAGATGCGCCACGCGGCCCGTCCCTCACGCTAGCGATCGTCATCGCGCCGATGCTAGGGACCCCGGCTTCGAATGACTCGCCGCAAATCCAGGATCCTGGTCCATGAGAATTCTCTCTAGCGCAACCGCGATAGGCGTTGCCCTCCTCTTCGGCCCCATCGCCGCGGCGCAGCCGGCCACCACCCCGACGTCCGTCGAGACGCTGTCGATCGGCGCGGTCGCCGAAACCGAAGCGGTGGCCTCCCTCGACGACGCCGCCGACGACCCGGCGGTCTGGCGCGATCGCGCGCGTGCGTCGCGCAGCCTGATCGTCGCCACCGACAAGAAGGCGGGCCTCAACGTCTATGATTTGACGGGCAAACTGGTCGCCTCGACGCCAGCGGGACGCGTCAACAATGTCGACCTGCGCGCGGACGTCTCCATTAACGGCCGAAGCGGCGTGCTCGTCGCCGCGAGCGATCGCAATGACCCCGGAAACGGCCACGTGGCTATCTACGAACTGGCGACCAAACCCGCGGCGCTTACCCTCCTTGCGCGCGCGCCTGCGGGGCCTGGCGAGGCCTATGGCTTTTGCCTCTGGCGTCGCGCCGCCGACCGGGCGCTGTTCGCCTTCGTCGTGTTCAAGAATGGCGAGGTCCGCCAGTTCGCGCTCGACGCCTCTGGCGCTGCGCCGAAGCTCACGCTCGTGCGGTCGTTCGCCTTGGCGACCCAGTCGGAAGGCTGCGTCGCCGATGACCGCACCGGCATGCTCTATGTGGGCGAAGAGAGCGTCGGCGTATGGAGCGTACCCGCCGCGCCCGAGAGCCCGCAGAAGCCGGAATTGTTCGCCGCCGCCGACGGCGTCCGACTGGTCGCCGATGTCGAGGGCCTCGCCATCATGCCCAAGGGCCGAAAGGGTGGCCTGCTGCTGGTCTCCAGCCAGGGCGACAGCGCCTACACCGCCTACGATCTCGCTGACGGGCGGTTCGTGAAGCGCTTCCGGATCGCGCCGTCAGACGCCATCGGCGCGACCAGCGAAACCGACGGAATCGAATTCGCGCCCGGCCGCTTAGGCAAACCTTACGGCCATGGGATCTTCATCGCGCAGGACGGCGACAATTCGCCGAAAGCGCAGAACTTCAAGCTCGTTTCCGGCAGCGCTCTGCGGCGTCTACTCGGCGCGAAATAGCCGCCCCGCGCTTAGGCTGCGGCGCGGCCTTCGCGGCCCATCGCGTCGTTGACCTCGGTGAGGAACGACTCGACCGTCTGGCGCAGCGCGTCCGTCGTGCCGACAACCCGATCGGATTGCTTGCGCACGTCCTCAGCTGAAGCCGTCGTCGTTTCCGCGACCCTGGCGAGTTCAGAGATGTCCTGCGAGCTGACGCTGGCGCTCTCCGAGGCGCGGGCGATCGCGTGCGAGATTTCGCCGGTCGCAGCCTCCTGTTCGGTCACTGCGCTCGCCATGCCGGCGACCAGTTGGTCGATCTCGATCATGGCCGTGAGCGCGTCGCGGAAGGCCTGACCGGCGCCGGCGACTGACGATTGCATGGCGTCGACGATGCGCTCGATCTCGCTGGTTGAGTTCGCTGTCTGCTCGGCGAGCGATTTGACCTCGGCGGCGACGACCGCAAACCCGCGGCCCGCCTCGCCGGCGCGCGCGGCCTCGATCGTGGCGTTCAGCGCCAGGAGGTTCGTTTGGTTGGCGATCGTCTGGATCATTTCGACGACGGCGGAGATTTTCTTCGCCTGTTCGCTGAGCGCGGCCATTTCGCCCTCGCCGCGGTCCGACACTTCCCGGCTCTTCTGGGCCTGGACCCGCGTGCGTTCCGATTGCGAGGAGATTTCGCGGATCGAGGCGGCGAGTTCTTCAGCCGCTGCGGCGACGGTCTGGACTTCGCTCGAGGCGCTCGACGAGGCGCGCGCCGCCGACGTCGCCCGGCTTTCAGCCTCATGCGCCGTCAATCCGAGCTCCTCAGCCGTGCGCTTGTTGGCGCCGATTTCGGCGAGCGCCGCCTCGAAATAGCGCGTGACGTTGACGCGGAAACTGCCGATCAGCCCTTCAACCTTGGCCTGACGCGCACGTTCCTGCTCGGCCTTGCGGGCGGCTTCGGCCTCAAGCTCGATGCGCGCCAGCTGGTTGGCGCGGAAAACTTCGATGGCGCGGGCCATGTTGCCGATCTCGTCTTTGCGGTCGGCGCCGACGATCGCGACGTTGGCGTCGCCAGCGGCGAGCTGACCCATGACGCCGGTCGTGGCGACGATCGGGCGCACCATGCGCCGGGAAATGAGCCACAGACCGCCAAGCGTGGTGGCGAAGGCCGCGAGCGATCCGAGCGCAACGATCAGCGACATCAGGTTGTCGCGCGCGGCGGCTTCCTTCTCGAGGCGGGCGTTCTCGGCGTTGGCGAGGCTAACGATGCGGTCAACCACGGCGCGGTGGGCGGTGTAGATTTCAGCAGCCTCGGCGTAGGCGCTTGCGACGCCGGCGGCATCGCGCGCCTTGGCGGCCGGAATGAGCTTTTCCTCGACGATATCCCAGAACTTCGTCGCCTCGCGGTTCGAGGTCGTGGCGATCGCCGTGTGGATTTCGGAGGACAGATCTGATTGCTGGGTCCAGAAGTCGACGCGCGCCAGATATTCGCGCTTGAGGCGGGCGAGTTCTTCCTCGCCTTTGGCCACATACTCCATATCCAGCGCAACCTGGGCGACGTTGAGGTTCGCCTCGACCAGGTAGGCCGGCGGCGGCAGAACGTCGGCGACGAGGTCCTTGCCGCGCACGATGTCCTTGTAGAGCTCCCCGCCGATCTTCAGCTGATCGTTGGCCATCATCCCAACGCCCACCGTCGTCGCCAGCGAGGCGCAGATAGCGCCGCCAAGGGCGACCAGTAGCGACTGGAGCTTCAAGTCTTTCATCGTTAATCCCGCCGGAACCAAGTTGATTTCGCGACAAACTAGAAGCGACCGCTGAACAAGTTGTTACCGGCCGCGACGACGCGGTCGTGGTCTTTGGACTGGAGCGGCATTGTGCGGTACAAGGGCTAAGGAGGACGGCCCATGTCGGCATTGCGCGCCGCGCTCGTCGCGTTCATCGGCTCCAGGCTCGCGATTGGCGTCGCGGCGCTGGTTTTCGTGGCGTTCGCGGCTCATAGCGCGACGGCCCCGGACCGGTTGCCGCCTTTTGGTCGGGTGGGTCTCGCCCAGCTTGGCGTTTTCGCCGGCGCGCCGTCGTTGGATCAGGTCCAGCTGCCCGATATCATCCCGGCGGACATTCAGGCCGATCTGCGGGTGCGCGCCGTCACGGCGGTCGGCGAGGCTGCTCCGGTCGCCACGCGCCGGGTCTCCGACTACCTCCGCGACCATCCCAAAGTGGTCCGCTGGATCAATTACGCCGGGACGCTGATTGCGTTTGCAGTCCTGATGCTGGCGATGCGCCTGCAGGCGAACACGATCCGCACACGTCGTAGCGACGTCTACGCGTTCGTGGACGGCGGCTACGGCACCTGAACCGGACAAATGATCGGCGGGCGGGCCCTTACGAGGCCCGCGGCGCCATCACCATAATGACTTGCTTGCCCTCGAAGCGGGGCTCCTGCTCAACCTTGGCGACCGGCTCGAACTCGCCGCGGATGCGGTTGAGGAGCTCGATCCCGAGGTGCTGATAGGCGATCTCGCGGCCCTTGAAGCGCAGGGTGACCTTCACCTTGTCGCCCTCTTCGAAGAAGCGGGCCATGGCTTTGACCTTAACCCCGTAATCATGGTCGTCGATGCCCGGACGGACCTTGATTTCCTTGATTTCGACGGCCTTGGCGTTCTTTCGCGCCTCTGCCTTCTTCTTCTGCTCCTGGAAGCGGAACTTGCCGTAATCCATGATCTTGACGACCGGAGGATTGGCGTTCGCGGCGACTTCCACGAGATCGAGCCCTGCCTCTACAGCGGCCTCAATCGCAGCAGCGATCGGCATTTCGCCCTGCTTTTCGCCTGCCTCATCGATCAGCAGGACGCGAAAAGCGCGGATTTCATCGTTCACGCGCGGCCCGTCCTTCACGGGGGGCGGCGCGGCCATTGGACGGCGGACTATGCGAATTCTCCCATTTCTGTTGCAACAAATGCGACGCGCCGCGCAGTTTCCCGCGCGGACGCAGCAATGGTTTACATGATTTCCGGTTGACGCGCCATCAAGAGCGGCGCGGCTCCGCCGAAAAGCCGCCGACGTTCGAAACCGCGCGCGCCACGTCGTCCACGGGGAGATCCGCCAGCGACGGCGCCGTCAACGCCAGAACCGCCGAGCGCCCCCGCGGCGCGACCTTGGCGGGGTTGGAATCCGCCGAAAACAGCACGACGCAGGCCGCCCCCGCCGCCGCAGCGATATGCATCGGGCCGGTATCGTTGCCGACGGCCGCGTTGGCCTTGGCCGCCAGCGCGGCGATCTGGAACAGGTTGGTGCGGGTGACCAGGTTCTTGGCGCGCGGCTCCATGCGCGCAACGACCGTTCCGGCCTCACGCTCGTCCTGGGCGCCGATAACGACCGGGATGACGCCCCGCTCCGCGATCTTCCGCGCCAATTCGCCATATCGCTCGGCCGGCCAGCGCTTTTCGGGCCGATGGGCAGAGGCGCCCGGGATCATCATCACGTAAGGACCATTGATCCCGAAATAGGCTGGCTGCAGCGACGGCGGGTCGCGCAGCGCTGTGCGAATCCAGGACAGGTCGGGCAGCGGCGCCTGTCCCACCGGGAAGCCGTCGCGCGGTCCGAGGCCCGCCTCATGAAGCTGATCGGCGAGCCGGTCGAGCGTGTGCATATTTTCGCGTTCAGGGTTCGCATGCGGATGCGAACAGCCTGGCGCGATGCCCGACCAGCGTGGCGGCCAAGGCCGCAGGCCGAGATAATAATTGCCCGTACGGCCGGACGTCTGCAGGTCGTAGACGGCGTCGTAGCGGGCGGCGCGAATGCGGGCGATGAGCTTGGCGACGTCCTGTGGGTCGCGCGGCCGCCCGTCGCTCTCGACAACGTCGAAATAGGGGCAAGCGCGGGCGAAATCGCGGAAAGGGTCGGTGGTGAGCAGAGTGATGCGCGCCCCGACATGATAGTCGCGGATCATGCGCGCAGCCGCGAGCGACTGGATGAAGTCCCCCAGCGCGCCCAGCTTGATCACCAGAACTTTGCGGGCGTCGGCGGGCATAGGGCCCGAAACCGCCACCTGCGCCGTTTTGCTGTTCATCCTCGCTCCCTCAAGACCCGTTCGTATACCGCCAAAGTGGCGGTTTGCAGGGCGCTTGTGCTGTACAACGCCCGTACGCGCGCCTGTCCCGCACGACCCATGGCCGCTCGCTGCGCAGGCTCCATAAGCAAAACTTGCTCCAGAGCCGCCGCCAACGCTGCGGCGTCGCCCGGAGGGACGTGCAGCCCCGTCACTCCAGGCACGACCGTCTCCGTCAAGCCGCCATGCGCAGCCGCCACGACCGGAAGCCCCATCGCCTGCGCCTCAATCGCGCCGCGTCCGAACGCCTCGGGCTCCAGCGACGGAAAGGCCGCGACGTCGGCGAGCGCAAAGGCGGCCGGCATATCCGCGACATGTCCGACGATGTGCACACGACCGCCGAGGCCGGCGGTCCCGATCTGGCGCTCAAGCGCCGCGACATACGCGGCCCGCCCCTGCGGATCGCCAGCCAGGACATAGCGCGCCAACCCCGGGCGTCGCGCCTCGATGAGCCGCGCCGCGTCAATTAACGTGGTTTGCCCCTTCCATGCCGTCAACCGGGCCGGAAGGATCACGACAGCGTCACCAGCCTCGGTCGGCAAGCCCCACGCAGCGCGCAGCGCGGCCTTCCTAGCCAGATCGACCGCGGGCGGATCGAACCGCGCGAGATCCACGCCACGGGGAATGACCACGACACGCGCCGGATCGACATGGTGCTCGGCCCGCAGGTGCGCGCCTGTATATTCGGAATTGGCGATCACCATATCGCCCTTCGCCATCACGGAATTATAGGCCCGCTTGAGCGCGCTGCGGGCGTTGTAGATGCCGTGGTAGGTCGTCACGAACGCCGTATTGGTCCGGCGCGCCGCCCAAAGCGCCGACCAGGCGGGCGCCCGCGAACGCGCATGGATGATCGAGATTTCCCGGCGGACGACGATCTCGGCGAGCGCCGCGGCGTTGCGCCAGATGCGGATAGGGTTCTTGGAATCGAGCGGCAGCTCCACCAATTCCCCGCCGGCCGCGGCGAGCTCGTCCGCGAGGCGGCCGCCTCGGCTCGCGACCATCGCCAGTCCGCCCGCTTTCGAGATCGCCTCGGCGACCTCAATCGTCGTCCGTTCGACGCCGCCCGCATCCAACGCGGGCGTGACCTGAAGCACGCGCAACATCGTGAGCACTTGCCAGCATTTGCGGGCGGGCGCATCCCCTGATCCGCGCAGGCGACCGCCTTCGATGCCCAAAGAGGATCGTTTCATGCCCTATGGCGCCATCGAACGCTTGTCAGGCCCGCACGGAGAGCTCGCTTTCGAGAGTGCGTCCGCCGCCGCCCCGACGCGCGTTTGGCTGAGTGGGTTCCGATCAGACATGAACGGAACCAAGGCCTCCGCGCTCGCTGCGCGGGCGAGCGCGGCCGGCGCGGCCTTCGTGCGGTTCGACTATTCAGGATGCGGCCAGTCGGCCGGAACCTTCGAAGAGGGCTCAATCAGCCGCTGGCTCGCTGATACCCTGGCGGTGATCGACGCCGTGACGACCGGGCCTCTGCTGTTGATCGGCTCCTCGATGGGCGGGTGGCTGGCGCTCCTGGCGGCGCTCGAACGTCCGGAACGGATCGCGGGCCTAGTGCTGATCGCGCCGGCCCCCGATTTCACCGAGCGCCTGATGTGGGCCGACCTGTCCGACGAGGCGCGCGACGCGATCAACCGCGACGGCGTGTGGATGCAGCCCTCGGCCTATGGCGACGGCCCCTACCCGATCACACGTACGCTGATCGAGGACGGCCGAAGCCATCTCCTCCTCGACGCTCCGATCCCGATCAAGGCGCCGGTTCACATCGTCCATGGCCAGTCCGACCCGGATGTGCCCTGGGGCCTTTCACTGGAACTGGCGGAGCGGCTCGAAAGCGAGGATGTGCGGATGACGTTCGTCAAATCGGGCGACCACCGGCTGTCGACGCCGGCCGATCTCAGCCTGCTCGCCGCTGTCGTCGATGAAATGGCCGAGCGGGTGCGCGCCGGCTAGGCGCTGGCGTGGAACGTTTCACGGGAAAATGCCGATCATCCGGGCGCCGACGATCGCCGCCGCCGCGCTTCAGTAACGTCGCCCCGTCCGGAAGCGCACGCCCGGCGTCGCCAGGGGATTGCGCACCGGCGTGTACTCGACATGCTCGACGTCGAGCGCTTTCTCCGACCGCGCCGCCATATCCGCAAGAGCGAATCGTGCGGCCTGCTCCGCGTCGGGGGCGATCACCTCGTACATGACGTGGAAATCGTCCTCCGCGTCGCGGGCGCGGATCAGGATCGTGAAGGTCTTGAGCGGGTTTTCGCCCATCATTGCGAATGCTCCGAAGCCAGGATCGCCGCGAGGCCTTCGCGATAGGAGGGATACAACGGCCGCCAGCGGAGCTCCGCCTTGGCGCGGGCGTTCGAAACGCGCTTGCCGTCCTGATAGAAGCGTCGCGCCATGGGCGACAGTGTCGCCGCTTCGAAGGGAATTTCCGGCGGCGGCGCAACGCCGAGCAGCCGCGCCGCCTCGACGATCACATCCTGCGGCGGGGCCGGTTCGTCATCGCAGATATTGTAGGCGCGACAGGCGTTGGGCTGGGCGATCGACAGGCGAAGCGCCGCTGAAATGTCGTCGACATGCGCGCGCGAGAACACTTGGCCAGCCTTGACGATGCGTTGCGCGTCGCCCGCGCGCAGGCGGTCGAAGGCCGAACGTCCAGGCCCATAAATCCCCGGCAACCGGAAAATGTGGGCGCCGCGGGCGCTCCATTGCGCCTCGGCCAGCGCGCGGCGGGCCGCGATGTCGCTGGTCGGCCGCAGCGGCGACCATTCGAACGCCCAGCGTCCGCCCAGATCGCCATAAACGCCGGTGGTCGAAAGATAGCCGACCCAGCCGGCGCTAATCGTCGGCAGAGCGCGCGCTGCCGGGCAGCCTCCGTCGTCCGGCGGGATCGAGATCAAGACCGCGTCCGCGCGCTGGGCCACCGCGACTAAGTCAGGGCTCGCCGCGCCATCGAAGGCGAGCGCGCCGTCGCGGCCGGATCGGTTCGTGCCGACCACGTCCCAGCCCTGCGCAGAAAGCCGCCGCGCAAGCGACTGCGCCACATAACCGAAACCTAATGCGAGCAATCTGCTGCTCGCCTTGCCATCCCGCTTCGTCTCGCCCATGGGTGCACCATGCTCGCCGCTTTCATCCTCGTCCAGGCGTTGGCCGCCGCCCAGCCGCTCGCCCCCACTGTCGGCCAGTCCGCCGATCGCGATCGCCTGCAAACCTGCATCGCCGCCGTCGATCGCGACGCCGACGCGGGCTACGAGGCCGCGCGCCAGTGGATCGCCGAGGCGCACGTGCGCGAGGCCTATCTTTGCTCGGCGATCGCCGACGTCGGCCGCAAGAAGCCCGATCTCGCCGCGCGGCAATTCGAGAGCCTCGCCATCGATGCGCCGAACGATTCCGACAAAGCCGCCATGCTGGCGCGCGCCGGCAATGCCTGGATCCTGGCGGCGAATGGCGCCCGCGCCAAACAGGCGCTCGATCGGGCGGTCGCCATGGCGCCGGGCGACGCTGACCTGCTGATCGACCGGGCCCGGGCGCGCGCGCTGAATACGGACTGGCGCGGCGCCGAGTCCGACCTGTCCACCGCTCTCGATATCCGCCCGAAAGATCCCCTCGCCCTGCGTCTGCGCGCCGAAGCGCGCATGCGCCAGGACGCCTTCGAATTGGCCGAAAAAGACGCGGCCGAGGCCGTTTCCCTCGAACCCCGCAACGTTGAGACCCTGCTCGCGCTCGGTCGCGCCCGCGAAGCCCGCCGCACGGGCCGCGCCCCGGACTAACCGCTTCCCTAAGGACTGATGACGGGCGGATCGATCCGCGACGGCGCCGGCGGCGGCGGTTCGGCAGCCGCGGGCTCGGCCGCGACCGGCGCAGCCTCAGGCGACGGATCCTCCAGAGGCGCCTCGAGCAGCGGCGGCAAGGGTTCGAGGACTTCCGGCGTCGTGACCTCCGGCGCCTTCGGCGCTTCGACGAGAGGCGGCGGCCCCTTCGGCTCTTTGCGCGGCTTCGGCGACGGCGCGATGCGCGGCAAGACGCAAGAGTCCAGCCCATCGGCCTGCACCACCCGCATACGCTGTTCGATCACGGCCGCGCGCCGCCGGACGTACGGTCCGGGCTTTTCGGCGCTCCATTTGTTGGGGCTCGGCAGAACGGCCGCGAGACGCGCGGCCTGCGCCGGCGTCAGGTCCTTTGCGGAGACGCCGAAGACCGCCTGGGCCGCCGCTTCGGCGCCGAACCGCCCCTCGCCCCATTCCGCGACATTGAGATAGGCCTCGAGAATCCGTCGCTTCGGCCACGTGTATTCGATGAGCAGCGTGAAATAGGTCTCCAGGCCTTTGCGCAGCCACGAACGCTGCGGCCACAGGAAGACGTTCTTCGCGGTCTGCTGGCTGATGGTGGAGGCGCCACGGCGCTTGGTCGACCCGCGATCTTCGGCCTGCTGGTTGTATTCAATGGCGTTGTCGATCGCTTCCAGGTCGAAGCCGCGGTGCGAACAGAATTTGGCGTCCTCGGCGGCGATCACGGCGCGCATCAGGTGCGGCGAAATCTCGGCATAGGGTCGCGCCTCATGGCGCAGCGTTTCGCCTTCGAGCGCGCGCTGGACCATGAGCAGCGTCGCCGGCGGATTGACGAACCGGAACGCCAGGGTCAGCGCCAGCGGGACCAGAATGACCACCACGAACGCCAAGATGAAGAGGCGCGCGAGCCACGATCCCTGCGGCTTCAGCCAGGACCGGCCGGATTGACGTTCGCTTGCCATTCGACCCCCACGTCCGGATCGCGTTCGGCGTCCGCGCGGCCGATCTTGAGCGCTGCGAATCGCGCCGGGTCAAGCCGGGAGAGCGCCCAGACGGCGGCTCCGCGCACCAGCGGGCTTTCATCCTCGAGCCGGGCCTCGGCCGCCGCAGCCAGCGCTGGCGCGCCTGAATTGCCGATCGCGATCAGGACATTGCGCACGAACCGGTCGCGCCCGGTGCGCTTGACCGGCGTCCCGGCGAACAGGGCCCGGAAGGCCGGATCGTCCAGCCCCGCGAGGTCGACCAGAGGACGGCCCTGCAGCTCCTCGCGCGTCGCCAAGCGCGCCTCGCGAGCGACGCCAGCGAACTTGTTCCACGGACAGACGGCCAGGCAATCGTCGCACCCGAAGATGCGGTTGCCCATCGGGACCCGGAATTCGTGGGGGATCGGGCCTTTGTGCTCGATCGAAAGGTAGGCGAGACAGCGGCGCGCATCGAGTTGGTAAGGCTTCGGGAACGCGCGCGTCGGGCAGATGTCGAGGCAGGCGCTGCAGCTCCCGCAATGGTCGGCCTCGGGCGCGTCCGCCGGCAAAGCGACGTCGGTGAGGATCGCGCCGAGGAACAGCCAGGAGCCGTGGGAGCGCGACACGAGATTGGTGTGTTTGCCCTGCCAACCGAGCCCTGCCCGCGCGGCGAGCGGCTTCTCCATCAGGGGCGCGGTGTCGACGAACACCTTCACCTCGCCGCCCGACGCGTCCGCGAGCCGGCGCGCCAGCGCCTTCAGGCCGGTTTTGACCACGTCGTGATAGTCGCGCCGCACCGCATAGACGGAGATGGCGCCGCGATCGCGTTGGGCCAGAAGCTCGAGCGGATCGCCGTCGGGTCCGTAGTTCAGACCGAGCATGATCGCGCTGCGCGCCTGCGGCCAGAGCGCCAACGGATGGGCGCGCCGCGGCGTATCCATCCAGGCCATCTCGCCGTGGCGACCGTCGGCCAGGAACTCAGCGAGACGCGCGGCCGCCGGCCAGGGCGCGGCGGCGTCGGCGATCCCGATCGCGTCGAAGCCAAGCGCGCGCGCCTGCGCTCTCAGGTCGGCCGCCAGGTCCGCGCCCGACGTTTCACCGGGCGCGCGCGGCACGGCCTTCGAGGAACGCTTCGTGGCCGTGCGGATCGACGCCGTCTGCCGGGTCGGGGTGGATGATCACGTCGGCTGCCGGATAGGCCGTGCGAATGCGCGCCTCGGCGGCGACGACGACCTCGTGCGCCGCCTTGAGGCTGATCTCAGGATCGAGGTCGGCGTGGAACTGGATGTGAATGAACGGCCCCGACGATCGGGTGCGCAGATCGTGCACGCCGAGGATCGCCGGATCATCGCGGGCCAGAGCCTCGATGCGGGCGCGGTCTTCGTCAGGCAATTCGCGATCCATCAAATGGTCGGCGGATTCGCGCGCGACCTCATAGGCGCCGAGCGCCAGCCAGCAGGCGACCAGAATGCCCGCCGCCGCATCCGCCCAGCTCCAACCGAGAAAATGCCCCGCCGCGATGCCGAAGACGACGACGATATTGCTCGTCAAGTCGGCGGCGTAGTGCTCCCGATCGCCCTTGGTGGCGACCGACCCGGTCTGTGCGATGGCGCGGCTCTGCGCCAGCACCAACGCGCTCGTCAAAAGGATCGAAAGGCCCATGACCACGAGCGATTCCTCGCCCGCGCGCACGGGTTCCGGCGCGGCGATCCGGCGCGCGGCTTCAACGAGGATCAAGGCCGCCGACACTGCCACGAGCCCCGCCTGGAACAGCCCGGCGAACGCCTCGGCCTTGCCGTGGCCATAGCGGTGCTCGCCGTCGGGCGGCGTGGCGGCGTAACGGACGGCGAAGTAGGTGAACAGCGAAGCCGCAAAATCGAGCACGGAATCGGCGAGCGACGACAGCATCGCAACCGACCCGGACGCGAACCACGCCCAGGCCTTCAGCACGATCAACACGACGGCCACAGCCACCGAGGCCAGCGCGATCCTTCGCGTGATCGCCGAGGCCTCGGCGCTGGTCAGGCGCGGCTTGATGCTGTCGGCGGCCATGGCGGCGGTCTCCGGTCGAGTTCCTTGCGCGGTCCAGGGGGCGGCGTCCAGGCGACCGAACTATAGCGCGATCCGCCCCAGGATCGAGGCGGCGTCTATTCGGCGGCGACCGACGCGGGATCGTCCAGCGGGATCGTAAGCCTGGATAGCATCTCCTTCGGCGTCACCTGCCAGAACGCGCCGCGCGCCTCCGGCCAGGACGCAAGCAGCGTGCGCGCGCGGACACTGCCGGTGCGCTCGACATGCTCCTCCATGAGGGCCACGAGTTTTTCCGCCCAGGCCGCGGAGCCAATCCGCCGCCAGATGATGGTGTCGCCATTGGCCATCAGCGGAAACCGGCCGTCTGGGTCATAGACGAACGCCATCCCGCCGGTCATGCCGGCGCCGAAGTTCTCGCCGACGTCGCCGAGGATCACGGCCATGCCGCCGGTCATGTACTCGCAACCGTTGGCGCCGCAGCCCTCGATCACGGCGGTCGCGCCGGAATTGCGCACCGCGAACCGCTCGCCCGCCTGGCCGGCCGCGAACAGCTTGCCGCTCGTCGCCCCGTAAAGAACCGTGTTGCCGATGATGGTGTTGTCAGCGGCGGCGATCTCGAACCGCGGCGCCGGGCGCAGCGCGATGGTGCCGCCGGACAAGCCCTTGCCGACATAATCATTGGAATCGCCGGTGACGTCGATCGTCACCCCCTGCACGAGGAAGGCGCCGAGCGACTGGCCGGCCGAGCCCTTAAGACTGAGCGTGAGGCGCCCCTCTGGCAATGCCGCCATCCCCCACTTGCGCACGATCGCGGAGGACGAGCGGGCCCCGATCGCACGCTGCGTGTTTCGCACCGCATAGGTCAGCTGCATCTTTTCGCCGCGCTCGAAGAAGGCCGCGCCGTCGCGCAGGATCTGGGCGTCGAGCGTGTCGTCGACCTCGACCCGGCCTTCCCGCGTGCAATAGGGCGGGTGCGGACTGTCGACGCGCACCAGGAGCGGGTTTAGGTCGAGATCGTCGAGGTGGGACGCTCCGCGGCTGATCTGCTCGATCAGGTCCGTGCGGCCGATGACCTCGTTGAGGCTTTTGAAGCCGAGCTGGGCCAGCAGTTCGCGCACTTCCTCGGCGATGAACGACATCAGATTGACGACCTTCTCCGGAGAGCCGGTGAACTTGCCGCGCAGCGCCTCGTCCTGCGTGCAGATCCCCACGGGGCAGGTGTTGGAATGGCACTGGCGCACCATGATGCAGCCCATCGCGACGAGCGACGCCGTGCCGATGCCGTACTCTTCCGCGCCAAGCAAAGCAGCTACGACGACGTCGCGCCCAGTGCGCAGGCCGCCATCGGTGCGCAGCACGACGCGATGGCGCAGGTTATTGAGCGTCAGGACCTGGTGCGTTTCCGCGAGGCCCATTTCCCATGGCGCGCCGGCGTACTTGATCGACGTCTGAGGCGACGCCCCGGTGCCGCCGACGTGGCCGGAAATCAGGATCACGTCCGCCTTCGCTTTGGCGACGCCGGCCGCGACCGTGCCGACGCCCTGCTGCGACACGAGCTTCACGCACACCCGCGCGATCGGGTTGATCTGCTTGAGATCATAGATCAGCTGGGCGAGGTCCTCGATCGAGTAGATGTCGTGGTGCGGCGGCGGGGAGATCAGCATCACGCCCTGCGTCGCGTGCCGCAGCCGCGCGATCATCTCGGTGACCTTGAAGCCCGGGAGCTGTCCGCCCTCTCCCGGCTTGGCGCCCTGCGCGACCTTGATCTCGATCTCGCGGCATTGGTTCAGATACTCGGCTGTCACGCCGAACCGTCCAGAGGCGATCTGCTTGACCGCGGAATTCATGTTGTCGCCGTTCGGCGCCGGGATGTAGCGCGCCGGGTCCTCGCCGCCCTCGCCCGAGACCGACTTGGCTCCGATCCGGTTCATGGCGACATTCAATACACCGTGCGCTTCCGGCGAGAGGGCGCCCAAAGACATGCCGGGCGTGACGAAGCGTTTGCGGATCTCGTTGAGGTTCTCGACTTCCCAGAGCGGGATCTCGGGCCGCACGCCGTCACGGATCTCAAGGAGGTCGCGCAGCTGGATCGGCTCGCGCAGACGCCGCTCGCGCACGGCATGCGAATAGCCCTTGTAGGCCTCGTAGGATCCGGTCGCGACGGCGTGCTGCAATTGGTGGATGTGGGCGGCTTCGAGCGCGTGGCGCTCGCCGCTGGCGCGGTAGCGGTAGAGGCCGCCGACCGGCAGCGCGAGGACCTGCTCGTCGAACGCCTTGGCGTGCAACTCGGCGGCTTCCTGGGCGAGGCCGGACAAGCCGATTCCCGAGATGCGGCTCGTGAGGCCCGGAAAGTATTCGTCGACCAGCGCGCGCGACAGCCCGATCGCTTCGAAATTCATCCCGCCGCGATAGGACGAGATCACCGCGATGCCCATCTTGGACATGATCTTGAGAAGGCCGGCTTCGATCGCCTTCTTGAAGTTCTGCACGGCCGCTTCGACGCTCTCGACGCCGCCAATGCCGCGCTGCACGCGGTCGGCGATCGCATCGAGCGCGAGGTAGGCGTTCACGGTCGTCGCGCCGACGCCGATCAGGACTGCGAAATAGTGCGTGTCGAGGCATTCCGCGCTGCGCACGGTGATCGAGCAATAGGAGCGGAGGCCGCGCTGCGCCAGGTGCGCCTGCACGCCGCCGGTGACGAGGATCATCGGGCACGCAACCCGGCCCGCCGATTGGCGCTCGTCCGTCAGCACGATGTGCGAGCGGCCGGAAAGAACCGCCTCTTCGGCCTCGGCGCGCACGCGGTCGAGCGCCCGGCGCAACGCGGGGCCCGCCTCTTCCGGACGCGACGGCGCCTCGAACGTGCAATCGATCACGGCGACCGCCTCGCCGAGTTCCTGCAGCATGCGCGCATACATGCCGTTGCTGAGCACCGGGCTCGCGAGCACGTAGACATCGGCCTGGGTCTCGTCAGTCGCCAGGATGTTGCCGAGGTTCTTGAAGCGCGTCGCAAGGCTCATCACCCGTTCTTCGCGCAACGGATCGATCGGCGGGTTGGTGACCTGGCTGAAGTTCTGGCGGAAATAATGCGAAAGCGGACGATACTTGTCCGAGAGAACGGCGAGCGGCGCGTCGTCGCCCATCGAGCCGATCGCCTCCTTGCCCTCCTCCATCATCGGCTGGAGGATCAGCTCGAGATCCTCCAACGTGAGGCCGGCGGCGAATTGACGCCGCAGCAGCTCGGCGCGCGACGCGAACAGGCGCGGCTCGGGACCGGCGAGGCGCGAGTCGAGCTCGACGACGCTTTGCAGCCATTTCTCGTAGGGGTGCTTGGCGGCGATCCGATCGACGATCTCATCCGGCCCGTAGAAGCGCCCGCCTTCTGTATCGACGGCGATCATCTTCCCGGCGCCCAAGCGACCCCGACGCACGACGCGATCGTCGTCCAGCGCAACCATGCCGGTTTCGGATCCGACGACCAACAGACCATCCGTGGTCAGCGCATAGCGCATCGGCCGCAGGCCGTTGCGGTCGAGGCCCGCTACCGCCCAGCGCCCGTCGAACATGGCGAGCGCGGCCGGCCCGTCCCACGGCTCCATGACGGCCGAGCAATAGGCGTACAGTGCGCGGCGCGCGGGAGACATCGTCTGGCTTTTGGCCCACGCTTCCGGAACCAGCAGCGCCTTGGCCATCGGCGCGGAGCGCCCGGCGCGCACGAGAACCTCGAATACGTTGTCGAGCGCCGCGCTGTCCGAACCGCCGGGCTGAATGATCGGCTTGACGTCCTGGTCGGCCTTTCCGAAAGCCTCCGACGCCATGCGGATCTCATGGCTCTTCATCCAGTTCGTGTTGCCCTTGAGCGTGTTGATCTCGCCGTTGTGCGCGAGCATGCGGAAGGGCTGGGCGAGACGCCATTGCGGGAAGGTGTTGGTCGAATAGCGCTGGTGATAGATCGCCACGCACGAAACGAAGCGCTCGTCCTTGAGGTCCGGATAGAAGGCATCGATCTGCTCGGCGAGGAACATGCCCTTGTAGATCACCGTCTGCGCCGACAGAGAGCAGACGTAGAGCTCGATGATGTTGGCCGCGAGCGCGCGCTTTTCGATCCGCCTGCGGCAGATGAAGAGATCGCGATCGACCGAACGCTCGTTGCGGCCTTGCGGGTCGCGGAACAGGACCTGCTCGATCTCGGGGCGCGTGGCGTTGGCCTTGTCGCCGATCGCAGCGATGTTCACCGGCACCTGGCGCCAGCCGTAGAGTTCGAATCCCGCGCGCAGGATTTCGGATTCGACGATCGTGCGCGCGGTCTCCTGGGCGCCGAAGTCGGTGCGCGGCAGGAAGATCTGGCCGACATAGATCGGCCCGGCCTGCGGCTTGTGGCCCGCGTGGGTCACGACCTCGCGGAAAAAGTCCTGCGGCGCGTCTACGAGAATGCCGGCGCCGTCGCCGGTCTTGCCGTCGGCGTCCACTGCGCCGCGGTGCCAAAGCGACTTCAGCGCCCGGATCGCCATCGTTACGACTTCGCGCCGCGGCTTGCCGTCGATCGCGACGATCAATCCCACGCCGCAGGAATCGCGCTCGTCCTCTTCGCGCCACAGCCCCTCGACGGCCAGCCGCGCGCGCTCGGCTTCCATGCGGCGGATCTCTTCACTCATGGCTGATGCCTTTCGAGAAACTGGGCGGCGGTCAGACGCGGGGCGTCGTCCGCGAACTCGTAATACCTTGGCTTGGAATCGACGAAGATGTGGCTTTCGATGCCCGCGAAGATCGACTGGTCGTCGAACGCGCCCACCGCCGCATTGATCATCGACAGGTCCTTCAGCCGCCAGAGCAGCGCCGATCCGCAGGCCTCGCACGATCCGCGTTCGGCCCATTCGGAGCTGGCGAACCAGCGGACTGGACCCGCGACGTCGATCCCGCCTTCGAACTCGACCGCCATCAGCGGTCCGCCGTTCCAACGCGCGCAGTCACGACAATGACAGCAATGAATGCCTTTCGGCGCGCCGCGGCCGGCGAGCGTCACTGCACCGCACAAACAGCGGCCGGAATGAGTTGGCGTCGTCATCATGGCGTTAATCCGAGTTGCCCTTCACAGCGCGCGATCCAAGCCCGCACGGCGGGTCGCGCGGCGAGGTTGAAACCGCCTTCGTGCGCGACGCGCGTGTAGGCGACGAGCGCGATGTCGGCGATCGTCATGGCGTCGCCGACCAGCCAATCCTTCGAGGTCAGATGCGCCTCGAGCCGGTCGAGCGCCTGATCCCCGCGCACGCGCATCGCTTCGGGAACCGCCGACGCCGGCTGGGAGAGATAGAGCATGCGGAAACGCGCGCCCGCGACGTTCGGTTCGTGCGCGTTCTGCTCCCAGAACAGCCAGCCGTCGATCTGTGCCTGGACGAACGGATCGTCCGGCAAGAGCCGCGACCCGCGCGCCAAATAACGCATGATTGCGTTGGATTCGCCGAGCGCGCGGCCGTCCTCCAACACCACGGTCGGCACCTGCCCCGCTGGGTTCATGGCGAGGAAGGCCGCCGTGCGGCTTTCGCCTTTCAGAATGTCGACGTCGGTCCACGCGTAGGGGATCGCGAGCGCATCGGCGGTCCATTTGACCTTCAGGCAATTGCCGGAGCCCAGGTCGCCGAAAATCTGCATCGCGCTCATTCGGCCGCGACCGCAACCGTCGCGGCGCGCTCCTTCAAATAGGCGTGGATGGCGTCAGCGGCGTCGCGGCCTTCGCGGATCGCCCACACGACGAGAGAGGCGCCGCGCACGATGTCGCCAGCGGCGAACACGCCGGGCATGCTCGTCATCATCGTGCGATAGTCGACGCGCAGGGCGCCGAACCGCGTGGTCTTGAGATCGGGCGCGCCGAACATCTCGGGCAGATCTTCCGGATCGAAGCCGAGCGCCTTGATCACCAGATCGGCCGGCATGTCGTATTCGGAGCCCGGCGCTTCTTCAGGCGTTTGCCGGCCGCCGGAATCGGGGGCGCCGAGCCGCATGCGCGCCGCGCGCAAACCTGCGGCTTTGCGGGCGGTGCCGAGCACGGCCTTGGGAGCGGCGAGCCACTCGAAGGTCACGCCCTCTTCTTCCGCATTGGCGACCTCGGCGCGGGAACCCGGCATGTTGGCGCGGTCGCGGCGATAGAGACAGGTGACGGATTTCGCGCCTTGGCGCACGGCAGTGCGCACGCAATCCATGGCGGTGTCGCCGCCGCCGACGACGATCACCCGCTTGCCCTTAGCGTTGAGCCCCGCCGCCTCGGCGACCTCGTCGCCCAGACCGACGCGGTTGGCGGCGGTGAGAAAATCCATCGCGGGGAGCACGCCCTTGGCTCCCGCATTGGCCGCCGGCAGTTCGCGCGCCTTATAGACGCCGGTCGCAACCAGGACCGCATCGTGGCGGGTGCGCAGTTCTTGGAAGGAGACGTCCTTGCCCACTTCGCAATTGAGGACGAAGCGGACGCCGCCTTCTTCGAGCCGCCGCGTGCGACGCACGACGACGTCCTTCTCCAGCTTGAAGCTCGGGATGCCGTAGATCAAAAGCCCGCCGGCCCGGTCGTAACGGTCATAGACCACGACCTGGTAGCCCTTGAGCCGCAGCGCCTCGGCCGCCGCGAGGCCGGCAGGCCCGGCGCCGACGATGCCGACGCTTTCCTTGCGCTCGCGCGGCGGCGCGATCGGCTCCACCCAGCCGTTGGCCCAGGCGGTTTCGGTGATGTGCTTTTCGACCGCGCCGATCGTAACCGTGCCGTGGCCGGACTGCTCGATGACGCAATTGCCTTCGCACAAGCGGTCCTGCGGGCAAATGCGGCCGCAGATTTCCGGCATCGAGTTAGTGGCGGAGGAAACCTCATAGGCTTCACGCAGCCGACCTTCGGCCGTGAGGCGGAGCCAGTCCGGGATATTGTTCTGTAAAGGGCAGTGAGACTGACAAAAAGGGACGCCGCATTGGGAGCATCGGGAAGCCTGCTCGCGCGCCTTAGCCTCGATAAATTCTTTATAAATTTCATGGAAATCGGCGCGCCGCTCTCCGGCGGGACGCTTGGACGGCGGCGCCTTGTCGAGGCCCGTAAACTTCAACATGCGCTCGGCCATGTCGCCCTCTCGGTAGTCGGATCGACAGGGAAATACGCGCCGCGGCATGAGTGCGCAAGCGAAATGCGGTCGTTATGGCAGCATAACTGTCTCAAAAGGAACGGCGGCGCGCGCTCGCCTGCATCGCACGGCTGTGGCAGACACGAACCGGCCGCCCCGCCGCATCGAAGGACCGCGCATGGACTTGCTCTTGTTGCTGAAAGCGCTGGTCCTGGGGATCGTCGAAGGCCTGACGGAATTCTTGCCGGTCTCGTCGACGGCTCACCTCGTCCTGCTTGGCAAGGCGCTTGGGTTCAACGACCCGTCCGGCTCATTCAAAGTGATGATCCAGCTTGGCGCGATCCTGGCGATCGTCGTCGTCTACTTTAAGAAGATCCTCGACACGGTCCTCGGCCTGCCGACGAAGCCCGAAGCGCGGCGGTTTGCCTTAGCCATCGGTCTCGCCTTCCTGCCGGCGGCGGCGGCCGGTGTGCTCCTGGGCGATCTCGTCGAGAAGGTCTTCCTCGACGGCCAGGCTTCAGCGACAGCGGCGCGGATCATCGCCTTCACCCTGATCGTCGGCGGCTACGTCATGCTCGCGGTCGAGCGGTTCCGCCCCAAGCCCATCGACATGACTCTCGAGGCGATCCCGATCTGGAAGAGCGTGGCGATCGGCGCCTGCCAAGCGATCGCGCTCATTCCAGGCGTCTCAAGGTCAGGCGCCACGATCGTCGGCGCCATGCTGCTCGGCGTCGAGCGGCGCGCAGCGGCGGAATTCTCGTTCTTCCTCGCCATGCCGACCATGCTCGGCGCGTTCGTCTATTCGGTCGCCAGACACGCCGACAAGCTCGACTTCACCCAGGTCCAGGCGATCGGGGTCGGCTTCGTCGCGGCGTTCGTCGCGGGCCTGTTCGTGGTGCGCGTGTTCCTCGGCGTGGTCAGCCGGTATGGGTTTGCACCGTTCGCCTTCTACCGGATCGGCCTCGGCGTTCTGATCCTGGGCGTGTTCGGCTTTTGAGCGCGGGCCGGCTTTGGACGATCGGCTACGAGGCCAGCGGTCAGCCCGATTTCCTCGACGCCTTGCGCGAGGCGAACGTCAGCCTGCTGGTCGACGTGCGCGACGTGGCGAACTCCCGCCGCGCGGGCTTCGCGAAGAACGCACTGCGCGAGGGGCTCGCCGGCATCGGCGTCGGCTATATGCATCTGAAGGCGCTCGGCACGCCCAAGGCCGGCCGCGACGCCCACCGCCGCGGCGACATCGCGACGTTCCGCCAGATTTATTGCGAGGCGATCGAGCGCCCTGAAGCGCAGCTCGCGCTGCGCGAAGCGGCCGATCTCATCCGCGAAGCGCGCGTTTGCCTGATGTGCTTTGAAGCCGATTGGCGCTTCTGCCATCGCGCCGAGATCGCCGATCGCTTGCAGAAAGAGCACGGCCTGGACGTGACCCACCTCCACGTTTGACGCCGCGGCCCTCCCCCAGCGGGGGAGGGTTGGGAGGGGGAGAAGACAGCAGCATACCGGCGAAAAGGTTGAAACGTCGGCGCGCCCTCTCCCCACCCCTGACCCCTCCCCGCTGGGGAGGGGGAGGCCGCTACTCTCCCGGCTCGGCCTTGCGCAGCGGATTGAGCCGGCGCCGGTGAATGTGCTCGCCGGTCCCGCCGCCGCCGACCTTTTCGCCCTTGAAGTAATGGCGCTGCCAGCCCTGCTTCACGGCGCCCTCGTCGTTGGCGGAGAGCTTGTCGAGGAAGCTCGTGCGGCTTTCCGACCAGGCGATGTAGTCGCGGTAAAGTTCTTCATCGTCGCGCAGCCGCTTCTTGATCGGCTGCATTTCTTCGTAGGCCTGATGCGGCACTGGCATGACGAAGCAGAACGGCTCGCCCTTCTTGAACTGGATCATGCCCGGGCGGGTGAAGTGCCAGTTCATCGTGAAGGGGAACGGCAGCCAGCCGGTCTCCACCACGCCGGTCAACGGCTGGATGCCGTCCTTGATGTGGTTGGGCGGGCCGCCGACCCACAAGTCCCACGACGGGTCGGTGCGGAACAAATAGCCGGTGTGGAACGTCAGGGTACCGCCGCCGAAGTGCGAGGTCACCAGACGCGAGATGTCTGGATAATCGTCGTCCTTGTCGATGCGGATGTCTTCCATCCGCGTGCCGCCAGTCCAGGTGGCGGTGAAGGTCGCGGGCGAAATGATCTCCCAGCCCGTGGTGTTGGCGATGACCAGCGGCAGGCAGCGATACGGGTGGCGGGCGCCGAACGCATCCATCCACTCCCGGTCAGGCCCGCCCGGGCGGAGTTCGTGGCCGTCGTCGTCGATTGTGTAGCAGGTGATCTTCATGAGCAGGACGTGTAGACGACGCGGATGGCCGTCGCCAGATCGCCCTTCGCCGAAGACGACTTGATCGCCCGCCTCGACGCGCTGGGCATCGCGCACGTCACGCATCGCCACCGCCCGATCTTCACGGTCGAGGAAGGCCGCGATCTCAAGGCGAGCCTGCCTGGCGGCCACTCCAAGAATCTGTTTCTCAAGGACAAGAAGGGCCGTCTGGTCCTTTTGTGCGCACTTGGCGACACCAAGATCGACCTCGTCGCCTTCGCCAAGGCGGTCGGCGCGTCGGGCCGGTTCAGCTTTGGATCGGCTGAGCTGCTCTTCGCGACGCTCGGCGTGACCCCCGGCTCAGTGACGGCCTTCGCGCTGGTCAATGATTCGCAAGCCAAGGTTGAACTGTTTCTCGACGCCGCCCTGCTGGCCTGCGATCCCGTGAACTTCCACCCGCTACGCAATGACGCCACGACCGCGATCAGCGCGGACGGCCTCATCCGCTTCGTCGCTTCCACAGGGCGGCGCGCCCGCCGCGTCGCCTTTGATCCCGAAGGTCGTCCGACGCTTATTGATGCGGTGGACGATGCCGCCCACATTGGCGCCAGCGAATAATGAGGACTTCCATGCCGACCCCAGCGCCCACCGACCCCTCGATCAAGGACGGCTCGGACAAGACTTTCATGGCCGACGTGATCGAAGCGTCGCGCACCAATCCGGTGATCGTCGATTTCTGGGCGCCCTGGTGCGGTCCATGCAAGCAGCTCTCCCCGCCCCTCGAACGCGCGGTCACGGCCGCCAAGGGCAAGGTCAAGCTGGTCAAGATCAACATTGACGAGAACCCAGCCATCGCGGGCCAGCTCGGCGTGCGCTCGATCCCGGCGGTCTATGCGTTCGACCGCGGCCGGCCGGTCGACGGGTTCGTCGGCCTCTTGCCCGAGAGCCAGCTCAAAATGTTCGTCGACCGGCTCGCCGGCGGCGGCGCCGATGCGGGCGGCGACGATGATGTGGCTGCGTTCCTCGCGCAGGCGGACGAAAGCCTTGGCCTCGGCGACATCGGCGGCGCCGCGCAGGCCTTTGCAACCGTCCTCACTATCGACCCCGAAAACGTCAAGGCCATAGCCGGCCTCGCGCGATGCTACCTCGCGAGCGGGGATCCGGAGCGCGCCGGCGAGACGCTCGACATGGCGCCGGACGAAAAGAAGAACGCCCCGGAGATCGTCAGCGTGCGGACAGCGCTCGAACTCGCCGCCCAGGCCGCCGACGCCGGCGACGTCGCGCCCCTGCTCGCCGCGGTGCAGAAGAATCCTGACGATCTGCAAGCCCGGTTCGACCTCGCCAACGCTTTCGTCGCCCGCGGCGATCTCGAAAAGGCCGTCGATCACCTTCTGGCGCTCATCGAAAAGGACCGCGCCTGGAACGAAGAGGCGGCGCGCAAGCAATTGCTGAAGGTGTTCGAGGCCGCCGGTCCGACGTCCGACATCGCCAAGTCCGGCCGTCGGCGGCTCTCGGCCGTTCTGTTCTCCTGAGGCGGCGATGGGCGCGTTCGGCTTTCGCAAGATTCAGGACCTGCCGCGGATGTTCCCGGTGTTCCCGCTGACGGGCGCGCTGTTGTTTCCGCGCGGCGGGCTGCCGCTCAACATTTTCGAGCCGCGCTATCTCAACATGATCGACGATGCGATGGCGGGCGATCGGTTGATCGGCATGGTGCAGCCCGCGCCGCGCGCCGCCGACCCGCAGAAGCCGGCGCTGTCGAACGTCGGCTGCGTCGGACGGATCACGAGCTTCGCAGAGACCGAAGACGGCCGCTATCTGATCACGCTCACCGGTCTTGCGCGCTTCCGCCTCGTGCGCGAGCTCGAGGCGGCGACGCCCTACCGGCGCGTCGAAGCGGATTTCACCGCGTTCGCCGAGGATTTGACGCCGCCCGGTCCGAGCTATGCGATCGATCGCGTCCGGCTGATCAAGGCGCTGCGCCGGTATGTCGAGGCCAATGGCTTTCAAGTGGATTGGTCGGCGGTGGACGACGCCGCGCCCGAAGTGCTCGTCAATGCGGTGGCGACGCTCTGCCCGTTCGAGCCGGTCGAAAAACAGGCGCTGCTGGAGACCGTGCGCCTCGATGAACGTTGCGCTGCGTTGGTGACGCTGCTTGAACTCAATATGAGCAGGGGCGCGGGGGAGCACCCCGTCCAGTAGAGCGGTATGGTACGCCCATGACGACCGATCCGGCCGACATCGATCCGCGTCTCCTCGAGGTGCTCGTGTGCCCGCATTCGCGCGGCCCCCTTCGTTATGATCGCGCAAAGCAGGAACTGGTCAGCGTTCAGGCTGGCCTTGCCTATCCCATCCGCGACGGCGTGCCCGTGCTGCTGATCGACGAGGCCCGCCAGCTCGGCCCTGACGATCAATGACCGCAACGGACCTCGAATTCCGCCAGGCGTCGCGCGCGCTGCGCGTGACGTTCGCCGACGGCGCCCAATTCGACATTCCCTATGAATTGCTCCGGGTCGAGAGCCCCTCGGCGGAAGTGCGCGGCCATGGCGGGACGCCAAAGCTCGTCGTCGGCAAGGAGCACGTCGGCGTCACGGACGCCAAGCCGGTTGGTCGCTACGCCCTGCGCATCGTGTTCGACGATGGCCACGCTACAGGCCTCTACACCTGGGAGCTGCTGCGCCGCCTCGGCCAGGACCGGGATGCGCTCATGAGCGCCTATCGCGCACGCTGCGCCGCCCGCTGAGCCTCAGGCCGCAAGCCGCTCCCCGCGCAACAGCTTCGGCAGAGCGCCCGCCGCGCCGCCGGCGTAGGTCATGAAGAAGCGCCGCGCCGGCCCGACGCGATTGACCAGCGCAAGCCCGAGGCCGCGAGCGACGCGCAAGGGCCCGAAGTCGTTCGAGAACAGCCGGTCGAACACGTCCGTCGCAATCCCCATCGCCACGTTGTCGAGCCGCCGCCAGCGCTGGTAGCGCTCGAGCACGTGCTTGTCGCCGAGGTCGAGGCCCAGTCCCGCCGCATCGGCGATCACTTCGGCGAGGGCTGCGACGTCCTTCAGGCCCATGTTCAGCCCCTGCCCCGCGATCGGGTGCACGCCGTGCGCGGAATCGCCGGCGAGCGCCAAGCGCGGTGCGATCATGCGCTCGGCGATCTGCAAGCTCAGCGGGTATCCGAAGCGGGGCCCTTCGAGGCGGACGTCGCCGAGGAAGTCGCCGAACCGGAGCTTCAGTTCGGCGAGGAAATCGGCTTCCGGCATGGCGAGCAGGGCGCGGGATACCGCGTGCTTTTCCATCCAGACGACATTCGCGCGATTGCCCACGAGCGGCAGGATCGCGAATGGGCCTTCCGGCAGGAAGAATTCATGCGCCGTGCCGCCGTGCGACTTTTCGTGCGCCACCGTGCAGACGATCGCCGTCACCGGATAGGGCCAACCCACCGTTCGAATGCCCGCCTGCCGGCGCATCAGCGAATTGCGGCCGTCGCAGCCGATCACCAGACCCGCGCGAACGGTTCGTCCGTCATTCAGGCGCACCGTCGCGCCCGCCCCGTCCGCCGCCATCTGCGCAACGCCCATCGGCGCGATGACGCGAACGCGTGAACGCTCACGGACGGCCTTATCGAGCGCGAGGCGAATGTAGCGGTTCTCCAGCATGTACCCGAGCGGTTCGCCGTCCGGGCCGGGAGAGATTTCCTCGCGATCGAAGTGCAGGTGAAGGAGAGACGGCCCGCCTGGCCGAACGCCGCCCATCGGGCGCCCGTCCGTCACAAGGATCTGCTCGATCGGCTGGGCGACAGGCTCGAGGTCCGGTCCAAGCCCCAGCGCCTTCCACATCCGGAACGAAGCGAAGGCGATTGCGAAGGCGCGGCCGTCGAAATGCTGCGCCAGCGTCGTCGACGGCGCCTGGACGTCCGCCACAGTGACATCCAGGCCAGCTTGGTCCAGGGCGAGCGCCAATGTGAGGCCGGCCATGCCGCCGCCGGCGATGAAGACGTCGCAGTCCGGTCGCATCTCGTTGATCATGGCGGGGACATTAGCGCGCCGGCGCTCGACGTCGATGCGGCGTTTGCGGCTGGCGCCTGCTTGCGCAGCGAATTGGCGCCGCACCGCCGTCTTTTTGGGCGCCCGTGGAAACGGCGCCGCACCCGCGAGACGCGCGGCTTGCGAGGGGGCGGGCCCGATCAATCAAGTAACAGGCGTGTGCAGCGCCGGCGCGGCCGGGTGAACCGCGCGGACGGCCAGAGCGCCGTCGAACGGGGGAGTATGATGACAACACCACGCGTTTCGTCTTCGCGGCCAAGCTTTTGGGCCGCCATTCGCGCGGCGCTCGCCGCCGCAGTTGTTGGGGTCGCCGTCATGGCGGCGGCGCCGAACTTAGCCCACGCGCAAACCGAGCCGGCTGCGCCGCCGGTCGCGGCCGCCGCAGCAGCTCCTGCCGAGGCCGCTGCAGCAGCGCCGGAGGCCGCGCCTGCGGCTGAAGTGAAGAAGGAAGCCACCCTTCCCGAGAAAGTCGTCGATAAAGGCGACGTCACTTGGATGATGGTCTCCACTCTGCTCGTTCTTCTGATGATCGTGCCGGGTCTTGCATTGTTCTATGGCGGCCTTGTGCGCACCAAGAACATGCTGTCGATGCTCATGGGCGTGACCACAGTATGCGTCATCGGCATGATCTGCTGGGTCCTTTGGGGATACAGCCTGTCGTTCACGACAGGCGCCTGGCCGATCGGCGGCGACTTGTTCGTCGGCGGCTTGGATCGCCTCGGCCTGAAGGGCATGGACGCATCGAGCCTCGTCGCGACCTTCTCGACCGGCATCTACCTGCCTGAACTGGTTTTCGTCATCTTCCAGATGACCTTCGCTTGCATCACCGCGGCCCTTGTTCTGGGTGGCGTCGCAGAGCGGATGAAGTTCCTTGGCGTCTGCATCTTCGCGGTCCTTTGGCCGCTCCTCAGCTATTACCCGATCGCCCACATGGTCTGGTGGTGGCCGGGACCCGATAGCCTCGCTGCGGCCTCCTATCAGGGCGATGCGACCACCAACGGCCTGATCTGGGGCTTCGGCGCGCTCGACTTCGCCGGCGGCACGGTCGTCCACATCAACGCCGGCATCGCGGCTCTGGTGGGCTGCCTGATCCTCGGACCGCGCCTGAGCTATCGCAACGAGCCGATCGCACCGCACTCGCTCACGCTGACCTATGTCGGCGCGGGCCTCCTGTGGGTCGGCTGGTTCGGCTTCAACGCCGGCTCCAACCTCGAGTCGAACTATTATTCGGTCCTCGCGATGATGAACACGCTGATCGCCACGGCGGCGGCGGGTCTGTCCTGGGTCCTCGTCGAGTGGGTGACCCGCAAGCACCCGAGCATGCTCGGCATGGCTTCGGGCATCGTAGCTGGCCTCGTGGCGATCACGCCGGCGGCAGGCTTCGCCGGCCCGATCGGCGCCCTGGTGCTGGGCCTCATCGTCAGCCCGATCTGCATCCTGTTCTGCTCGGTCGTGAAGAGCGCGCTGAAGTACGACGACAGCCTGGATGCGTTCGGCATTCATGCGATCGGCGGCATCATCGGCGCCATCGGCACCGGGATCCTGGTTTCGCCGGACCTCGGCGGCGCAGGCATCGTGGACTACACGACCTGCTTCGACGACGCTGGCGTGATCAAGGCGGCCTGCGATGCGCTCCCGTATGACATGGCGACCCAAGTGATGGCGCAGGCCAAAGCGGTCGGCGTGGCGATTGCCTGGTCTGCCGTCGCCAGCACGATCGTCTTCATGCTGATCCGGCTGATCGGCCAGCTCCGCGTCAGCAAGGACGTCGAGGACGAAGGCCTCGACATCACCGAACACGGCGAGCGGGCGTACCACCCGTAAGCCTGACTTTGCGGGCGGCGCCGATCCGGCGTCGTCCGCTCCACTGCCCACACCCGTGGGGTCCTCCTCCCCTGAGGCCGCGACGACAGTCGCGGCCTCTTCTTTGTCGGAACGACCCACGCCGCGCCCTACCGGCAGATGACCGCCGCAGAGAATCGCCTTAACGATCCGGGGGCGAAATGACCTGCGGTTGCGTGGTTCATTTTGGGTCACGAACGCCTTGCCCGGTCAGCTTCGTTGCAATTTCGCAATGAAAAACGCGGCCTTATGCGTCGGGCGTTCATGAGTCCTTTACCGCTCCGGCCAAAAGTCCGGCCAAGCTCTTGTAGCCGAGCGGACAGATGCCCCAAGACACTACGACCTTCGAAGCCGCCCATGAGGCGTTGGCCCCGCCCTCCAACAAGCTGACGCTTCGCCGCGTCGGCGCCACCATTGCGGCGGCCGCGGGCGGAGCTTACGGGCTTGGCGCGGTGGTCTCCTATTCGCCGCTCGACCCGAGCCTCAACGTGGCCAGCGATGCGGCGCCGACGAACCTGTTCGGCGCGCCGGGCGCGATTTTCGCCGATCTTGCGATCCAATCGGTGGGCGCAGCCGCCCCGGCGGCGCTGACTGCCGTGTTCGCCGCCGGCGCCATCCGGATCATGCGCAAGCGCACAGCCGCGCCGATCAGCGCCGGCCGCCTGATGTCGGGCGCAGCGGGCGTCGCGCTGCTCGCCGGTCTGATCTCTTACGTCCCGACGCCTGGCGCCTGGATGCTCGGCTCTGGCTTCGGCGGCGTGCTCGGCGACGCCATGTCCGGAGCGATCTCCGGCCTTTACGAATTTGCGGGGCTTCCCGTCCCTGACCTGCTGAGCGGGCTGTCGCTCGCCGCGCTGAGCGGGCTGGCGTTCGGGTTCGCCTTCCGGGTCAAGAAGGAGGAGGCGCTCGCCGCCGCATCCGCCGCCGGCCGCGTCGCCATCAAGGCCGGCGCATCGGCCCAATCGTTGATGTCCAACCTCGCGGAGCGCTCGCGCCA
The DNA here is from genome assembly GCA_049317545.1 of Caulobacterales bacterium. Lineage (GTDB taxonomy): Bacteria > Pseudomonadota > Alphaproteobacteria > Caulobacterales > Aquidulcibacteraceae > REEB506. Next base: position 13,263 of record JBMOIB010000001.1, on the reverse strand, counting down.
GAGGCCGGCGCTCACCCCGCCCGAGGCCGATTTCGATCGGCTCGGCTATGACCACGGCGAAGCCGACCTCCATGAACGCACGCCGGCGATCCCGGTCCGCCAGCCGCGTCCGGCCGCGCCGCGCCTTTCGCCGATGGCGCCCGACGCCGATCCGCAGCGTCCCGTCTATGCGCCGCAGCCGGTGCAGGCGCCCGCCGCCGCTCCGACGACTGCGCGCCGCCCGCGATCCGCCGCCGCGGCGGCTGCGCATCAGGGCGAGCTGGCGTTCATGCGCCAGCGGCAGTTCCGGCTGCCCTCTCTCGATCTGCTGGCCCCGCCGAAGCCGCGCGCCGCGCACGCCGACGGTGCAGCGCTCAAGGCCGCCTCGCAGCGCCTGGCCGCGACGCTCGTCGATTTCGGCGTCCAGGGCGACATCGTCGCCGCCCGCCCGGGTCCGGTCGTCACGCTGTTCGAACTGGAGCCCGCGCCCGGCGTGAAGAGCGCCCGCGTGGTGAGCCTCGCCGACGACATCGCCCGCTCGATGAGCGCCAACGCCGCCCGCGTCGCCGTCATTCCCGGCCGCAACGCGATCGGCGTCGAACTGCCGAACCCCAAACGCGAGACCGTGTTCCTGCGCTCGCTGATGGCCTCGAACGCCTTCGTCGGCAGCCAGGGCGGACTGCCGCTCGCGCTCGGTGAAACGATCGAGGGCGAACCCTTCGCCGCCGACCTCGCGAAAATGCCCCACCTCCTGATCGCCGGCACCACCGGCTCGGGCAAGTCGGTCGGCATCAACGCCATGATCTTGTCCCTGCTCTATCGTCTGACCCCGGAGCAGTGCCGCTTCATCATGATCGACCCGAAGATGCTGGAATTGTCCGTGTACGAGGGCATTCCGCACCTTCTCGCACCGGTCGTGACCGATCCCAAGAAGGCCGTCGTCGCGCTCAAATGGACCGTGCGCGAAATGGAAGAGCGCTATCGGCGCATGGCCAAGCTCGGGGTGCGCAACATCCAGGGCTACAACGAACGCCTCGCCGATGCGGCGGCGTCCGGCGAAGCGATCGAACGCTCCGTGCACACCGGTTTCGATCCGGACACGGGCGAACCGATCATGGAGACGGAATCGCTCGACCTCGATCCGATGCCCTACATCGTGGTCGTCATCGACGAGATGGCCGACCTGATGCTGACGGCCGGCAAGGAAATCGAAGCCGCCGTCCAGCGCCTGGCGCAGATGGCGCGCGCCGCCGGCATCCACGTAATCATGGCGACGCAGCGCCCGTCGGTGGACGTCATCACCGGCACGATCAAGGCGAACTTCCCGACCCGGATCAGCTATTCGGTGACGTCCAAGATCGACAGCCGCACGATCCTCGGCGAGCAGGGCGCCGAACAGCTCCTGGGCATGGGCGACCTCCTGTTCATGGCCGGCGGCGGCAAGATCCGCCGTCTGCACGGGCCGTTCGTGTCCGACACCGAGGTCGAGCGCGTCGTGGCGACGCTCAAGGCGCAAGGCCAGCCGAACTATCGCGCCGACATTCTCGAGGATCCGGACGCCCCGCGCGACGACGACGATGATGGCCTGTACGACGCCATGCCCGAAGCGACGGGCGACGATTTGTTCGATCGCGCGGTCCAGATCGTGCTGCGCGACCGCAAAGCTTCGACATCCTATCTGCAGCGGCGTTTGCAGGTCGGCTACAACCGCGCGGCGAGCCTCATCGAGCGGATGGAGAAGGAAGGCATCATTTCGAACGCCAACCACGCCGGCAAACGCGAGATCCTGTCGCCGCCGGTCGCGGACTGACGCGAAACGCCGTACGGCCCCCTTCCTTTCGCCCCATGGCGGGGGCACATGGGCGTCATGTTCAAACGCCTCACCGCCCTTCTCGCCGTCAGCGCCGCCCTCGCCCTTGCCCCCGCCGCAACAGCCGCGGCGCAGACAGGCAGGGCGGTTTTGTCCGCCCCGATCGATCTCGCAGGTCCCGCAAGGTCGCAGGTGCTCAAGGACGCCTCGCGCGCGCTCGACACGGTTCGCGCGCTGCAGGGCCGGTTCCAGCAGGTCTCGCCGGACGGCGCGGCGCTGACCGGCGCCTTCTACATGCACCGTCCCGGGCGCCTGCGATTCGAGTACGACGCCCCCAGTCCGCTCACGATCGTGGCCGACGGCGCGTCGCTGGCGATCTCCGACCGCGCGATGCGCACGACGGACACGCTTCCCTTGCGCGCCACCCCGCTTTGGCTCGTTCTGAAATCCACAATTAACTTGGAGAAGGACGCCCGGATCATTCGCGTCGCCCGCCAAGACAATGAACTGCTGATCACAGCCCGGGACAAGTCCGGCCAGGCGGACGGTGAGATTACGTTGAACCTCGATGCATCGACAAAAGCATTGAAGCGCTGGCGCATCGTGGATGGACAGGGCCAAGTCACGCAATTGACTTTGATCGACGTCCGCCCGAGTGCGCGGCTCGATCCAATGCTGTTCGCGATTCAGAAGGCGAAGAAGGCCGATGGCGGCGCAAAGCCGCGGTGAGGTCGAACGCCGCAGGTTTCTGCAAGATTTTTCATCATGCCGGTAATTGTTTTTAAGGACCTTGTGACGTATATGCAACTGGTCGGTCGTCGAACACCTTTAGGTCAGCGTCGTCCCCCCGCTGACGGGCCTGAAGCGACGATCGCGCCGGATCGATCCCCTCCCGGCGCGCGCTGAAAAGCGCACAGACGCCCGGTCGCCCTCCCCCGCGACCGGGCGTCTTCGCGTTTGGGGTCGCCAATTTGCATTGACGCGGCGCGCCTTGGCGCCTTTCGCCGCGCAACAATCCAGCCTAAGTCGGGCCATGCGCATCGCCACTTGGAACATCAATTCGGTTCGCCTGCGGGCGGGCCTGGTCGCGCGCTTCGTCGATGAAGCCGCGCCGGACATCATTTGCCTGCAGGAAATCAAATGCCGTGACGGCGAGTTTCCCGCTGGCGCCTTCGCCAATGCCGGCTTCCGACATCTGGCTGTGGTCGGCCAGAAAGGATGGCATGGCGTGGCCATTGCGTCGCGCAAACCCATCGAGGTGCTGCCGCCGCCGCCGATCTGCCCGCGCAATGAAGCCCGCAGCGTGGCGGTGCGGATCGCCGGGATCGAGATCCATTCCTTGTATGTGCCGGCCGGCGGCGATGATCCGGCCCCCAACAACAATCCCAAGTTCGCCCACAAACTCGCCGTGCTCGAACAGATGAAAGCCTATTACGCCAGCCGCCGCGGCCGTGGTCCGCTGGTCGTCGCCGGCGACCTCAACATCGCGCCCGGCGAGCACGACGTCTGGAACCACAAGCAATTGCTGAACGTCGTCAGCCATACGCCGGTCGAAACGGAGGCCCTCAATGCGGTCCAGGCCGCCGGCGGGTTCGTCGACCTCGCGCGCCACCATCGCCCCGCCGACGAGAAGATCTTCACCTGGTGGAGTTACCGCAGCCCCGACTGGCAGAAAGCCAATCGCGGCCGCCGCCTTGACCACATCTGGACCAGCCCCGAGCTCGCCGCGGCCTCGTCAAAATTCACGGTCCATACCGCGAGCCGCAGCTGGGAGCGGCCAAGCGACCACGTGCCCGTTTACGTCACGATCAAACCTTAGCACGCGGTCTTAGGGGCGGGGATTGAGGCGGTATCCGCCCTGCTCCGTCAGGATAATGCTCGACGCTTCGGGATTGAGATCGACCTTCTGGCGAAGCCGATAAATGTGGGTCTCAAGCGTGTGCGTCGTGACGTTGGCGTTGTAACCCCAGACTTCGCGCAGCAATTCATCGCGCGGGACCGGCTTATCCCCGGATCGATAGAGGTACTTGAGGATATTGGTTTCCTTATCGGTCAGCCGAATTTCCTTCTGGTTTGCGCCCATGAGCGTGCGCGCCGCGGGACGGAATTCATAGCCGCCGATCGAAAGCACCGCGTCCATGCTGCTCTCATGCAGACGCATGTGCGTTCTGATGCGCGCGAGAAGGACGGCGAACTTGAACGGCTTGGTGACGTAGTCATTGGCCCCGGAATCGAGGCCGCGAACCTGGTCCGTGTCCAGATCCGCGCCGGTGAGCAGGATGATCGGCGTGGTGACGCCAGCCTCGCGCATCGCCTTACAGGCGTCGCGCCCGTCGCCGTCCGGCAAATCGACATCGAGGATGATCAGCGCGGCCTTCCCGGTCTCGGCGAGGGCGCGGCCGTCCTTGATCGTGCCGGCGCTCTCGACCACAAAACCTTCGGACTGTTCGAGCTGTTCGATCAGCGCTGTACGAAGGTCGACATCGTCGTCGATCAGGAGCAGTGGCGTCTTCCGTTGGGTCATGGACTCTCGTGTCCTGGGCCTGGATCGGCGTCAAGTCAGGCGCGAGACATGGGCAGGCCCCCGAGGGAAAGGAAGAGCGATGATCGTTTTTTCGGCGCACGCGGAGGGCCGGTTTCTGGCCCCGGGCTTCGAGGTGCGATGCGCCCTCGGCAAGGGCGGGGTCAAGCCGGCGGCGGCGAAGCGCGAGGGCGACGGGGCTTCGCCGATCGGAATTTGGCCCCTTCGGCGGGTCCTTTACCGCCCGGATCGCCTTGAACGGCCGAAAACTGACCTGCCAGTGGCGGAAATTGCCCGCGACGACGGCTGGTGCGACGCGCCGTCCGATCCAAACTACAACCGCCTGGTCAAAATGCCCTACCCCGCCAGCGCCGAGAACTTGTGGCGGGATGACCACGTTTATGACGTGATTGTGATCCTCGGCCACAACGACGACCCGGTCGTTCCCGGCGCCGGCAGCGCGATTTTCTGGCATTTGGCGCGGCCCGATTTCCGGCCGACCGAAGGCTGCGTCGCCGTCCCGCTCGAAGCCATGCTGAAGGCGCTGAGCTGGGCCCAACCCGGCGACGTGATGGAGATCAAGGCGTAGTTGTTTCGATAGGGGCGGCGCGCGCGCCGAACAGCGCCGACCCGATCCGCACCATCGTCGCGCCATAGGCCACGGCTGTCTCGAAGTCCTCGCTCATGCCCATGCTGAGGTCCGCCAATCCATTGCGTCGGGCGATCTTGGCCAACAGGGCGAAGTGCATGGCCGGCTCTTCGTCTGCGGGCGGAATGCACATCAGGCCGCGCACCGGCAGGCCGAGTTCGTCGCGGGCGAGACGGATCAGGCCGTCGGCCTCCTGGGGCGCAACGCCGGCCTTTTGCGACTCTTCGCCGGTGTTGACCTGAATGAGCAAGTCGGGCCGCCGACCGGTTTTGGCCATCGCCGCTGCAAGCGCATGCGCGAGACGCTCGCGATCCAGGGAATCGATCGCGTCGAACAGAGCCACGGCCGCCTCGGCCTTGTTGGTCTGCAACGGTCCGATCAGTCGCAGATGCAAGTCCGGCCAGTGCGCCCGCCGATCCGCCCAGCGCGTTTGCGCCTCTTGCACGCGGTTTTCGCCGAACGCGCGCCAGCCCAAGGCCAGCGCCGCTTCGATCCGGTCGTCAGGCTGCGTCTTGGAGACCGCGATCAATCGCACGGCGCTTGATGCACGCCCCGCCCCTTGGGCGGCGACGGCGATCCGGGCTTCGATTTCGGCCCGCCGGGCGGCCATGTCGTGAGCGGGGTCCATCGTGGTGCTCTAGGCTCGGGAGCTGGGACCGGCAAGCGGCGGGCTTGCGCAGGATCTTCTCGGCGGGCCTAACTCGGTCATGCCGTCCGCCACAGCCCTTCGATTGATGATGTCGGCGCGGCGGCGCGTGCGGCGACGCGACCTTCGCCTGCCGGCGCTGCTGGCCTTCACCGACCCTGCCCGAACGCCGGATCCATTGGACCTGGCGTGCGCGCTGCCCCGCGGCGCCGGCCTCGTGTATCGGGCCTTCGGCGCAGCCGACGCCCGGTCCGTCGGTCTGAAGCTTGCGGCGATCTGCCGGCGGCGGGGCGTTTTGTTTCTGGTCGGGGCCGACGCCGCGCTGGCCAGGGCGGTGAAGGCCGACGGTGTGCATCTTCCCGAACGGACTGCTCGCCCCATTAGACGGCGACGGCCGCGCGGCTGGATCGTGACCGTTGCCGCCCATGCGCCGAAGGGGCTCCTCCGCGCAGCGCGGATCGGCGCGGATGCGGCGGTGTTGTCGCCCATTTTTCCAAGCCGAAGCCCGTCGGCGGCGCAGCCAATCGGACCATGGCGGGCGGGATGCTGGGCGCGGTGGGCCCGTCTGCCGGTCTATGCGCTGGGCGGGATCAACGGCCGGACGGTTCGACGCTTGCCGATCGGCGCCTTTTCCGGCGTCGCGGCGATCGACGGCGTCGTTAGAACCTGAAGGCGGATTCGAGCTTTACGCCGGCCGACGCCTGATCGACCGGGAGTGTCGGCGAGCGCACGGACAGCGGCTGGCCGGCGACGCTCAATTGACCGCCGACGCGGAACCGCGGGGACACATTATAAAAGGCGCCGAACGAGGCTTCATCCTTGGGCGCAGCGGCCAGACGGTCAGCGTCGCGGACGTTAAGAGTCAGGCCCCACTTGGCCGACGGCGCAAACGAGAGCGCCGTCCGGTTTTCGTCGACCACGAAGCCCTTATCCTGCTCGGTCAGGCCGGCGCTGGCCGTGAAACGATCGTACCAGGGCCGATCGGTCTTCTCGACCGAAGCGGTCTCGGCGTGCGCAATAGATGCGAACGCGGACGCGGCTATGAACCCTGCAATGGCGATGCGGACTTGCACGACCTTCCCCCTTACCGCCCGTATATAAGCGCATTCGGTGGGCTTAGGTGTGAACTTTCCGTCACAGGTCTTAAGAGAATTCTAATTTTTCCGGGTCTGCGCACGCATTTTAAGCGGATTCGCCCGGCCGTCGGGTCGATTGGTCGCGCGGGCGACCCTGCCCGACCGCAATTCCGGCCTGTTGCAAAGGCTTGGCGAACCGCCCCTACCCTCTGGCCCCCGCACAGACGCATGCTATACAGCGCCTCGCACCGGCTCGGCGCGGCGTCCCGTCCGCTCGGCCACAATACCGCCGCAGCCGGCGATGAAGACGCGGCCTCGCGTGAGGAGATGGAAATGACGATTCGCGGACGCACCCTGATGACCGTAGCGATCGCCGCCACAGCTGCAGCGACGCTTGCGGGGTGCGCGAGCAGGGGCAACGGCGGCGCCCAGCCGGCCGGCCCGCCCGTTTCGCGCACGGGCATCGACGACAACAACGGCGGCATTCGCCTGTTCGGTGGCGGTGGCGATAAATCCAAGCAGCAGGCCGCGATCGGCGTGAACGCATTTTTGTGGCGCGCGACCCTGGACGTCCTGAGCTTCATGCCGCTGTCGTCTGCCGACCCGTACGGCGGCGTGGTCACGACCGATTGGTACGCCAACCCGGACAAACCGAACGAGCGCTTCAAAGCGACGGTCTATATTCTGGACTCGCGACTTCGCGCCGACGGCATCAAGGTCGCGCTGTTCAAAGAACAACTCGGCGCGGCAGGCTGGACCACGGCTCCGACCGATCCGGACACCGCGATCCAGCTCGAGAACGCCATTCTCACCAAAGCGCGGCAATTCAAGCTCGCCACGGTCGGGGGCTAAAGCCTCCCGGTCATCCTGGGCCGAGCGGAGCGAGGGCCGGGATCCAGACGTCAGCGTCGCGGTCCCTTGGTCTCGCGCGGCTTGCGCCGCGTCGGATGACCGGAGATATGCTTCAACGCTGAAAGTTCGGCCATGACCAAAGAGCCCACCCGTTACAACCATCGCGACGCTGAGCCGAAATGGCGAGAGCGCTGGGCCGAGGCGCGCGCCTTTGAAGCCGCCCCCCCGGAAATGGCTTCCGGCAAGCCGAAATACTACGTCCTCGAGATGTTCCCCTACCCGTCGGGGCGCATCCATGTCGGCCACGCGCGCAACTACACCATGGGCGACGTGGTCGCGCGCTATAAGCGGACACGCGGCTTCAACGTGCTCCACCCGATGGGTTGGGACGCATTCGGACTGCCGGCCGAGAACGCCGCCATCGACCGCGGCGCCCATCCCGGCGAATGGACCTTCTCCAACATCGCCGCGATGAAGGGCCAGCTCGAACTCCTGGGCCTCGACATCGACTGGGCCCGCGAGATCGCGACCTGCGCTCCCGATTATTACAAGCACCAGCAGGCGATGTTCCTGGCCTTTTGGAAGAACGGCCTCGCCTATCGCCGAAAAGCCAAGGTGAACTGGGACCCCGTCGACCATACGGTCCTGGCGAACGAGCAGGTCGTCGACGGCCGCGGCTGGCGCTCCGGCGCGCCGGTCGAGACCCGCGAGCTCGAGCAATGGTTCTTGAAGGTCACCGCCTACGCCGATGATCTGCTGGACGCTCTGACGCGGCTCGATCGCTGGCCGGAAAAAGTCCGGACCATGCAGACCAATTGGATCGGGCGCTCCAGCGGTGCGCGGGTCTGGTGGGACATCGCCGCAGCGCCAGACTTTCTGCCGCGCGAAACGCCGGCCGGCGGACCGAACCACGCGACCGATCCCATCGAAGTGTTCACCACTCGACCGGACACCCTGTTCGGAGCGAGCTTCCTCGCTTTGGCGCCGGACCATCCGCTGACGAAGGCGATCGCGGCGCATCAGCCCGAAGTTGCGGCCTTCGCCGCCGACTGCGCGCGCCTGGGCACGTCCGAGGCGGACATCGAGAAAGCCGAGAAGGTCGGGATCGACCTCGGCCTGCGTGTCCGGCATCCGTTCGACCCGTCGTGGGAACTGCCGGTCTATGCGGCGAACTTCGTGCTTTCGACCTACGGCTCCGGGGCCATTTTCGGCTGCCCGGCCCACGACCAGCGCGATCTCGACTTCGCCCGCAAATACGGCCTGCCGGTCAAGCCCGTCGTGCTGCCGCCGGACGCCGATCCCGCGACGTTCGCGGTCGACGACGAAGCCTATGTCGGCCCCGGCCGCATCTACGCTTCGGATTTCCTGGATGGGCTCGACGTCGACGCCGCCAAGGCCGCAGCGATCGCGCGCCTGGAGGCGATCGAATGGGGCCAGGGCACGACGCAATACCGTCTGCGCGACTGGGGCGTGTCGCGGCAGCGCTATTGGGGCTGCCCGATCCCGGCGATCCATTGCACAGCCTGCGGCGTGGTCCCGGTTCCGGAAGATCAACTGCCGGTCTTGCTGCCCGACGACGTGACGTTCGACGGCGCCGGCAATCCGCTCGCCAAGCATCCGACCTGGTCGCATGTCCCCTGCCCGGTATGCGCCGCGCCGGCCCGTCGCGAGACGGACACGATGGACACGTTCGTCGATTCCTCCTGGTACTTCGCCCGCTTCACCGACCCGAAGAACCCAGATCGCCCGTTCGATCCGAAAGCCGCGGCCTATTGGCTGCCGGTGGATCAATATGTCGGCGGCGTCGAGCATGCCGTGCTGCATCTCCTGTACTCGCGCTTTTTTACACGCGCGATGAACGCCTGCGGATATCTTGACCTGCCGGGTGGCGAGCCGTTCGCCGGCCTGTTCACCCAGGGCATGGTCACGCACGAGACTTACCGATCGGCCGAGGGCAAATGGCTCGGTCCCGAGGAGGTCGAACGGCGCGACGGCGCCGTGGTGCAGATCGCCACCGGCGGAGGCGTCGAGGTCGGCCCGATCGAGAAGATGTCGAAGTCCAAGCGCAACGTCGTCGATCTCGACGAGTTCGTCCGCGACTACGGCGCCGACGTCGCGCGCTGGTTCGTGCTGAGCGACAGCCCGCCTGAACGCGACGTGCAATGGACGGCCTCGGGCGTCGAGGGCGCCTGGCGGTTCGTCGGGCGCGTATGGGCTGCAGTCGAGGCGTTCGACGGAGAGGCCCCTGGACCGGGCGCCTCGCCGCCGGCAGGCGCGGATGCAGGCGAAGCCTTGGCGCTGCGCCAACTTGCCCATCGCTCCGTCGCCGGCGTCACCGACGACATCGAGGGCTTCCGCTTCAACAGCGCTGTGGCCAAGCTCTACGCGCTGGTCGGCGCGATCCAGAAGGCCGGCGGCGACGACGACGCCATGCGTTTTGCGCGCGGCGAAGCCCTGCGCCTCGCCTGCCAGCTGATCGCACCCTTCATGCCCCACCTGGCCGAGGAATGCTGGGAACGCTTGGGTTTTGCGGGCTTCGTCTCGACGGCCCCGTGGCCTGAAACGGATCCGGCGCTTGTCGTTCGTTCGACCGTCACGCTGCCGATCCAGATCAACGGGAAGCGCCGCGGCGAGATCGAAGCCGCCGTCGATCTCGACGAGGCTTCCGTGACCGCTCTGGCGCTTGCGCATCCCGACGTGGTGAAGGCGGTTGACGGCAAGCCGGTACGCAAGGTTGTGGTGGTGGCGAACCGCATCGTAAACATCGTCGTCTGACGCGAACCTGGGAGGCCGAGGATGCGCTCTGTAGCAGCCGGATTTTTCGCTGGCGCTATGTCGCTCGCCGTCGCCGGGTGCGGCTTCACGCCGGTCTACGCGCCGACGGTGGCCGGCAAGCCGACGCTCGGGCCGATCCTCGTCAGCGAGGTCAAGGGCAAGTCGGGCCACGAGTTGACCGTGGCGCTCGATCAGATGCTCGGCGCCGAGCGCGGTGCGGCGGCTGCGCCGCGTCGCATCGAAGTCGAACTGCAGGAATACGTCTCCGGCCTCGGCTACCGCCTCGATGAATCGGCGTCGCGCGCCGACCTGATCCTGATCGCGTCTTATACGGTGTTCGAGCCAGATGGCCGGACGGCGCTCAAGGGGACCGTCAACGCCCAGGCGAGCTATGACATCCCGGCGTCGGCCTATGCCGAAGTCGCGGCCCAGAACGGCGCCCGCGCCCGCGCCGCCGACGCACTGGCCGAGCGAATTCGCGCCGATCTCTTCTTGCGCCTGCAGCCGCCTGCGGGCGCCGCCGGCGCCCCTGCCCGCTAAGCCATGCTGCTGAAGGCCGGCGAGGCGCAGCGCTTCTTGCGCAAGCCCGACGCCGCGATCCCAGCGGCTTTGTTCTTCGGCCCCGACCGGGCGCGGGTCGAGGAGAGTGCGGCGATCCTGACGGCCGCCGTACTCGGGCCGACACCCGAACCGCTCAATCTGACGCGCCTCGGCGAGGACGATCTGCGCCGGGACAAGGCCCGGCTCGCCGACGAGGTCGCCGCGCAATCCCTGCTCGGCGGCGCGCGCGTCGTGCGCGTGCGCTGCGACGGCGACGCGCAAGCCGAGGCGGTCGTGGCCATCGTCACCGCGATCGAGGCCGGCGCGCCGATGGGGGCGATGCTGATCGTCGAAGGCGGCGACCTCAAGCCGGCCTCGAAAATCCGCAAGGCGTTCGACGAGGCCAGGTCGTGCATCGCCATCGCCTTCTATGAGGAGAGCGCGGAGGAGCGCGGGGCCTTTGCCGCGGCGCTGCTCGCCGAAGCCGGCTTCGAGATCGAGCCGGGCGCGCGCGAGATCCTGCTCGCCGGGCTGCCGGAGGATCGCGGCGGCATTCGCGCCGAGATCGAGAAGCTCGCGCTCTACGCTCACGGCCTTGGCCGGGCGATCGACGACGCCGACGTGCGCGCACTTTCGGTGGCGGCCGGCGAATCCGAACTCGACGACGCCGCAGGCCACGCGCTCGACGGCGAAGCCGCCGCCGCCGCCCGCGCACTCGACCGGGCCGGCGCGGGCAACGGCGTGACGATCCTTAAGGCGCTGGAGCGCAAATTGATGCGCCTGGCCGAGGCCCAGACCCTGATCGGACAGGGCGCTGCGCGCAGCGAGGTGGGCTCAAAGCTTCGGCCGCCGGTGTTCTGGAAGGAGCGCGAGGCGTTCGCGCAGCGCCTTTCGGTGTGGACCGCGCCGCGCGTTCAGGCTGGGCTCGCGCGCCTGTGGGCGGCGGAGCTCGCGTGCAAATCGGCCGGCGCGCCGTCGGTCCTGATCGCGGCGCAATGCTTCGCCGAGATCGCCCGCTTGGTCAGTTCAACGCGCCGTTGAGACGACGCACGATGTCGTCGAGCTGATCGAGCCGCTTGTAGACGATCCTGATCTCGCCGCCGGCTTCGCCCTTGTGGGTGATCGTCACCGGCAGACCGAGCTGTTGGGCGATCTGATGCTCGAGCTGGCGCGTGTCGGCGTCCTTCTCCGAGCGGTCCGCCCCTACCCGGGCGCCGTCGCGTTCGATCTTGGCGTTGGCCGCCATCTTCTCGATTTCACGCACGCTGAGCGATTTGGCGATCGCGAGACGCGCCAGCGCCAGCGGATCGGGCGCGGTGAGGATCGCGCGGGCATGGCCGGCCGACAGCCGCCCGTCGCGCACCATGTCCTGGATCTCGTTCGGCAGCGCCATCAGCCGCAGCGTGTTGGCGATGTGCGGACGGCTCTTGCCGACCTGATCGGCGATGTCCTGCTGGGTGTGGCCGAAGCGGTCCATCAGCGCCTGGTAGCCCTGCGCCTCTTCGAGCGGATTGAGATCGGTGCGCTGGACGTTCTCGATGATCGCGATCTCGAGGACCTGCGATTCTTCGAGGTCGCGCACGAGGGCCGGCACGGCATGCAGGCCGGCGCGCTGCGCCGCGCGCCAGCGGCGTTCGCCGGCGACGATCTCATAGGTCCCGCCGCCGCGCGGGCGCACGAGGATGGGCTGCAGAACGCCGTGCGCTTTGATCGACGCGGCGAGCTCGGCGAGGTCGGTCTCGTCGAAATGGCGGCGCGGCTGGTCCGGGTTGCGGGCGATCAGTTCGATCGGGATGAGCTTCGGTCCGCCCTCCCCCGCCTCGCTGGCGGGCGCGATGGCCGGGGCGGGCGGCGGCGCGAACGCGGCCGGCGGCGGCGCGGTGAGCGCGCTCGGCGCCGGGAACGGCGTCACCACCGCGGCCGGCGGTTCGACGGCCGGCGTCGGATAAGTCGTCGGCGGCGTGTAGGTGGCGACCGGATCGGGGCGCGGGCTCGATGGCGCCCCGGGCGTCGGATCGACGCGAACCGGATCGCCGCCGAGCAGCGCCGAAAGTCCACGTCCAAGGCCGCGCCGTGCGAGATCGTTCATGGAAAAGCCCTTGTGGTTTTGGCCCGCGATTCGGACCTCCCCACGTTCACGATGCAAAAGGTTTGATGAATCGATTGTTAAGCAGCCGCGCGCAGGATTCTTTCTCTCTCGATAAGTTCCTTGGCGAGCGCAAGGTAGGCCTGCGAGCCCGGCGCCTTGATGTCGTAGATGATCGCCGGCTTGCCGAAGCTCGGAGCCTCCGACAGGCGCACGTTGCGGGGGATGACCGTCTCGTAGACCGTCCGGCCGAAGAAGCCGCGCACTTCGTCGCTGACCTGCTGGCTGAGCTTGGTGGTCTTGTCGTGCATCGTGAGCACGATGCCCTG